>DASZFK010000123.1:0-24835 GCA_035939855.1 Candidatus Angelobacter sp.
TGCATTGGAGTCTCCTTATTCTTGGCTTCTAGTGCTCTGACCGCCTGATTTTACGATCAGCCAGCGAAGCTGGCGACATTCTTCTAGCCCACAGCGAGCTGTCGATATAGAGTCAGGCAAGAAGAAGAGCTGGCGAAGCCAGCGACATAGTGTACGAGATTCCCATTTTCACTCGGTCAGAGGACTAGTGAATGGGACCTGCGCAGCTCCGGTTTTGGAGCGGATCCCATGAATGAACGGTTTTTCGATAGAGGTGCGACCAGAAGCCAAGCCTACCACTGAGTAGTATTTCTATGGTCGTTTTTAGAGCCACAGTAATACTACTATGGTATGGACCATAACAATACTACTAAATTAAGAGTATCTTATTGAAAACAAACGAAATAATCCCTATTGACAGAACATTTTATCCATAGGATCATGCGTTTGGGGGCATCTTCCAATGGAGCGAACAATTCGGCCATTACCCATGGACAGCCGCATAGCCATTTGGTCCAGAGTACTGTTCCTTCAGGTCCCATGTTTGCTCACGGATGCCCCATGCCTTACGAATTTACCCGAATGAAAATGAGGTTGGCAAAAGTCAAGCTCAGGTTGGCAAGATCGGAGGTCAGGTTGGCAAAAACGGGCCTCAGGTTGGCAAAAATGTGGGTCAGGTTGGCACAAATTGGGGGTTAGAAAAACGAGAAACTCATTGTTCTCAACGCCTTCGATTTTTCAAGCGCAAATTTAGCTTGAACTGAACCCAGCGGCGCCCAGGGCCTGCCCTGTGGTGCTAGCCGAAAAGGCGGTCAGAAAGGCTGCGTTCTTTGACAATTTCATAAGTCTTCGGAGTGCTCTCTACACTTGCATGAGCAATTGGGCTCGCGCAATGTTGCGTTCGAGTTGTTGCTTGCCGCTCAGGTATTGTTTGGGCCAGGTGATATCGGCGTAGCCTTGTTTGGCGGCTTCGTGCAGCGTCCACGCAGGATCGGCCAGGTGGGGACGCGCAACTGCGCACAGGTCGGCCCTGCCGGCGGCGATGATGGTGTTGACGTGGTCGCCTTCAAAGATGTTGCCGACCGCTATCGTCGCAATGCCGACCTCATTCCGGATGCGATCGGAGAAGGGGACCTGGAACATCCGCCCGTAGACTGGCTGTTCGGCTTTGCTCACCTGGCCGGAGGAACAGTCAATCACATCTGCGCCGGCTATTTTAAAGAGGCGCGCGACCTCTGCAGCATCCTCGGGCGTCAGGCCGCCGGGGACCCAGTCATGCGCGGAGATGCGCACGCTCATGGGACGTTCTTTTGGCCAAACATCGCGCATGGCCCGGAATACCTCTAGGGGAAAGCGGCAGCAATTCTCAAGAGCGCCTCCGTATTCATCGGTACGTTGGTTGGTGAGCGGCGAGATAAAACTCGAAAGCAGATATCCATGAGCACAATGCAACTCGAGCCAGTCGAAACCGGCGCTTATCCCACGCAACGTGGCTGCCACAAAATCGGCCTTGATGCGGTCCATGTCGTGGCGCGTGGCTTCACGCGGAGTCTGCGAGACTCCTTCTATATAAGGCAGCGGAGAGGCGGAAACTAACCGCCAGTTGCCTGAATCCAGTGGCTGATCGATGGCCTCCCACCCGCGCCGGGTCGATCCTTTGCGTCCGGCGTGGCCGAGTTGCAAGGCAATGCGGGCATCGGTCTGTTTGTGGACAAAATCTACAATGCGCTTCCAGGCGTCGCGCTGCTTATCGTTCCACATCCCTGGGCACGCTGGAGTGATGCGAGCATCGGGCGAGACGCAAGTCATCTCGGTTACGACCATGGCTGCGCCACCCATAGCCCGCGAAGCCAGATGCACCAGGTGGAAATCGGTTGGCATACCATCTTCCGCCATATAGGTGGCCATGGGCGAGACGATCACACGGTTCTTGAGCGTGACGCCACGGATGGAGATAGGTGTAAACATCGGAGGCCGCGAACCAGGGATGCCATTGCGCTCGGCAAACCATCTCTCGACACTATCTACGTAAGTGGCATCGCGAAGCTTGAGGTTTTCGTGTCCAATACGCTGGCTTCCCGTAAGCAAGCTATAGGTGAATTGCTCGGCATCAAGATGCACATAACGCTCCACCTGCTCGAACCACTCCATGCGATTGCGGGCCGCGCTCTGAAGCTTGAGCGCTTCGACCTCGCGTTCTTCCTGGTAGAGTTGCAGAGCGCTATGTATGTCGCGGTCGTGACCGGTAAGAACTCGGGCCAGGGCGATGGCGTCCTCCATGGCGAGCTTGGTTCCCGAGCCGATACCGAAATGCGCGGTGTGGGCCGCATCGCCGATCAGCACGATATTTTTGTGGAACCATTTCTCGCACAAAATGCGGTTGAACTTGAGCCACATTGCAGGACCACGCAGGTGGCGGGCGTTGGAGATTAAAGGATTGCCGCCCAACCGTTCGGCAAACAATTTTTCACAGAGCCCGATGGACTGCTCGGCTTCCATCCGGTCGATGCCGGCTTTGAGCCAGTTCTTCTCCGGGGTCTCGATGATGAAGGTGGACCAATCTTCATCAAAGCGATAGGCATGAAGGTTGAACCAGCCCCATTCGGTTTCCTTGAAATCAAAGGTGAAGGCGTCAAGCTTCATCTTGCTGCCCAGCCAGATAAAGCGATTCTGCCGCACCTGGATATTGGGCTTGAAGATCTCTTCATATCTCTTGCGAGTTACAGAAGAGACACCATCGGAGGCGATCACCAAGTCATAGTCCGCGGAATACTGATCGGGTGAGCTGACCTCAGTTTGAAAAACCAGTCTCACGCCTAGTTGGGCTGCACGGCGCTGAAAGATCTGCAACAACTTGATCCTGCCGATACCGCAGAAGCCGTGGCCGCCAGAGGTAAGCTTGCGGCCCTTGAAGTGGACATCGATGTTATCCCAATGGCGAAATGCCTTGGTGATTTCGGCGTGCGTCTCCTCATCGACTGCCTTGAAGCCATCCATGGTCTTATCGGAAAAAACTACGCCCCAACCAAAGGTGTCGTCGCACCGGTTACGTTCGATGACAGTGATTTCCCAAGACGGATTGGCCTTCTTGGCCAGGATGGAAAAATAGAGCCCGGCAGGACCACCTCCCAGGCATACGATTCTCATGGGGTTGCTCCCTTGCAGCATTCAGCACTCAGCAGCCGGCATTCAGCCCGCGGACAGTTTCGGCTAAAGGAATACATTTTCGTGGGCATGGTTAGAGTCCCTTGAGCCACGAATTCACGCCAATGAACACGAATCTTGGCTTCAACAAACACTATTATCACCGAAAGCACGGAGAATCGATTGCTTAGAAATTGAAGAGTTTTCTTGCTTTCCTTCGTGTCCTTGAGTTTTTTTTCGTGTTCCTTTGTGGTAAAGATGTTAGTTTTCCTCTGCGCCCTCTGCGGTTGCTCTGGTTCCATTTGCGTTCTTGGCGCTCTTGGCGTCGTTTGCGGTTAATTTTGACTTTTTTTATGGGATGATCGACACTCACCGACGAGAGGAGCTTTCCATGCCAATCACCATCAACCAGGGCGTCAAGATTTTTTGGAACGAGGAGGGCGCGGGCGAGCCCCTCTTGCTCATCATGGGGCTGGGCTATCCCTCGGCTGCGTGGTATCGCACGCGTCCAACCTTATCGAGCAAGTTTCGGACGATCGCCTTTGATAATCGCGGCGTCGGACAGAGCGACATGCCACCGGGTCCGTATCCGATTGCTGTGATGGCTTCCGATGCTGCCGCGGTGCTCGATGCTGCTGGTGTAGAGAGCGCCCATGTATTCGGCATCTCGATGGGCGGCATGATCGCGCAGGAATTTGCACTGCAATATCCCAATCGTGTGCGTTCGTTGATTCTGGGTTGCACTGCTGCCGGTGGACCCACCGCCGTGCGCGCTGAACCAGAGGTCACCGATATGATCATGGCGCGAGGTTCTATGACGCCGGACGAGGCCGCCCAAGCCGCAATACCGTTTATCTACGATCCTGCAACACCCCGGCATCTGATCGATGAAGACTTGGCGGTGCGCAGGCCGTGGTTTCCACGCCCTGAAGCGTACAACGCGCAGCTACAGGGAATTCTTTCCTGGTCATCGTATGACCGTCTTACACAGATCGCCGTCCCGACTCTGGTGATTCATGGCGAATCCGACCGTCTGGTGCCGGCAGGCAATGGAAAGCTGATAGCACAAAAGATCCCAGGTGCCCGGTTGGTAATGCTCCACCACGCCAGCCACATCTTCACGACGGACCGGGCCCAGGAAACACAAAGGACCATCCTGGAATTTCTGGTAGAGCAGAGTACGCAGCAACCGGCTGTTAGCGTTCAGTCAGGCCGAGGTATCTAGACCGATGGAGAAAACGCAGCCGGGCCGGCTGCGCTCCACCTTATCAGTATTTAATATTCACATTCCATTGCTGCTAAGCAGCCATGGAGGACTCCGAGGCAGTGGCCTGTTTTGGAAACATGGCTTGCACTCGCTCCAGCAGTATTTGTGGATTATCGGAGACTGTGCCTTCGACGTTAATGGCATCGTCGGCAGAAGTCATCAATAGACATTGTTGCTGCGGGGTCTGTTTCTTGATCTCGTTACAGAACTGCAGGGCCTGCTCTTTTTCGTCGCGAGCGTTCACAACGATCAAGTCATAAGAGCCGGGTTTGCACCGGCTGAGTGCCTGCTGCATATTCAAAGCAGGATAGGCAGAAAACCCATGGGACCTTAGAATATTGATCCTGTCTTTTCGGTTCCTCGGATCGTTATCCACCATGAGGATTTTGATCTTTCTAGGCAGTGACACGCGTTCAGGGTGTTCGGAACGCAAATTGGTGAAGGGCAGCTTAATTCTTGGTTCCATAGACTGGCTACTTTCCTCCGGGGGAGATTCCAGGGGCCACATTAGGAGAGAGGCTGCCTGCACGCCGGAGGTTGCCACAAACTGGAAAGAGAGAACCCTATCCTAAGAGGAATCAAAGGGTTAAAGGGAGATTAAGGCGTTTCTTCCGGCTGGTAGGGAACATTCGATAGGCAATGGTTATAATCTTTCCTGATGGTTCGCGACGGAATCTATTACGCGTTGGGAATGCTGCTGGTATCGGCTTTGCTCTGGTGGCTGAATGCTTATGCATTTATCGCGCTTCCATTGCTGGCAGGCTTGTTTTTCCTGTGGTTCTTCCGCGATCCAGAACGGCAGATCCCGGCTGAGCCCGGTTTGATTGTTTCTCCTGCGGACGGCAAGGTTACCGATATTTCCACGACGCAGCTTAACGGTAAACGCTGCACTCGGATCAGTATTTTTCTTAGTGTCTTTGATGTCCATGTGAACCGCTCCCCCATCAGCGGCTTGATCAAAGAGGTGGTCTATAAGCCCGGCAAGTTCGGCAACGCCATGGGCGCGATTTCCGCAGAACAAAATGAGCAGAATGTCGTGACCGTAGAAGGCGAAGGCATGTCGGTGGTATTCAAACAGATTGCTGGAATCCTGGCGCGGCGCATCGTCTTCACCAAAAAGATCGGGGATGTAATTGGCCGAGGCGAAAGAGTGGGCCTGATTAAGTTCGGGTCGCGCACCGATGTTATCTTTCCCGGCACTGCCGAAGTTCAGATTAAAGTAGGTGATCGCGTCAAAGGCGGCATCTCTATTCTGGCCAAGGCCCCTGTTCCAGAGATCATTATGTCCCATATCGGAGAGCATTCCGAGGTGGTGCAATAAATGCCCTACCGCCGTCGCTGGGACGATCAACCTCCGGAAAGAAAGCGGCGTTTCCGCAAAGGCATTCACCTTTTGCCTTCGATTTTTACGGCAGCCAACATAGGCGCCGGCTACTATGCTATCTCGCAGACATTCCGGGGCGGCGCGATCGCACAAGCCTTGAAAGAAGCAACAATAGGTGGTCGGGCGTTTGATCCAGCGACAACTGCGGCCATGGCCCGTCATTTTGACTACGCGGCCTTGGCCCTTGGTGTCGCCGTGATCGCAGACGGTCTGGATGGCCGGATCGCCCGCATGACCAACACTGCCAGCGATTTTGGCCGCGAATTCGACTCCCTGGCCGATGTGATTACCTTTGGCCTCGCGCCAGCCTTGCTCGCCTGGGTTTGGGGCTTTCGGATGCTGCCCGAGATTCACTTTCCCGAATTGCATTTTCAGCTCGAACAGTTAGGGCTGGTGGCGAGCTTTATTTTCCTGGTTGCCGGAGCAAGCCGCCTGGCGCGATTCAACATTCAGGCCAATCCTCAGCCCTCAAATCCGGGACGCCCGGACCGAAAATATTTTGTGGGCATGCCAATTCCTGCCGGTGCAGGCGTACTGGCTTCGGTGGTTCACTTCACCCGGGGACAGCCGTTGGAGTCATGGTGGCTGGCGCCCTTTTGGCTTCTGCTCATCGTCGTGGCCGGCCTTTTGATGGTGAGTACGTGGCGATTCTACAGCTTCAAAGAGTTGCGCCTGGGCGGGGGACATCCTTTTCAAACATTGGTGTTCGTCTGCGGCGGCATCGCCCTGATCTGGTTCTTTTCGCAGTACGTGCTGCTAATCATCGCTATGAGCTATATGTCGAGCGGTATCTTCACGAGATTCTTATATGCCTTGCGCCGTCGCCGGGTGGAAAATGCTTACAAGGAACTACCTGAAGCCAGATGAAGCCTGAGAACCCGAACAAACTCGAAGGACAGAAATGGGGCAACCTGTTTCGCGTGGCCATCGTGGGTGCTGCCACGCTCAAAGGCAAGGAGCTGAAGGAAGTCCTGGAAGAAAAAAACTTCCCTGCCATGGACATCAAGCTGCTCGACGACGATGAATCGTTGGGCCAACTCGATCAGGTGCAGGATGAAGTCTCGTTTATCCAGCCGGTCACGCGCGGCCAACTGGAAAATACTGATTTTACTTTCTTCGCTTCGGAGGAAAACTTCACCCGGCTGTACTGGAAGCTGGCCCGGGATGCGGGAAGCGCCATTGTCGACCTTTCTTATGCTCTTGACACGGAGATGAAGGCGCCCATCTGCGCGCCCTGGGTTCAGCGGGAGCTTGGGCAACAGACCCAGATGAATCTGGAGTCGACAGCCATGGTGATAGCTCATCCGGCAGCGGCCGTTTTGAGCTTGCTGGTATTGCGGGCGCAGAAGGCTGCGCCGATTCGTAGCGTGATGGCGACAATCCTTGAACCGGTTTCGGAGCAAGGACGGAAAGCCATGGACGAGTTGCATGAACAGACTGTCAACCTGCTTTCTTTTCAGCCGATGCCCACCGACGTTTTTGACTCGCAAGTCGCTTTTAATCTGATTGGGCGCTATGGAAAAGCCTCGAAGCGCAGCCTGGAAGCTGTAGAACATCGTATCGGCAACCATGTCCGCAAGCTCCTGGAAGACCGCGCTCCCATTCCTTCTCTCATGCTCTTGCAGGCGCCGGTGTTCCACGCGCACACCTTTTCTGTCTACGTCGAACTCGATAAGAAGATCTCTGTGGGCGACTTTTCCCAGGCCATTGCCGGTGAGCACGTGGAGCTTGCCCGTGCTGCCGAAGACTCGCCCAGCAATGTGAATGTTGCCGGCAAAGATGAGATCCTGGTGGCGGTGCGGCGCGATGTGTGGCACGAAAACGGGTTTTGGCTGTGGGCCGCGGTAGACAATCTTCGCCTAGCTGCCATTACCGCGGTGGAATGTGCGACCGCGCTGGCTGCGGTGCGGCCCCACGGAAAAGTTCAATGAGAAAATATTTTGCATACGGCCTGCTCGGCTTGGTGTTGCTCGCAGCGGGCTGCGGCTACCATACTGTGGGCCGCGCCAACCGGCTGCCTGCGAATGTCCGAACCATAGCCATTCCCGGGTTCAAGAACCAGACTCAAACCTATCGCATTGAGCAAATCCTTACCGCAGACGTGGTGCGCGAATTCATCAGCCGGACAAAATTCCAGGTAGTGAATAATGCCTCGGATACGAGCGATGCGACCTTGACCGGCTCCGTGGTTTCGGCAGTGGCGTCGCCTCTTACTTATGACGCGAACACTGGCCGGGCTTCCAGCGCGGTCGTGACCGTTACCATGAAAGTGTCGTTGACCGATCGCTCCGGGCGGGTGCTGTTTGAGAATCCTAACTATACCTTTCGCGAGCAGTACCAGGTGGCGCGTGAGATTGCCAGCTTTTTCGATGAAGAGACACCGGCTTTGCAGAGGATGGCGCGCGATTTCGCTCGCACGCTGGTCAGTGACATCCTGGAGGCCTACTGATGCCGGGGCGTAGCTTTGCGCCCTCGGAGCGCTTCGTCTCCGAGATAACCAACCGCAAGCTGAAGCCTGCTTACGTCTTTGTTGGCGATGAGGCTTTTTTCCGTGACCAATGCCGCCAGGCGCTCCTTCAACATCTCGTACCTGCGGACTTGCGCGAATTCAGCGTCAACGATTTAGACCTTAACGAAACCAGCCTTGCCGAGGTTCTCGACCGCGCACAAACGCCGTCGCTCATGGCTCCTTTCCAGGTATTTTTCATTCGCGGGGTCAAAAACCTGTACGGACGCGGATCGCATGAGGAGGAGTTTGCGGCGATTCAAAAATATGTAAAAGACCCGAATCCAGCGGCTGTGTTGATCTTTGTGGCCGACCATATCAGCATCCCGGCAGATGTTCGGCGGATGGACTTCACCGATAAAGACCGCTATGAGCGTATCCGCGAAACCTTGGGAGAATACTGCGGCATGGTGGAGTTGGCACGGGTTGAAGAAGGTGACGGCGTTCGCTGGGTGATTGAAGCAGCCCAAAAAGAGAACGTAAAAATTGATCAGGATGCAGCCCGCGAATTGGTGGACGCGCTAGGCGCCGACATGATGATGGTCAGCCGCGAATTGGAAAAACTGATCCTCTATGTGAATGAAAAAAAGCGCATCACACTCGGCGATGTTGAAACGCTGGTCTTGGCGGCTAAGCAGCGGTCTCTCTATGAGCTTACGGACGCCATTTCGCAAAAAGATAAGGCCCGAGCACTGTCTGTGCTGGAGGCGATGATGTCGTCTGGCGACGGAGAAGACGCTGCCATCGGACATCTCTATTTACTGGCCCGCACGTTCAGGCAGATGCTTGTGATCCTGGAGAAAAACGTGCGCGACTCACGGGCCATCTGGCAAGCGCTGTGGCAGGGCTTCCGTCTGCCTCCATTTGCTGCGGAAGATGTAATACGTCAGGCCCGGCGCTACAAATCGCGCCGTGAACTCACCCGCGCCATCCGGCTGGTCGCTCGCGCCGATCTGGCCCTCCGCTCCAGCCCACCGAGTAAGCGTCTGGTTCTGGATCAGCTTGTAATGCAACTCACGGAAGAACCCAAGATGGGCGTCGCGGAATGGCAGCAGGAAGAGCTGCCGGTGTAGCGTGAATGCCGAAATCGGTGGGATGCTTTGCAGCCTGGGCGATCGCCATCAGGCTCATGGTGAGTCCTGCTTGAGAACCGGGCATATTTGCTAAAACGAGAAACTATTTTGCTGCGGCCAGGCGGGCGCTCAGGCGGGATTTGTACCGGCCAGCGGTGTTTTTGTGGATCACGCCGTTCTTGGCCGCCCGGTCAATCATGGAAACTGTATCTTGAAACAGTGATTTTGCCTGGGCTGAGTCATTGGAAGCCAAAGCTTGGCGGAATTTACGCAAAGCGGTGCGAAAACGGGATTTGTTGAGGCGGTTCTGCGCTGTGCGCTTTTCAGTCTGCCGGGCGCGCTTCAGCGCGGAAAAATGATTTGCCATTTGCTGGTTATGTCCTCTGTGGATTTGTTTCGGAAGTAGCCGAATTGTTAATTCTACTGGCATTTAGAGAGTTCGGTCAAACTCATTTTGTTGGGTTTCGGGCTTGCTTGGCATTCGCTTGGCCGAAAAAAAATTGGATGATCTGGTATGATTAGGCCTGCGTTAGATGGTCCTCTCGACCGGATAGACACGCCGCTCCTGTTCGCCTGCCTATTTCTGCTGAGAACACCCTAAATGCATAGCGCCACAAAGGAAGCAACATGAAGAAGATTTTCGTTGGCAACTTTCCGTTTAGCATGACGGAAGATGAGCTTCGGTCAATGTTTGAACCCTACGGCAGAGTCGATACCGCCTCTGTAGTCACAGACCGCGATACCGGACGTTCTCGCGGATTTGGTTTCGTGGAAATGCCCGACAATACCGAGGCCGACAATGCAATTGCTGCGCTCAATGGCAAAGATTCCGGCGGACGATCGCTCACCGTCAACGAAGCCAGGCCTAAAATGGAACGTGGCGGCCCACGCGGTGGACGCGGCTCCAGCCGCGATGATTATCGCGGTCACGCGCGCCAGCCTCGGGAACCTCGCTGGTAGTTGGCCATCACTACGCGCTCTTACCGCGTAGCAATGCGTTTGGAATTGCGTCGAGGCGAGGCAGAATCGCTGTGGCTCCCTGGAGAGACACAACTGCGCGTCTTATGTGTTGGAACCATGACACAAGCAGCCCTGCGGTGAGCCGAAGTCAAACCTCGCTGCGCGTTGTTTATGGCAGGGTGACCACGTATCCGTCATCAGGCGCACTTTCCCAATTCCGATGAGCCTTTTCCAAGCACTCCCGGACCAGCGCGACAAAGGCGCTCGTCCGCTTGCTGACCGCATGAGGCCGCGCACGCTCGATGAGTTTGTCGGGCAGGAACAGGTGCTCGCCCCCGGCAAGCCTTTGCGGATGCAGATCGAGCGCGACGATCCCGGGTCCATCATTTTTTGGGGACCGCCCGGAGTTGGAAAAACAACCCTGGCCCAGATCATCGCTCACGTCACCAAGGCTGAATTCATCGAGTTCTCAGCGGTGCTCTCGGGGATCAAGGAGATCAAGCAGGTCATGGCCGAGGCGGAAAAGGCCCGGCACTACGGCACGCGCACGATTGTCTTTGTTGATGAAATTCATCGTTTCAACAAGGCCCAGCAGGATGCGTTCCTGCCTCATGTAGAAAAGGGCAACATCCGTTTGATCGGCGCGACCACTGAAAATCCATCGTTTGAGATCATCGGCGCGCTGCTCTCCCGCTGCCGCGTCTATATTCTCAAGCCGCTCACGGAAGACCAGATCATCGTGCTCCTGCGGCGCGCCCTCGAAGACCGCGAACGAGGCTTGGGCAACATGAGCGTGCGCGCCCCAGAAGAGATCCTGCTGCAGATTGCCGCATACTCAAGCGGCGATGCCCGTGCTGCGTACAACGTGCTCGAAGTTGCCACTGCCACCGCAGGGCAGGGCGGCGAGATCACCGATCAGATCCTCAAAGACACGCTGCAAAAGCGCATCCTGCTCTACGATAAATCCGGCGAAGAGCATTACAACCTGATCTCTGCTCTCCATAAGTCGGTGCGCAACAGCGATGTTGACGCTTCTCTGTACTGGCTTGGCAGGATGCTCGAGGCCGGCGAAGATCCGCTCTACATCGCCCGTCGCGTAGTGCGTATGGCCAGCGAGGACATCGGCCTGGCCGCTCCTGAAGCGTTGAATCTTTGCCTCTCGGCCAAGGACGCCATCGAATTCCTGGGCATGCCCGAAGCTGCCCTGGCTCTGGCGCAGGCCGTGGCTTACCTGGCGTTAGCGCCCAAATCCAATGCCCTCTACACAGCTTACGGAGCAGTTCTCGAAGATGTAGAAAAAACCACTGCCGAACCGGTTCCGCTGCACATCCGCAATGCCCCGACCAGGCTCATGAAACAAGTCGGCTATGGCAAAGGCTACCAATACGCCCATGATCTGGAAACAAAGGTTGCCGATATGGACTGCCTCCCTGACAATCTTCGCGGACGCCGCTACTATCACCCAACCTCAGAAGGCCGCGAAAAACTGCTTGCTCAACGGCTGGAAGAAATCCGCCGCCTCCGTGAAGAAGCACAAGCGGCGGAAAAAGATGATGAATAGTTAAGAAGAACGCGAAGTCCCTCCAGTCTACCCGCGCTGCGCGGGTAGACTTTCGGGATGACAAGCTGTCTGGAGTCAGCACCGCATGTCGGCAAACGGTTCTGCAACGACCTGGTAAGCATCTTCGTAGACGATGTAGCCCACGCGACGCTCCTTCAACATTCAGACCGCAACATTATGGTTTTCTAAAATCGCTACCATCTCGCGGATTTTTGCGAGATGGAAATGCGCGCTATCTCTGAACCACGAAAGTCCCCGTTGCTTTCTGCCATAATACGGACGTTTGGCCGCCGTAAATCGCGTTGGACGGTCAAAGGTAGTAGTTGAACCACGCGCGAACCGAGAAATAATGGTCGACTTCATAGGGATACAGCTTTCCTGCCCGCCAAAGATCGCCTGCCGCGTGGAACACTCCAAGCCGTCTCTCGGAGTCTTCATCGATATGTCCAATTACAAATCGTAGGTACATAGTGTTCTCCTGGTTATATGAGTTTGGAGCAATACTGCGCCAACACCCGTTTAGGCTCGTTACGAACGGAAAAAAGTAGTTCCGCCGGCTGCCATCAAATAGGCCGCTTGACATGCAGCACTTCTTGAAAGCGCTTCCCGGATTGGCAAGGACACAGGTCGTTGCGTCCTAGTTTTTCCACGAGCTCTTTATCGCCGTGAACGATCCGGCGACCTCGTTTTACCTGTGTTTCAGAAGGATATCCTCGGCGTCGCTTACTGCTCCGCTGGAAAGGAGGATTGGCGGGTTTCAATTTGGTATTTCATGGCGACCTCCTGATTGGTAGGACGGTTACTGACGTAATAGAAGTACGTTTGAGAAAGGCTATCGGATGGAGCTTTCTCATGTTAAATATTATGTAGCGCAGTCGAAAACTTTCTTTACACTTTGGGTTGATAGAGTTACCGTCACATAAGGAGGACGGACACAAAATATGCTGAAGAAACTTTTTGCAATGACTGTAGTCCTTGGATTGATGAGCGCGACACCTGCCATGATGACAGCCAGCGCGCCGCTCCCGAACCAGGAAAAGAAAGAGAAGAACGAGCGGCATCCGCACATCAGGGCTGCCATCCATGAGCTAGAAGAGGCCAAGAAAGAACTGCAGACCGCGGCCCATGATTTCGGCGGCCATCGCGTAGAAGCCATTGAGGCCATTGACAATGCCCTCAAGCAACTGCGCCAGGCCTTGCAATACGACAAGAAGTAAAAGTTCGAGTCGACGGGGTAACAAAAAAATGCGACCCTCTTTCCGGGGTCGCCTTTTTGTTCATAATACCGAGCGAGAGTCGGGGCAAAGAAGCTGGGGCTGCAGAAGAGCAGGAGATTGACCCCAAAGAACTGCAGAAAACTCAAACTTCATGCGGGCCGTTCATTCCGGCACTACCGCAGTGACTTCAATTTCTACTCGCGCCTTATCTTCAAGGAGCGCTGACACCTGTACTACAGTCATCGCCGGATAATGTTTGCCGATGATCTCACGATAGGCAGCGCCGATTTCTTTTGCCGCAGCCAGATATTCCTGCTTGTCGATCAAATACCACGTCATGCGGACAATATCGGTGGGCTTAGCATTGGCCTCGGAGAGCACTTCCACAATATTCGCCAATGCCTGACGTACTTGTCCGGCGAGGTCAACAGAGGTGAATTCTTCCTGAGCATTCCATCCCACCATGCCGCTGATAAAGACAACATGTCCTTTCGCGGCCACTCCGTTGGAGTAACCTCGAGGGCGTTTCCAATTGGCAGGTTGCAAAACTTTCATTGAATCAAACTCGCTAGCGCGCAACTGCCATGCCTGTCCGCTCAATCAGTGTTTGGGCAATGACTGCGGGTGATTTGGCGACGGCGATTCCGGCGCTCTCTAATGCCTTCATTTTTTCTGCGGCGGTGCCGTGGCCTCCGGAGATGATCGCGCCGGCGTGGCCCATGCGGCGTCCAGGGGGCGCGGTCTGGCCGGCTATGAATGACACGACCGGCTTCTTGACGTATTTTTTCACGTACTCGGCAGCAATTTCTTCGGCATTTCCTCCAATTTCGCCGATCATGATGATCGATTCGGTCTGCGGATCTTCATTGAAGAGTTGGAGCGCGTCGAGAAAATTAGTCCCAATAATCGGGTCGCCGCCGATACCGATCGCTGTCGATTGCCCAATGCCACGTTGCGTGAGCTGAAAGACAGCTTCGTAGGTCAGAGTGCCCGAGCGCGAGACAATTCCGACATTGCCCTCTTTATGGATGTGGCCGGGCATGATGCCGATCTTGCACTTTCCCGGAGAAATAATCCCAGGACAGTTCGGACCGATGAGCCGCGATTTCCCTTTGGCTTTCAGAAACTCGTAGGCGCGCACCATGTCGAGCACCGGGATTCCTTCGGTGATGCAGACGATCAGAGGTATTTCCGCATCAACCGCTTCCATGATGGCATCCGCGGCATAAGGCGGCGGGACAAAGATTACCGTGGCGTTCGCGCCGGTTTTCTCGCGAGCTTCCAGGACGCCATTGAAGACCGGCCAACCCTCATGGATCGTGCCTCCTTTGCCGGGCGTGACCCCGCCGACAACCTGGGTCCCATATTTGGCGCAACCCTGAGCATGAAATGTACCCTCACGCCCGGTGATGCCTTGAACGATAAGCCGGGTGGATTTATCAATGAGCACCGACATAAATTATTGCCCCTTGGCCGCCGCAACCACGCGCTCTGCGGCATCTTTCATGTTTGCAGCAACCGTAAAGTTGAGTCCTGAATTCTTGAGAATCTGGCGGCCCTCTTCCACGTTGGTGCCTTCCAGGCGCAGCACCATTGGAATTTTGATGTTGGTCGCCCTGGCCGCTTCCACCACGCCATTGGCTAGTGTATCGACGCGGAGGATGCCGCCAAAAATATTGATCAGCAGGGCCTTCACATTTTTGTCGCTCAGCAGGATCTCAAATGCATGGCGAATCTGCTCGGCGTTGGCGCCCCCACCGACGTCCAGGAAGTTCGCAGGCGAGCCCCCCGCGTACTTGATGATATCCATCGTAGCCATGGCGAGGCCCGCGCCGTTGACCATGCAGGCAATGTTGCCATCGAGCTTGATGTAGTTCAGGCTGTACTTGGAGGCTTCAACTTCCAGCGAATCTTCTTCCGTGATGTCGCGCAACTCTTTGAGGTCCTTGTGACGGAAAAGCGCGTTGTCATCAAAGTTGATTTTGGCGTCCAAGGCAAACAGCCGGCCGTCGGTCGTCGTAATGAAGGGATTGATCTCGCACATCGAAGCGTCGGTATCGACGAATGCTCTGTAGAGGCCCGTCATGAAACGGGTCGCCTCACTGATTTGCTCGCCCTTCAAGCCCAGGCCAAACGCCAGCTTGCGCGCATGGTAAGGCTGGAAGCCGATGACTGGATCAATCGACTCCCTCAGGATGGCCTTGGGGTCTTTGGCTGCAACCTCTTCGATCTCCATGCCGCCCGCTGCTGAAGCCATGAAAACCGGCCGCGCGGTCACACGGTCCACAACGATCCCCAGGTAGAGTTCACGCTCGATGGGCAAGGTCTCCTCGATCAGTAAGCGTTGGACAATTTTGCCTTCCGACCCGGTCTGGTGCGTCACGAGCCTCATGCCCAGAATCTTTTCGATCCAGGTATTGGCTTCGTCAAGGGTTTTCGCGACCTTGACGCCGCCGCCCTTGCCGCGTCCGCCGGCATGGATTTGAGCTTTGACCACCACACCTGAAACTTTTTGGTGGAACAGTTTCTTCGCTACGTCCTCAGCCTCTTCGCGGCTCAGGGCCATCTCGCCGCGCGGCACAGCGACACCATATTTCGACAGGATTGCTTTTGCCTGGTACTCGTGAATTTTCATGTTGGATTGGTTCTACAGCCGACGTCAGGATGCAGAAAGGAACCAGCGATTCTATAAGAAGTTGGGGGTTCGGGCAACGGACGGAATCGGGTGATCGGGTGATTCTATAGAGTGCAATGTCAAGCAAATTTTCTCCCTCGACTGCAGCTGGGTTGGTGAAGACGGCTTTCAGCCCCTGCCGCTCCGATGCGACTTGCTCCTCAGGAAATTCGCACATTTTTTGTCACTTCCGTCACCGATGGATGAAAGGCCATTCTTCAATCTCACCGCATGGCCGCGCTGCTGATTGACGTCATGCAACAAAATCGCAAGCAGCGCCGCTTTTTGCTCCACGAATTCGTGGTCATGCCCGATTACATTCATCTCCTCATCACTCCCGCGCCTGCAGTCTCCTTGGAAAAGGCCATGCAGTATATTAAGGGCGGGTTTTCTTTCCGCGCCAAAGAGGAACGAGTCTACCCCGGTTACGTTTGGCAGGCCAATGCGAGGTCTGTCCGATGGCAACCAATCTCTTCCCTTGACTCGCAAATCGCTGGCAGGCTACGAAGGGCGGCATTTCAAATCTCAGGCAAAGGACAGAATCGCGCTCATCACGCTCAACCGGCCTTACCGCAAGAATCCCCTGACCTTCGATTCCTATGCCGAGCTGCGTGAGCTGTTTCGCTCGATGTCTGAAGCTGACGATATCAATGTCATTATCCTGACCGGCGCAGGAGAAAATTTCTGCTCGGGCGACGATGTTCATGAAATTATCGGGCCCTTGACCAAACTCGATATGCCTGGGCTCCTGGCCTTCACGCGTATGACCGGGAATGCCGTTAAGGCAATGCGTGCCTGTCCGCAACCTATAATTGCGGCCATCGACGGTGTTTGCGTCGGCGCCGGCGTCGCTGCTCCGACCTGCGATTTGGCACGGCCCGCAGCAAGACCGCCTTTCTGTTTACCCGCGTCGGCCTGGCCGGATGCGATATGGGAGCATGTGCCCTGCTGCCGCGCGTAATTGGACAAGGACGCGCTGCCGAACTGCTATTCACCGGACGCAGCATGAGCGGCGAAGAAGCCGAGCGCTGGGGATTTCTCAACCGTCTATGCACAATCTCCCCCAGCAGGTGTTCTAGGTTGCGCTCAACCAGCGGAACCTTCAACTCGGCGAAATACCTCAGAGGATTCTCGATACCCCTTTCTCGCCTGTCTACAGCTAACTTGCATATAGCAAGTTACATGCGTCGGCCCGGATGCAATGATGCAATAATCCTTGCAATGCTTCTGATTCTAATGGCACAATACTCTCCCATCTATTCCCGTTTTGTGGCGACCTAAATGGCTACTCTTTCGGAGTTCCAAAACCATCTTTTTATAAGCTACGCGCATATTGATAATGCATCGCTTTCCGGCCCAACCTCTGGCTGGATTGATGCCCTTCACACAAGACTTGAACAACGTTTGGCGATGCTGCTAGGGCAAACCCCAAAGATTTGGCGTGATCCCAAACTGACCGGTGCCGATGCCTTCAATGAAACAATTGTGATCCAATTAGCAGGCTCGGCATTGTTGATTTCCGTATTGACTCCCAGGTATCTGAAATCTGATTCCTGCCGCCGCGAGCTAAACGATTTTCTTAACCGGTGCAGTCAGAACGGCGGCATAAGATTGAAGAACAAATCTCGCATCTTGAAAGTAATGAAGACCTATGTGCCTCTCGATCAACATCCCGACGCACTTAAAGATCTCTTGGGTTATCAATTCTATGAGCAGGACCCCGTGAGCGGACGGATCCGCGAATTCGACTATGAGGTGCTCCCAACAAAGGACAAGCGCTATTTCGACAGGCTGGAAGACCTCGTCCAAGACATTGCGGATTTAATCAATAGCTATTTTGCTAAACCCGGAGTTTACGAGCCGGCGCAAAAAAGCGAAATGACTGTTTATCTCGCGGAAACGACATCTGATCTCGACGAAGTACGCAATCGGGTCAAACGCGAACTCCAGCAATGTGGCTATATTGTCCTTCCTAACAGGCCTCTGCCAATGAATGTCGTGCGGTTGAAGGACCAAGTGGAAACGTATCTGAGCCAAAGCAAACTCTCAGTGCATTTCATTGGAGCACACTATGGCATTATTCCGGAAGGTGAGCTAGAGCGTTCCATCGTAACGATACAAGAAAGGTTGGCAGAGGAATGCAGCCACTGTGGCGATCTGCGCCAGTTGCTGTGGATGCCCCCCGGCTTAGAGCCTGTCGATATTCGGCAGAAAGATTTTGTCGAAGACTTGAAAGCAAACTTCTCATTCCGTAACGAGTCAGAATTGCTCCAAGTGCAAATCGAGGAACTCAAGACTATTATTCACTATAAACTGGCAATGAATGCTCGACAAAACAGACGGAGATCCCAGAAAAACACTCAAATCAGCATTTATCTGATTTGCGATCGGCAAGATCTTCCGGCAGCCAAACCGCTGCAGCACTATTTACTCGATTCAGGTTATGAAGCAATCCTTCCTTTGGTGGATGGCGGCCCCGAGGAGACACTCGAAGACCGCAAGCAGAATCTTCTATTCTGCGATGCGGTCTTGATCTTTTACGCAAACGCAGCTGAATCCTGGCTGAAGACCCAACTCCGGGAACTCATCAAATTGCAGGGATTGGAGCGGCGTGTTCCGCTGCTGGCAAAAGCCTTCTATCTTGCTGCCCCGCAGAGCCAGGCCAAAGAACTTTTCGATTCTAATATGGCGCCCGTCATCAGGAACTACGGCGAATTCGATCCGCGCAAACTACAACCATTTCTTGCCCAACTGGAGCCAGCGAGAGGCACAGGCCAATGAGCGCAGTCTACGGGGCAGGCCAGGCTGTGTCTCTTGTATCCGGGAATCCGTTTCCCGGCCTGCGGCCTTTTGAATTGAACGAAAGCCATCTCTTCTTTGGCCGTGATGAGCAAGTGGAACAGTTGATCAGCAAGCTTTCTCGTTCCCGCTTTGTTGCCGTCACGGGTCCCTCCGGCAGCGGCAAGTCCTCTCTGATACGGGCTGGTTTGCTGCCTGCTCTATTGGGCGGTTTTCTGATGCAGTCTTCCGACAACTGGCAAATGGCGGTTTTGCACCCCGGCGTGGAGCCCATCACGAGCCTAGCGCTTGCACTGAATACAGCGGGACTATTTGCAACAGAAAACCATTTTGAACCAATCGCCCAAGCTGCGATGCTGGAGGCGGGGTTACGGCGCGGCTGCCGGGGTTTAATCGAGATGGCGCGCCAAGGCGGCATTTCCAGCAATAGAAGCCTCTTGGTGCTCGTAGATCAATTCGAAGAGATTTTCCGCTTTGCCCAAGTAGCGAAAGGGCAAGATTATGGGAATGATGCAACAGCCTTTGTGAAACTGTTGCTGGAGGCGGCTGGGCAACGGGAATTTCCCATTTATGTTGTCATCACCATGCGGTCGGACTATTTGGGAGATTGCGCCCGTTTCCAGGACCTGGCAGAAGCCATCAATCGCAGCCAATACCTGATACCCCAACTCAGACGAGATGAGGCACGGGAAGCCATCATGGGCCCAATTGCCGTGGGCGGCGGGCGAATCACCGAGCAATTGCTAAGCCGATTGCTCAACGAATTCAGCATGGATTATGATCCCGATCAGCTTCCGGTCCTGCAACACTCCCTGATGCGGACGTGGGAGAAATGGAAAGAATCGGCCGACACTGGACCGGTTGATGTATTCCATTACGAAGCAACTGGCGGCATGTCTCATGCGCTATCGCGACACGCCGAGGAAGTGCTGAATGGTCTGCATGACGATCTTAGCCGACGCATTGCAGAAATGCTCTTCAAAGCGCTTACGGAGAAAGGACCGGACAATCGTGAAGTTCGTAGGCCAAAAAAGTTGGCGCATCTTGCGGCAGTGGCGGCAACTGAAGAAACTCAAGCCAGGGAGGTCATCGATGCTTTTCGCCAACCTGGTCGCTCCTTTCTCGTTCCGCCTGCTCCGGCGCTTTTGAACCCCGATTCCCTCATTGATATCTCTCATGAAAGCCTGATCCGCCGTTGGGAACGTTTGAAGAATTGGGTAGAAGAAGAATCCGAATCGGCCAAGGTGTATATGCGGTTGGCCGAAACTGCCGAACTGCATGAGGGCGGGAAGGCTGCTCTGTGGCAGAATCCCGATCTTCAGTACGCGCTGCAGTGGAAAGAGCAAACCCGGCCCAATGAAACCTGGGCTTCCCGCTATCATTCAGGGTTCTTTAGGGCTATGGATTTCCTGGAGCAGAGCCGGCAAGCACGCCAGGAAGCAGTTCACCAGGAGGAACAGGCCCAAGAACGAGAAATAACCCACCAGCAGGAACTTCGCCAGGTGGCGGAGGCTCGGGCTGACGCCGAAAAGAAGCTTCGGGAAGAAGCAGATCGGCGGAGCAACATGGAAAGCAAGGCTGCCGAACAAGCGAGACGGGCTGCAAAGCAGTCGCACAAGTTTATGATTTCTCTGGCTCTAATCGCAATTATTGCACTGGCAGAGGCATTATACGCGGTCCGTCAAAAAACTCTCATCCATGAAAAGGAGTTGATTGCTGAAGCTCTCACAGTCGCGGAAAGGGCTGAACTAGCATTCAAAAACGACCAGCCGGCAGCACTCAATGCAGCGATTTGGAGCTGGCAGGCTGTTAAGACCCCTGCCGCCGGATGTTCTATTGCCGATGCCTTCCCAATAGAACTGGCTACCTTGAAGGACAAGATTGATACTGCGGCAAGCATGGCGTTCTCGCGTGAGGGGCCGCTCGTTCTCTCTGCAAATGGAAACAGGCCAGCACAGGTATGGAACGTGTCGAACGGCCAACTCGTGGCCACCTTAAAACGCCCTTCCGACAATGTAAGGATCGCGGGATTCTCTCCTGACAGCCAGCGAGTTTTTACCATTAGCTTCTGCCCTAAAAATGACATTTCTTGTTTGGAGCAACCAGTTCGGGTGTGGGATACCTCCAGCGGTCGGCTCTTAGCCACACTGCGCGGCCCCACTAAGAACGCCGCTAGCGCCGTGAACGTCGTTAGCGCCCTGTTCTCCCCCGATGGCCAGCGTATTCTTACCGCCAATCGTGACAAGACGGCGAGGGTGTGGGACGCGTCCAGTGGTCAACTGTTGCGCACGCTACAAGGCCACTCCGAGGCTCTTACAGGCGCTATGTACTCCCCTGATGGCCAGCGCATTCTTACCGCCAGTTGGGACAAAACGGCGAGGGTGTGGGATGCATCCAGTGGTCAACTGCCGCGCATCCTGCAAGGCCACTCCGAGGTCGTTACAAGCGCTGTGTTCTCCGCCGATGGCCGTCGCATTCTTACCGCCAGTTGGGACAAAACGGCGAGGGTGTGGGATGCATCCAGTGGTCAACTGCTGCTGACACTACAAGGCCGATCCGAGGCTGTTACACGATCCGAGGCTCTTACAAGCGCTGTGTTCTCCGCCGATGGCCAGCGCATTCTCACCGGGAGCGACACGACGGCAAGGGTGTGGGATGCGAACAGCGGTGAACAGCTAGTCACTTTGCATGGTACTAATCTCATCTCGGCCTTCTCCCCTGATGGCCAACAAATCCTTACCGGCGATCACGACGGGGCAGTACGAGTGTGGAGCGCGTCCACTGGCCAATTGCTGGCTGTTTTGCGAGGCCATACAGACCGGATCATGAATGCCGCGTTTTCCCCTGACGGCCACTTCATCTTGACAACCAGTTGGGACAAAACAGCACGGATTTGGACTGCGTCCAGCAGTGAATTGTTAATGCTCTTTCAAGGGAGGGCAATATTGTCCCCCGATGGCCGACGTATTCTCACCGCCAGTATGGACAAGACAGCACAGGTGTGGGATGCATCTGGTAGTCAACGATTATTGCTCACATTGGAGGGACACTCCGCAGCCGTAACCAGCGCGGTGTTTTCGCCCGATGGCCGGCGTATTCTCACCGCCAGTGTGGACAAGACAGCACAGGTGTGGGATGCATCTCGCGGTCAACGATTGCTCACATTGGAAGGCCATTCCGCAGCCGTAACCAGGGCGGTGTTTTCAGCTAACGGCCAGCGTATTCTGACTGCAAGCTTGGACAATACCGCCCGAGTCTGGAACGCATCCGACGGGCATTTGTCTTCAATCCTTCAAGGTTCCTCTGGAGCCGTGAGGAGCGCAGCATTTTCACCGGACGGCCAGCGCGTCCTCACTGCAAGCGATGACAAAACAGCTTGGGTGTGGGATGCGTCGAGCGGCCAAGTGGCAGCTATCTTGAAAGGCCACTCTGATGCTGTAACCAGCGCAATGTTTTCACCGGACGGCCAGCGCGTCCTTACCGCAAGCGACGACAAGACAGCGCAGGTATGGAATGCGATCACCGGCAAACCACTAGTCTCGCTACAAGGCCACTCTGGAGCTGTAAAAAGCGCGGTGTTTTCCCCCGACGGCCAACGGATTCTTACCGCCAGTTTGGACAGGACAGCACGAGTATGGAACGCGGCCACTGGCGAGGTACTGGCCAATCTTCAAGGTCACTCTGGTGCTGTGAGGAGCGCGGTATTCTCACCCGACGGTCGGCGCATCTTAACGGCTAGCGATGATCTAACAGCACGCCTGTGGGATGCATCTTCTGGTCAAGTGCTGGTCATCGTCCGCGGCCACTCTCAAGCTGTTTGGAGCGCAGTATTCTCTCCGGACGGGCAGTGGATCATTACAGCCAGCACGGACAAAAGCGCACGAGTACTTCGCTTGATATCCTTTTCAGAGATAGCCAACCTCCTTGGGCAACTAAAACCAACGGCAAGCGCAGATGCGGACAACGATTGCGGTCCACTGCACTTCGCCAATCCAGGGGAGCTGACGCAAATCAATCCAAAGTAATTTAGTAGCTGCACTATTACTGCATTCAAAAAAGCCGTGATTCGAAATGAGCCATAGCTGCGACACAACTCATTTCCAATAGATCATGCCCGAAAAGCGAAACATCGCATCCAATCAAGCATAACTGAAAGTCGTTTCCTGGCCATAAATCAAGCTACCATCCGTTTTGCGCACTGCCTCGACCATGACATGGCCAGATCTGTCATCCCGAGGAACGTAGTGGGCCGCCACGATAGCTGTAGGAGATATATATTTCAGGGGTTGCGTATAGCCGTCTTTGCGGCTTCCTACTGCAGGCTTGATCTCGCGGATTGGCAGCAATACTGAAGCAATCTCTTTACGATTCCAGCCTTGAGATGCTAAATCATCACAAGCGAACATCAGCCCAGCCATGTGGCACCCGCCAATCGATGTGATCCGGCTATACCCATCATCCATGTCAAAAAATGGAACCATACAATCTTTACAGCCACAGTTTTCAAAAACCAATGGATAATAAAGATTAGAATCGTTTCGGCGCACTACGGAATATGAATAATCTCTATAGCCATCTCTTGCCAGGCGCCAATTAACTGCTTCTATGTTTTTGATCCACCTTTGATCGCTTAAAGATTCCAGGTACTCCCGGATACTGGAAGCCAGGGCAGAAGCCAGGATGCCATCCGCGAACCTCCCAGCACACCAGACGAGGCCGGCCACTTGCGCTTCGGCTGGGATCGCCATCATTCCCATCATCGCGACACTTGGCACCGCGATCTTCAAGAACCTGCGCCGGGTGTAAACAGCCTGCGTCACGTTCAAACTTCGCCCCAAAAACGGATAATAATCCGATTTTACCAACGAAATCAGTTTATCATTAAAACACTCTTACCGTCCCAAGACTTTATTTATTTGCATTGTGGCACCACCCGGCTGAACGTGTCACCCATTCTGTGAGGTCGCTCGAGCCTGTTTGGACCGTGACGTGCTCTCCCGGCAGTGCTGCATCCTCACAGCCAGCGAGGACAATACCGCGCGAATAGTTCGTGCGGCGAGACTCTCAGATATAGCTCACCTTCGGGCGAAGTGAAGACGACAACAGAGACCTACCAAAATTGTCAGCTGTTCACTCCGTAACTAAAGGTGGTTTCCTGGCCATAAATCAAGCTACCATTCAATTTATGCCTCGCCTCAACCTTGATGTGGCCGGAGCTATAGTCCCTCGGAACATAGTCGGCCGCCACGATAGCTGTAGGAGATATATACTCTAGCGGCTGCTTATAGCCGTCAATGCGGCTCCCTACTGCGGGCTTGATCTCGCGGGTTGGCAGCAATACTGAAGCAATCTCTTTACGATTCCAGCCTTGAGATGCTAAATCATCACAAGCGAACATCAGCCCAGCCATGTGGCACCCGCCAATCGATGTGATCCGGCTATACCCGTCATCCATGTCAAAAAATGGAACCATACAATCTTTACAACCACAGTTCTCAAAAACCAATGGATAATAAAGATTAGAATAGTTTCTGCGTACCTTGGAATATGAATAATTGCCATAGCCAGCGTGTTCCAGATACCGGTTCGTTGTATATATGTTCTCCCTAAATCCCCGGTCGCTTAGTGATCGCAAGTACTCTTTAATACTGGAAGCCAGGACAGAAGCCAGGATGCCATCCGCGAACCTCCCAGCACACCAGACGAGACCGGCCACTTGTGCTTCGGCTGGGATCGACATCATTCCCATCATCGCGACACCTGGCACCGCAATCTTTAAGAATCTCCGCCGAGTGTAGCTTGTATCCATAGAGTTATTCCCCCTTTCCAAAACGATTAAGAACAGACTTGCTGGTCAAATGTTAGCTTTATCACCAGACTGTCAGCACTTACAAGATTACTATTGGAACCCTTAAAAACAGTCAGCATATGTTCGTTTCCCATAATGGTTTGCAAGTGTTTTGGAAGTGGCTCTCCACGCTTAAGATTCTCTAATGGTGCTGCGCTTATTTTGATGGCATTTGCACTGGACGTGACGCATATGGTGCCTCCTGTCTTGCGTTCTTCTTGCGTTCAAATTGACTTGAAAACAACAGCTCTTTGCCCGATAATGCTTCGATGCGGAACCTCCTAGTGATTTATTTCACGGAGCTAGAAGTATGCATAAATCCAAAGTAAAAAAGCCACAAGCCAGTGCCGGCCACCCTGCCTCTCCAACTCAGATCCTTCGAGAAGCCATTCGTGCGGTACCAGTGATCAAGTATGCCCTTGG
>DASZFK010000124.1:0-2750 GCA_035939855.1 Candidatus Angelobacter sp.
CTTGACGAAATACTCAGTGGGAAATTCCATACGCCCGATGCGCTGGTTCATCCCTCGACGAAGCAACAGGAACTCCAGCCATGCTGATATTCCGGCGGAAGCCGTAAGACCTGCTACTCCCCATTTAGCATCGATCCCTAAGAATTTCGGCAATGGCAATGCGCACAGATAGCCCAGGATCGTCGTGAGCGCCACCCTCAAAATGGCGAAACGCAAAGGAGTGCGGGTATCGCGAAGGGCGTAATAGGCTGATGAATAGAGGCGGCCAACGGTCATGGCGACCAGGCCCACGGCAGCCCCGGCCAGAACGCCCCAGACATATTGGGCGTCAGCGCGATTGAATCTTCCTGTTTGGTAGATTGCGGAGGCGATCACATCTCCTAACGCCACAAAGGCAACCGCCGAAGGCACAACAAAAAATCCTATGCGCCGGGTGCTGGCTGAGATTCGTCCGCGCAGCGTTTCTGCGACCTGCTGCTCTGTGCCTAGAGCACTGGACATGGCTGGCAGCTCGGCCGCTGACACTGACATTCCAAACAGGCTCACAGGCAACAGATAAATCGTTTGCGCATAGGTCAGCGCCGAGACCGCAGTTGTGGGAAGATAACTGGCCAGGATCGAATCTACAGTGGCACTCAGTTGGACGACGCCGCGGCTCACAAATACCGGCGTGAAGTTGCGCAAGACGATCCGCACGTTGTTGTCCAGCGTCTTGAAGAAGATGCGGATCGAAGGCGCAAGCCTGAGCACAACTGGGAGCTGAATGAGGAATTGCAAGGCGCTGCCCGCCACCAGGCCATAAGCCCCATCAACTGCTAAGTGGGTCAAGTCGGAGCGATGGCCAAAGATGATGAGCACGGCAATAAACGCCGCATTCCAGACGACCGGCGATGCATACGAAAGAAAGAATTTGCCATGACTGTTCAGGATGCCCAGGCACCAAGCCGAGAGCACCAGCAAACCGACTCCAGGAAAGACGATGCGTACGAGCTGGATCGTCAACCTGCGGGTCTCGCCTTTGAAGCCCGGTGCAATGACGTCGATGAAATAGGGGGTTGCCACAACGCCCAACAGCACGAGCGCGGCAGTTAACAGCGCCAGAATGGAGAAGATAGCTCCGGCGACTCGTCCTGCTTCTTCGCGCTCGCCTTGTGCGACCAGCTTGGCATACACAGGGATAAAGGATGCCGAGAGTACGCCTTCCCCGAAAAGATTTTGCAGAAAGTTAGGAATGCGCATGGCCTGGCGAAAGGCATCAGTGATCGCAGAATTGCCGAAGAAATGAGCAAAAATCCGTTCCCTGATAAGCCCGGAAATCTTGCTCGCAAATATTCCAGCCGCCACGAGGAAGGCGGAATAGCCGACACCTCGCTGTGGCGCTCTTGGTGCTTTTGACTGACCTGCTTCTTCAGGTGGATTCATCGGCGGGATTGCCATAATTGCCAAAATTGCCATAAATGCCAAAATTTTGAAAACCAATTGCAAGTCTTTGCTGTACCGAGGGTGTACTGATTCTAAATGGTTTAGCAAAGAGTTACAGGGCAGGCTCTTCACTTCGCGCCGATCATCTTTGCAATTATCAAGTTTATTGCCGCGCTCCGTTCAGGACGACAGGGGATAGGGTGTGTAGTAAAAACTGGAAATATTTTCTAAAGTAAGTGACATTAGGCTGTAGGCCTACTTTCTGCCATGCTACGAAACTTTATTGCTGTCATCTGACTGAGTAAAGCCTGCAATAAATTTTTGTTCACGTTCTCCGTTCTCATCGCGTAATCTGCTTTCGAGATCATGCGATTTCGCTACATCCTGTTTAACAAGCCTTTTGGCGTGGTGAGCCAGTTCTCCGGCGAGGCAAACACTCTGAAAGACTTCATCAAAGTAAAGGATGTTTATCCTGTGGGACGGCTCGATCACGATAGTGAAGGTCTGCTCCTGCTGACCAATGACGGTGATTTGCAGCACCGTTTGAGTGAGCCGAAGTTTGGTCATCCACGTACATATTGGGCCCAGGTTGAGGGAATTCCAGCGGAGAAGGCGCTGCGCCAGCTTGCTGCAGGTGTAGTGATCCAGGGCTACCGAACGCGCCCAGCGCAGGTCCGCTTGCTTGCAGAGGAGCCTGATCTGCCGCCGCGTATTCCGCCGATTCGTTATCGCAAGAATGTTCCTACAGCTTGGATTGAATTGATCTTGACCGAAGGACGGAACCGGCAGGTGCGCAGAATGACGGCTGCTGTTGGGCATCCGACGCTGCGGTTGGTGCGTTTTGCCATTGGTGATTTGCGTCTGGAAGGGCTGCAACCGGGCCAATGGCGGGAGATGACGTTAAAAGAACTACATTGCCTCAGAGTGCGTTGAACGTACAAGCCGACCCAAATCAGCCCCCTGTCATCCTGAGGCCGTTCGTTGGCCGAAGGATCCCTACAGTCCAATGTCACTTACTTTTCACAATTTGTGGGAATCGGAACCAACCAACCCAGACCGCGAGTCGTAGTTTGCGGGAACGCAAGGTCCCTCCGCACTCCCGTCGCTTCGCGCCGGGAGCGCCTCGGGATGACGATTGTTCCCAATAGGCATGCCATGGTTCCTCAACGAAACGGTCTGTGGTTGAGATAGGGATCCTTGTGCGCCGGGATAAACCGGCATGAAGTAGAGAATGAAAGAGTCTTACGAGAAAGGAGTAGCGATCCACTCGGCCCCGAGTTTTGCGTTGGCTACCGCGAGGTAGTCAGCGAAGCGTAAACAGGGGTACA
>DASZFK010000125.1:0-5273 GCA_035939855.1 Candidatus Angelobacter sp.
ACTTTGGCCAAGGTAATGGACTCCATTCAGACAAGGTTTATTTCGTGGGGAGCGCGCCGGATGGATCAGTGTGGGCAGGAACGGATGCCGGTGCTGATGTGCTGGTCAATGGAAACTGGCGTCACTATGGCCGTGGTGAAGGGTTGATCTGGGAAGATTGCGATACCAATGCCTTCCTGGCGTCGAGCGATGGTTCCATTTGGATTGGTACGGCTCGCGGGCTCTCCCATTTCCAGCCCAGAAATTCATACTCTGCCGAGTTCGTGCCGAAAACCGTTATAACCGATGCGAAATTCGGCAAGTGGGTACCGCCTTCCGTTGAAGCCCTGGGATTGGAAAGTGGCGGTGGATTCTCGGTCAGCTATGCTCACAATTCTCCGGCCATCAGTTTTACCGCTGTCACATTTCTCCACGAAGAAGACATTCTGTTCCGCTACCGTCTCATTGGATTGGGAAATGACTGGACTGAAACCAAAGAGAGAAACATTCCTTTTCACACCCTGCCCGGTGGTTCTTACCGCTTTGAGGTGGCGGCGCAGGTCCGGGGCGGAGCCTGGGGCGTTCCAGCGGTCGTGGCGTTTACGATTTCTCCAGCCTGGTGGGCCACGTGGTATTTTCGCGCGCTGGAACTCCTGCTGGGCGCAGTGCTTATCTATGCGCTATGGAGACTGCGCATGCGCCGTATGTTGCGCCGAGAACAGGAACTCGAACGCCAGGTCAACCTTCGCACCATGGAACTTCGAGCCGTGAATGTTAGCTTGGAAGAAGCCAGAAGAGCGGCTGAAGCAGCAGACCGTGCCAAAAGCTCTTTCCTCGCCAACATGAGCCACGAAATTCGGACTCCGATCAACGGAGTCTTGGGGATGACTGAGTTGGTGCTGGAAACGAATCTGACTGCTGAGCAACGCGAACTGCTTACCTTGGCCAAAGTTTCAGGAGATGCGCTGCTCGGAATTATTAGCGATGTATTGGATTATTCGAAGATCGAGGCGGGGAAGTTGGATTTGGAAGCGATCCCCTTTGAGCCGCTTGATGTAGTTGTGTCCGCAGTGAAAACCCTGGCGGTGCTGGCGCATAAGAAACAGCTTGAATTGGTTTTGGATGTGAAAGCTCCAATCCCTTCGCCTCTCCTGGGAGACCCCGGACGGCTTCGCCAAGTGATCACGAACTTACTGGGAAATGCCGTCAAGTTTACCCGCGAGGGCGAAATCGTGGTTACTGTCTTGCCCGTTTCGGAGGCGGACTCCGAGTTGGCTGGTTTGCACTTCGTGGTTCGGGATACAGGGATAGGAGTGAATCAGGACAAATTAGCTACTATCTTCGGCGCCTTTGAACAGGCCGACGTTTCCAACGCCCGGCGATTTGGGGGGACGGGACTAGGGCTCGCAATATCGAAGCGAATTGTCGAAATGATGGGAGGCGAGATTTGGGCTGAGAGCGAGCCGGGGAAAGGCAGTGCGTTCCATTTTGTGGTTCGGTTGCGTTGTGCGCCGAATAGCCGCATGGTTCCGGCGGTTGTACCTGAGCTGGAGAAATTGCGGGTCCTTGTTGTCGATGCCAACACAACCTGCAGGAATGCGTTATGTCACATCATCCAACATGCCGGTGGCGAAGCCATGGACGCCGATTCAGTTGAGTCAGCCTTGAAGATGATTGGATTCAACTTTGATGCAGCGATTTTTGCGGAACCGGTTTTAGATGCAGTTGGAAGAGAGTTGCTGCAACGCTTGCTCAACATGGCCGGCAGGAAGAAAACGATCGTGTTGCGGGCATCACCTGTTGCCAAACATTCACAGCAATCCAGCGTCTTGGACGTTGCGGCACAATTGACCAAGCCGGTTGTACCCCACGAACTCTTGCAGACGTTGCTCGACATTCGCTCGTCACGGGCAACGCTGCCGGCCGAAGAAGACTCCAGGAGCGCGAGCGATGCGGCGCTAAATCTTCGTATCCTGTTGGCGGAAGATAATCCAGTGAATCAGCGGTTGATTGTGAAGATGCTCGAACGAATGGGTTGCAGCGTCGTATTGGCGGAGAGTGGAAAAGATGCCGTTGCCGCCTTCGAAAACAATCAGCGGCTCGATGCCATCCTTATGGATATCCAAATGCCGAATATGGATGGTTTCGAAGCCACGGCTGCCATCCGCGCCTTACAAAAACAGCGAGGTGGACATATTTTGATTGTTGCCTTGACCGCTCACGCGACGACAAGCGATCGAGAAAAATGTCTTTCCGCAGGAATGGACGCTTACCTTTCCAAGCCAATCTCATTGTCCCAACTCAGGCTGGTACTGGAGGATTGCCGAAGAGCTTTGCCGCCTGAGAGCTGCACTCAAGTTCATGCCGATTGATGCATCCTACTTCGGCGATCCCGGAATCGTGATGTCGATAGGTGCGACTTTGCCGAACGAGGAGAGCGGCCGGTCGAAATCCTTGGAATTACCAACCACCAGCACCGCGAACTTTTCCGGATGAATATATTTTCTAGCTACGCGCTCCACGTCTGCGCTGGTTACTTTTTCTACCCCAGCGCGAAAACGCTCCAGAAAATCAGCAGGATAACCGTAAAATTCATAGCCCATGCGCGCCTCCTGCACTTTTTCTTTTGAGTCGAACTCAAAAATGAAGGAGTTGAGGATTCCATCCTTGGCCTTTTTCACCTCTGGCTCTTTTATGCTTCCCTGAACCAGATCGTTGATCTGCTTTTTGAGAGCATCGATGGCGGCCGCCGTAGTGCTGCTCTTGGTGCTCATGGAGATGGTCGTCACGCCGGGATAATCGAATTCTGCGCCAACGCCGCCGCCGACAAAATAAGCCAGACCCAGCTTGGTGCGAATATTCACAAACAGGCGCGAGGAGAAGCCGCCTCCAAACAACTCATTCATGACCTCCACGGCATAGTAATCGGGATTGCTGCGCTCGATTCCCGGGTCAACCATAATGATGACGCTTTGGTTCACGTCATCCTTTTCTACAAAGTAAATACCCGGAGTTGGATCGTGGAATTCGGTTTTTGCCGGCTGGAAGGTCTCGCCTTTAGGCCAGTTGGCGAAGGTGTCGCGCAACCGGCGCTCCATCTCGGAAGAATCGAAGTCGCCGGTAATGCCCAGGAGCATGTTGTTGGGGGAGACGGTACGCTTGTGCCAGTTCACGAGGTCTTCGCGGGTCACCGCTGCGACCGTGGAGTATTCGGCTGTGCGGGCGTACGGATTACTGGGACCGTAGGCGAGCTTGTTGGCCTCTCGTTGCGCGACATCGAAGACTTCATCATTGCGGCGGGAGATGGCGCTTGTGACTTGCCGTTTTGCCAGATCGATTTTGTCCTGGCGAAATGCCGGGTTTTGCAGCAGATCGACCACCACTGGCCAGACCTGGTCAAAGTCACCTTTCAAAGACGACCACGAGAGGAATGTAGAGTCGAGCCCCGCACTCGTCTCCACTCGGGCTGCTCGTGTTTCCAGGAAGTCGTCTAACTCGTCGCCGGTCTTGCTCTTGGTGCCGCCGGTCCGCCAAGATCGACTATAGATAGTGGCCATGCCGACTTTTTCGGCGGGAACATCTCGTCCACCGCCCCGGATGCGAATGAAGCCGTCGATCTTTGGCAACTCATGGTCTTCCTGGAGAAAGACCACCATGCCGTTAGGAAGTTCAATTCTGCGAGGCTGCTGAGGATTAAATGGATGCAGAGGAGGAATGGGAATCTGCTTCCAGGAGGTGATCTGTCCAGCGGGTGAAGTCCGCCGGGAAGCGCTTCCACGAGGGGAGTTCGATTGGGCCGAAGCCAGTGAAACACAGATTAAGGTCAGGACAACCACAGGCAACCGATGGACGCGCTTCATTGTTGATGTTCTCCCTTGGCTGGTGTTGCCGTTGCAGCGTCGGCCGCTTGTGTTTCGAGCATGGCGACAGTGCGGTTTCCTGCAACAAATGTTTTATTCGCGACCCGCCGGATATCGGCTGCGGTAACTTTTTCGATGCGATCGATCTGCCGAAAGAGTTCGCGCCAATCTCCAAAGCGCGCTTGATTCAGGCCCAATTGCAAAGCCAGACCTTGATTGTCGGCCAGTCCGCGAATCAGGTCAGCCTTGGCGCGCGTCTTCACTGACTTCAATTCTGCGTCGCTCACGTCCTGAGTCTTGAGCTTCTCAAGTTCTTCATGAATGGGGGAAGCCATCTCCGCTGCCGTGTGGCCTTGGGCGGGCGTGGCAAAACAAAAAAACAGGCTGGGATATTTGTTGCCGGGAAAGCTGCTGTCGCCACCGGCCGACAGGGCAATCTGCTTATCGCGGACCATTGAGCGATAAAGGCGAGAGGTGCGGCCCTTGGAGAGCAAGTCTCCCAGAACATCGTATACAGCGTCATCTGGATCGAGAAAGTCGGGGCGATGATACCCTTCATAATAGAAAGGCTGGCTGCGCTCATGCAGAACCACTTCCCGCGCGGCATTTTGCGGTGGTTCCTGGGTACGCAACGGCTCAGGCGCCGGTCCCTTCGGCAAGCGGCCAAAGTATTTCTCGATGACCGGCATTGCCTCTGATGCTTTGAGGTCTCCAACCACCACGACGGTAATGTTGGCTGGGACATAATATTTCTTGTAAAAATTTTTGGCGTCGGTAGCCGAGAATGCTTTCAGATCGGAAGGAAACCCCACCACCGGACGCCCGTAAGGATGGGCGGTATATGCGGCTGCCAGAAACTGCTCTTCCAAATGTCCCTGCGGCGAGTTGTCGGTGCGCAGCCGCCGCTCCTCATAGACGACATCGCGTTCTTTATAGAACTCGCGCATGACTGGATGCAGAAAGCGTTCCGACTCGAGGTAGGCCCACAGTTCCACCCGGTTCTGGGGAAAGGAATAGAAGTAGCCGGTTTCTTCCCAGTTGGTAAATGCATTCAGTCCAACGCCGCCCTCGCTCTCGACGATTTCGCCAAACTGATTGGGAATTACGTATTGCTGGGCCTCTTCCATGGCATCCTGCCAGGCTTTTTCAAGCTGCGCAATTCTTTGTGGGTCGCGCCCGATTCTCTTAAGGTTCTCTGCAAGGTAGGCCGCGTAGGCTTTCTCGACTTTTTCAAGCGCCACCCTTTCTGCTGGATAGTTCGTGGTGCCGATCTTGTCGGTTCCCTTGAAAGCCATGTGCTCAAACATGTGCGCCAGCCCGGTAATACCCAGCACCTCCTGGGCAGAGCCAGCGTCTACATGGGTAAAGAATGAAAACACCGGAGCTTCAGGCCGCTCCATGACTAACACCGTCAGGCCGTTATCTAATTTCTTG
>DASZFK010000126.1:0-5881 GCA_035939855.1 Candidatus Angelobacter sp.
GGTTTTTACATCGTAGTCAACAATCAGTCGCGTCTCGCCGGTGGAAGAGTTGACCGAGTACATGTAGTTCATGTTGTCCACGCCGCTCATCTGTTGTTCGATGGGAGTGGCAATCGACTGTTCCACAGTTTGCGCATCGGCGCCCACGTAAGTAGTCGACACTTGCACTTCCGGAGGCGCGATGGCCGGGAACTGGGAGACAGGAAGGCTGACAATGGTGATCGCGCCGACAATTACAGTCAGGATCGAGATCACCATGGCGACGATGGGGCGATTGATGAAGAACTTTGACATCTCTAGCCTCCAGCCTTGGGCGAAACCGGGTTTACCGGAGCGCCGTCTCGGAGCTTCATCACCCCTTCCACAACGACGCGCTCACCGGCTTTCAGTCCCTCGGTCACGATCCACATGTTTTCGACTCGGTCTGCAACTTTCACCGGACGGATGCTGACCTTGTTGTCATTGCCAACCACCGCGACCTGATAACTTCCTTGCAACTCGATCACCGCCCTTTGAGGGATGAGCAGTGCGCCCTCCTGCGTTCTCGCCGATGCTCGAATGCGCCCGTAGCCGCCAGGTCGAAGAAGGTTGTTGGGATTGGGAAAAATGCCCGCAATGCGTATGGCCCCGGTTGCGGGATTCACCTCGCGGTCGGCGAAAGAAATGCTTCCTCTCTTGTCATAAACAGTGCCGTCGGCAAGAATCAGTTGCAGCGGTATGTGCTTCCGCTCCTGCTCAACGCTGCTTTCCGTGGGATAGCGGCGATGGAAATCAGTGAATGTCTGCTCGCTGACTGTGAAGTAAGCCTTGATCGGTTCAACTTGCGAAACCGAAGTCAGGACCGAGGTCGGCCCAACCAGGTTTCCTATCTGGACCTGCGCCACGCCCGCAATCCCGCCCACAAGGGTCGTCACCTTGGTCCACTCCATATTGAGTTCAGCCTGCTCGACGTTGGCTTTGGCGGCCATGACCTGGGCTTGCGCTCCGAGCCTGGCCTGGATTTCCGTATCGAGTTGGCTCTGGGCGATGGCCCTGGCTTGCGCCAGCGGAGTATCGCGCTGGACATCGAGTTCTGCCTTTCCAAGCTGCGCCTCTGACTGCGCAAGTTGCGCCTTGGCCTGATCGAGCGCGGCCTTGAAAGGACGAGGATCGATCTCAAACAACACCTGTCCCGGGCGGACGACCGAGCCTTCCTTGTAGTCCTGCCGGATGATGTATCCGGCAACGCGAGGCTGAATCTGTGCATTCACATAGCCATCGAGGATTGCTACCCATTCGCTGTAGATAGGCGTATCTTTCTGCACGACGGTGGCCACTTCCACGGTCAGCGGCGGAGCGGGAGCCGGCGCTGCCTTGCTGCTGTCGCCGCATCCGCCAAGAAGAAGGATGAGACAGCAACCAAGGAAAACTAGAACGAAGGGTTTGCGCCTTGCCCATTCCATGAATGACATTGCAGTCCTCCAATTATCAGGGAGTTTGTCTCAGGATTGACCGACTGCGGGGACTCTCGCATTCCAGTGACTTGGTAAAAGATGCCGCAGGCCACTTGAACGATGCAAATGGAGCAAAAGTTTAACATTTCGCCGAGTGCGTCGCCGCTTGCCCCAAAATGGTGAGCCATTCGCATCTTCACAAGGACCGCGCAGGCGGTCCGGCGTCATTTAAGATGTTCTGCAAACGGAGCATGCTAAGCTTCTGGTGAGTCACCGCTACCATGACGCCAGCGAAGTGCCACCTGTGGCAATTGGTGAAGCCGACCGCCGAAGACTTGCACGGATGCTTCGACACCGTCGAGGTGTTCGAAGACGAAAGCCACGACCGAAGTTGTCTGCTGAAGTGCCGGGCCTGTGGCCAGTTTTATTACTATGAATTTCACGAAGAGATTGATTGGGCTGAGGGGAATGATCCGGCTCATCGCGTTTACATACCGGTCGAAACTCGAGATGAAGCAGAGATGCTGTTGGGTCTGGGCGGGCGCGGCCTGACTAGGTTCTCCCCACGCCTGCATTACGATTGGACGAGTGACCAGGAACGTCCCGAAGTCTACTGGGTCGGCAAATAGAACCAGTTCACACGACCAGCGGTCGGGAATCGGGTGCTCGTGCTGGAGGGAAGATCGGGTCCGTCGAAAACGGCTAGTTCTTCAAATGATCAATGCGATAAACATCTTTGTTGGTGTCGCACCATTGGATCCGCAAAGGATGCTTCGTTGGCTTATGGACGTCCACCGGCGGTTTGCTGTTGTCTTAATTTCATTCTTCACGCGAAACTCATACCGCGCCCGCGTGGCTTTCGTTTCCTAACCTCTCTTGTCCATCAATGTGGCAGCACGCTTGCCGACTGTCTTGAGCGCTGCTTCGAGACCACGAAGTTCTTCGGGGCTCAGTTCGGAGAACACGCTCTTCATCTGCCCGGAATGCTTGCGAAAGGCGGAAACAATGAGATCTTTGCCGCCTGGGTGAGGCCTGACGCCCCGGTCACAGTTCTTCCACCCCTCTCCAGCCAGTCTGTAAGGCTTGCCGTTTCATCTTCTGCAAGCCCAAGATATGTTTCAGACGCAGAGCCGATTTATTAAGCCACAATACAGGTACTTTGGTTTAGTCAATTATTAGAAAATCCTTAAGATTTGCGCTCAAGTGTTACTACAATTGCGGTGCATAAGCCTTTAGCGTGGCTGGAATCAGCCGATCTAACCAGAACGCCGGGGGAGTCCGAGGACGTTTCTAAAAGATCATAAATGTATTGGCAATACACACCTTATGTATGGATTTATGCTGTAGCGGCCTTGCTTGGCTGCGGCATGGGAGCTTATGCCTGGAGGCATCGTGACATCCCGGGAGCTACTCCTTTTGCCATTGTTCAGTTTTCTGCAGCCTTATGGTCCATAGCGAATGTGTTTGAGGGTTCCCGAACCGATCTCCCCGCCATACTGTTTTTCTCCAATGTCGCATTCATTGGCATCAGCCCATTGGCGCCCGCCACTTTGGGGATCGCTTTGCAATATACGGGGCGCACTCAGTGGCTTACCCGCAGGAGACTCCTGCTCTTGTCAGTCGTACCGGCAATGACAATCCTGTTGAGTTGGACCAATGGCTTCCATGGTCTGGTCCGGCAACATGTCGCGCTTAAGACTGCCGGGCGATTAACTGTCCTCAGCAGCACACCGGGCCCCTGGTATTGGATTCATACTGCCTACGCCTACATCCTGGCGCTGGCGGCGCTTTGGGTACTGGCAGCCGCATTGCGGCATTGTCCGCGTCCGCACAGGCGGCAGTTGTTTGTGCTTATCACGGCACTGCTCATCATCTTGGGTGGAAACATTGCCCGTCATGTCGGACTGATCCCCTTGCCCTCGCACATTTCCAGCACCTTCTTCGTCCCTGCGGGCGTAGCTTTCATGCTCGGGCTTTTTCGTTACAAGCTTTTCGATATTGCTCCGGTTGCGCGGGACATCATATTTGAGAACCTGGCCGACAGCGTCATCGTGCTCGACGCGAAGCATCGCATCGTTGACATGAATCCATCTGCGAGAAAACTTTTTGGGCGACGCACGCACGGAGCCGTTGGACAATCCGCAAGGGTGTTGTTTGAGAATCGCCCTGAGTTGATCGATCTCTACCGTGATGTGGTTGACATGCGTGACGAAATATCAATCGAACAGGGTGGCAGGAAGTATTGTTTCGACTTGCGGATCTCGCCTCTGCGTGACCGGCGCGGGCGATTGACTGGAAGGCTCATCGTCCTGAGCGACATCACAAAACGCAAGAGGGTGGAAGAGGAATTACGAGAAGCTAAGCGAACCGCCGAATCAGCCACGCGGGCCAAGAGCGAGTTTCTCGCAATGATGAGCCACGAAATTCGCACGCCTATGAATGCCGTTTTGGGAATCGCGGATCTGATGCTGGCCACGGAAGCCGACCCTGCGCGCCGCGACCTGGTGCAAACGATTCATCAAAGTGGTGAATCTCTGCTGACCATCATCAACGATGTTCTCGATTTCTCCAAGATTGAATCAGGCAAGCTGGATTTGGAAAGCCGGCCATTCGACCTTCGCCACTGTGTTGAGCAATCGTTGGATCTGCTCTCGTCGAAAGCTGCTGAGAAGGGGCTTGATCTGGCCCTTATCATCTCCGACGATACCCCGGCGGTCATCCTGGGAGATGTTACTCGCCTTAAACAAATCCTGGTCAACCTTGTGAGCAATGCTCTCAAGTTCACGGAATCCGGGGAGATTGTTGTGGAGGTTTCGAGCCGCGCCCACGACCCTCAAGATCAACTGCATGAAATACAATTCGCCGTACGCGATACCGGTATTGGTATTCCTCATGATCGTCTTGATCGCCTCTTCCAATCGTTTAGTCAGGTCGATACCTCAACCACACGCAAATACGGCGGTACAGGGCTTGGGTTGGCAATTTGCAAACGCCTGAGCGAGGTTATGGATGGCAGGATCTGGGTAGAGAGCGAAGGTGTCCCCGGTAAAGGCTCCACCTTTTACTTCACGATTGTTTCCCAATCCCAACCTGCACTCGAGCAGGATTCTTTTCGCCACGACAATACCGATCTGGCAGGCAAAAAGCTGTTGATCATCGAGGATAATGAAACCAATTCCCACATCCTCACCAAAGCTGCCCAGCACTGGGGAATGAAGGTGAGTGCTGTCGATACGGCGGCCCAGGCCATGGAATTGGCGACTGACGGCCCTTCATTCGATGTTGCCATCATCGACTTGCAATTGCCTGCCGCCGACTGCCTCATTCTTGCGAACGAGCTCCACAGGAGGTACGGAGACACTTTGGGCCTTATAGGATTGACCTGGATTGGCCGTGGAGGCAGTGATGGAAGTTCCAAACCTTTTGCCGCACAGCTTACGAAACCCGTGAAACTTGGCCAATTTCATGATGTTCTCAGCAGCACTCTGAACTGCCGTGCTCGATCTGAACTATTTGTAAACAAGACCAAGCCCAATCCCAAGATGGCTGAGCAATTTCCATTGCGAATATTGCTGGCCGAAGATAACGCGATTAACCAAAAGGTCGCCAAACACACCCTGGCCCGGTTGGGTTACCAGGCCGACGTGGCTGGCAATGGCCTGGAAGTGCTTGAAGCTTGTTCGCGCCAGACCTACGACGTCGTGTTGATGGACCTGCACATGCCGGAGATGGACGGCGTTGAGGCTGCGCGTCTCCTTCGCCATCGCTTTCCTGAAGATCACATGCCCGCCATCGTCGCGGTAACTGCCGATGCCATGCAAGGAGACCGGGAGCGCTGCCTCCAGTCAGGAATGGATTTTTACATCAGTAAACCACTTCGCATCGACGACCTGGCCCAAGTGCTCGCCCAATGTCGCAAATCTTCATGGACTGATATTGCCAGAGCAATGTAGGGACAGGCGAACGTAATGCTCTTCAATCCATTCCGAGGGCTGTAGGTCGCGAGGTCGCGCAAGCTTTGCAATTTAAGGGAGTTAACTGGTCGCGACCGAGTTTTCGCGCTCGCGACTGGTAGCGAGCGAACCCAGCATAGCGTTCCCACGCATCTTAGCCTGGAAATCGTGCAAGCGATAGCTTTCCGCGATGCCCCATCCACTTTGAAATCACATTTAGTGTGTGTAGAAAAACAGGCGTTACAGCGGTTACCCTGGTTACAAGCCGCGTCAATATTGACGATTTCTGTTACGGGTTGTAACCGCTGTAACCGCGTTTCCATGATGGTTGCCTTGTTTAGCCCTTAGTTCTTAGCCCTTAGCATTTAGCCGCGTAACCACACAGAGGGCGTCGTCCATTGAAAGGCTAACTTCCTGGCGAGTTTCTCAACGGACATGCAATCGGGTGATCGCGCGTGATCGGGAGATCGGGTGATCGGTTTTGGAACAGTCATT
>DASZFK010000127.1:0-8726 GCA_035939855.1 Candidatus Angelobacter sp.
TGCCGTCTTTCGAGGTCAGATTGCCGGCGCTGTCCCACGCATTGATTACGATGTGATGGCGTCCGGCTCGAAGGTCGAGATAGGTATCCAAGTCTCCATTGGATGTGCGCAACACTTCGCGGTCATCTGAGTACACAATCATTGCAGATGCGGGCAGTGTACTGTTGAGGGCAGCAACCAGGTGGAGAGGACTGCTGGAAGATGATCCATCGAGAACGTTGCCGATGGTGATCGATGGGAAGACCGCAGCCGGCGGCGGAGTATCAGGCAGAACATTCACATCAGCCGCCGATTCAAAGCTTGTTCCGAGAATATCTCGTGCCCGAACTACGATGTGATGCGTGCCGGGCGCAAGATTCAGGTCAGTATCTACGCGGTTCCCATAGGCAAGATAAAGCTCCTGGCTATCGACATTGATGGCAGTGGTCAAGACTTCAGCCTGCTGGTCTACGGTTTCGGCAACGACACGGACAGGATTATTTATCGATTGGCCATTTTGCGCAGAACAGATCGTGACTGACGGGCTTGCCTGACTCACTGGACAGGCATTTGCGCTCACGCCGTGATCGATCACCTTGGCTGAGAGGCCGGCTTGCATCAGCCTTCCTGCTGCGTCCCAGCCATTCACGACCAAATGATGCGACCCTGGGGAGAGGTCCATTTTGAAATCGGTGTGTCCACCTTGGGTGCGAAAGATCTCGTGATCGTCGGCATAGACAATCATGGCGGAGGCGGGTCTGTCGCTGACGATGTTGGCAGCGAATCGCACCGGATTTCTTATTGCCTGCAGGTTCGCTGTGGGAGCGAGAAGCTGAATATGGGGAGAGGTGGAAGCAGAGGGAAACAAATCAGCCATCGGAACTCCCATAGAGCCATTGCCGGGACATCCTGCCAGCCCCAGCGCATCACAGAGCGTGTGCAGCAGGTCCTGATGTGCATAGAACGTGAGTGAATGATAACCGGGCTTCACGCCAGGACCGATCACCAATGTAGCTACACGACCGCCAGTCCAACGCGAGTCAAGCGGACTTAGGTTGCCCTCGTCCCACGCAATAAAGAGAAGGCCATCGGTCTGGAAATCGGGGTTCGCGAGCAGTTGTGGGACATGCGCCTGCAGCCATTGATCAGCTTGCGCCAGAGTTCCGTCATGCGCGTCGTCGCCGGCGTCCGGCACAACGTAAGAGAAGTTCGGCAGGGTTCGGTTCGTGATGTCCTGGAATAAATAGGGATCGAGAGGGACAAGGTTAAAACGTTGATTGCTGTTGACCACATCACTGAAATACGCGAACGGATTGTGGCGCTTCAGGTATGGACCAGACGTGGCGTAGCCGGTGAATCCAATCGAAGGCAGGCTTTCGAGATAGGCTTTCCATGTCTGTCCACTTTGCCAGACGCGCGCCGCGATATGGTCCACATTGAATATCTCAAGAGTACTGTTATTGGTGGTGACTTGTGAGCCGGTCGTCAGCCACATGAGCGCAGCGAGGGAGTTGTGTTGAGTGGCAAAATAGTTGTCGGCCAGGCCGTACTGAGATACGAGCTGGTTGAAATACGGCATGGAAATATTTCCAACGACCTGCTCGTAGCTGTGGTTTTCAAGCGTAATGACTACGACGTGCCTGGAGCGGGGCACCTGCGCCCGAACGCTCAGACAAACGAACAGACAAAGAACGGCCAGCAAGGACAAACGGAATTTCATGGCTTTTACCTTGCGCGTCAAGTTACTCGAACGCACAAGGAATCCAAACCAGACGTTTCCCCTAGCTGAAAATCAGTGATGCCTGTTGGCGAAACTCAGGTATCTTTTCATGAAGATTTCACAATTCAATTTTAGGCGGCGAGATCGAGTTTGATGGGAGCGTCGGGCGCGGCCTTTTCCGGGATCTTGCCCTTCTTGGTTTGTTTGGCCAGCTCAGTATTTAACTCAGCCCCTACGAGGATGGCAAAACCTGTCCAGTAGAGCCACATCATAAGGGCCACGGCTGCGCCCAATGTGCCATAAGTCTTGTTGAAATTGCCGAAATGACGGAAGTACAGTCCCAGCGCATAAGAAAGGCCAATCCAGGCTCCAACTGCGAGGACGGCTCCCGGCAGGGTGCTCCAGAAACGCTGTTTCACGTTGGGCGCAAGATAATAGAGGAACTCAATCGCCAGCACCGCAAAGAGAACAGCGACGGTCCAGTGTATGTACGGCCACAGCACGGCGAAGAGCCAGGAGAGATGCATTCGTCCTGAAAGCCATCCTCCGAATTCCGGGCCCACAATCATCACGCCTAGAGCAGTCAACAACAGCGCGCCTACAAGCACCGCAAGACCAATGGCCAAGGGACGGGTCCGCCAAAAGGGGCGCGTGTCCTCCACCTGGTAAGCAATATTCAAGGCTTCGATGGCAGCGGAGAAGCCTCCGGAGGCCGCCCACATTGTTCCCAGCAAACCAAAAGAGAGAAAAGCAGAACGGTTCGGCGTGATCACGTCGGCCAACACTTTACGCACCAGCCCCATGCCGTCCGGCGGAACAAAGGTCGACATGAGTGATATGGCTTGATCGAACAAATTGGAGACCGGCAGGTAGGCCACTACAGCCGAAAGAAAAATGAGAGCTGGAAACAGCGAGAGAACAAAGTAATAAGCCAGGGCGGCCGCCATTTGCAGAGTATGGTTCTTGCCGACGTCTTCAACCGTCATCCAGAGCGCGTCTTTGAGACCGTGGAGGGTCATGTTCCTCTGGTTAGATGCTTGGCGGTTCGGCCGCGTGGACCTGAGAGAAATTTGGTAATTGGGTAAGTGGGTAATTTGGCAATTGAGAGCTGGCGACGCGCCTCAGTTGTTCTTGCAGAGCTGCTGGAGCGCTACTCTTTGTGTTCCTTTGCGGTTATGATCTTTGATTTTCCTTTGCCACCTGGGGTCCTGCCCTGTGAACCGGTTTTGGTTCTGGGCCGCCCTGATAACCGTCGCTCGATGATTCTTTACAATAAAGACAGAAATTAATTTATAAGTATTTTTGAACCTTCATGGATGAGCGAAAGAGCTTTGTGGTCAAGCATCTGGGCCTGCGGGGTATTGCGATTTTCGAGGCGGGTAAAGGCTTGCTCGCGCTTGGAGCAGGTTTCCTTCTGCTCACGCTGCGGCACAAAGACTACAAAATTGAAGCACTGCGCCTGTTGCGATTCCTGCACATCAATCCTGGCCGGCATGTGGCCCAAGGCTTGCTGCGGTTTGCGGGAAACATGACTGACCATAAGTTATGGCTGTTTTTTATAGGTGTCCTGGTTTATGTCGTCATCCGCTTTGTTGAGGCAGGGGGACTCTGGTTGGAAAAAGAATGGGCCGAATGGTTTGCCCTGCTTTCCGGCAGCATGTATCTTCCCTGGGAAATTTGGGAACTCGCTCGTCATGCAGACGGATGGAAGTGGGCCGTCTTTGCCGGCAACGTCGCCATTGTTCTCTATCTCGTTTGGCTCAGGATCACGATCCATAGAGAGCGTAAGCGCACAGCCACACACAAGCCTCTGGAAGAGCCGTCACCATCAATCTAGGGCTGAACTTATTCCGCCTGGTAAACCGTTTTGCCGCCGACCACGGTTCGCAAAACATGGGTTTTCAGGATTTCAGCCGGCTCCACTTTCGTGATGTCACGATCGAGGACTACGAAGTCGGCCAGCATCCCTGGAGAAAGAGTTCCCTTCTCTTTTTCGGCAAACTCTGCGTAAGCAGAGCCTGAGGTGTAGGCGGCGATTGCCTGGTCGATGGTGATCTTTTGCTCCGGGAAATACTCTTTGGTTCCGGACTCATTTTTGCGTGTCACAGCAGCATATAGCCCACGGAATGGAGTGATAGGCTCGACCGGATAGTCTGTCCCGAAGGCGAGCGGAATGCCGTTGTCGAGGAATTCCTTCCAGGCATAAGAATGCTTGGCCCGCTCGGCTCCGATGTGGGCTTCCGCCCAATTCATGTCGGTGAGCAGATGGTTGGGTTGCATGGAGGCAATCACTCCCAGCTCTTTGAATCTCTCAAAATCTTCGGGCGCGAGCACCTGGACGTGTTCAATGCGGAAACGGAAATCCCGCTTGCTGCTGCGTTGCTCGGCCTGGGCAAATGCGTCCAAGGCCATCCTTGATCCACGATCCCCAATGGCATGAAAGCCCAGTTGGAAGCCGGCCTTGGATCGCTCTATGGCTTTCTTGTCGAGCGCATCCTGCTGGTAGCGGGGAATTCCAGAGTTCGTGGAATCGTCTGTGTATGGGGCGAGCATTGCAGCTGTATGGGAGCCCAGGGAGCCATCCATGAATCCCTTGAGCATGGTTGTATGCAACATTGGATCACTAGCCGGATGATGAGCGCGGCGATGATTCAATTCTTCCAGCGAGGCGTCAAAAGGCAGCCACTCGGCGATGCGAAGGGTCAGCTTGCCTTCTTTTTCGAGCTGCTCATAAGTCAGGAAATCCGCCCAGTCAGAGTTATCCTGGGCCGAGGTAATACCGGATTGCGCCGCATCGAGCAATGCCAACTCAGCCGCTTTGCGGCGTTGAGTTGCTGATGGTTTCGGGATTCGTCCTAAGACGCTGTCTTTGGCGGTCTCCCGAAGGATGCCTGTAGGCTCGCCTTGCTGATCATGATCAATCTTGCCGCCTTGCGGATCGGGAGTTTGAGCGGTGATGTTCATTGCTTTGAGCGCTGCGCTATTGGCCACAGCGATGTGTCCATCGACTCGCACAAAGATCGCAGGATGGTCGCCAGTCTCCGTATCGATATCCTGGCGGCTCGGCAATCGTTGATCGGTCCATTTCGTATGATCCCAGCCTCGCCCGACAAGCCATTCCCCAGCATTAGCAGTTTTGGCGCGGGCCGCGATGCGCTGTTTCATTTCTTCGAGGGACTTGGTTCCAACCAGGTTGATGTCGAGTTTTTCAAAGCCACCCGAGGCCAGATGTGTATGCGCGTCGTTAAATCCCGGCATGGTAAAGTGGCCGCCCAAGTCAATCACTTGGGTCTTAGTGGTCTTGAACTTTTGCACCTCCTGGTTCGATCCTGCCGCAATTATTTTTCCCGAAGAGACGGCGATGGCCTGTATTCGAGGCTGCGCCGAAGCCCCCGTGGTCGAAGGAGCGCCCGGATAGATATCGCCGTTGATGAAGATCACGTCCGCAGAGGTCTTTTGTTGGGCAGAAAAAGTGCCGGTCAAGGCGAATACCAAGAATACGACGAGCAGAATTCTCATTCATGCACTCCGGTAAGGCCCAAAAGGGCCAGAAGGATTCTTTTAAGTCCAAGGTCGCGGTTCGTACAGTCAAACCACTCGCGCATGGTGTGAGCGCCCCCGCCATCGCCGCCCGAGCCGATGGTAATGGCTTCGCGTCCTAACGAGAGCGGGATATTCGCATCGGTCGAAGCCAGGCGAGGTAGGGATGCGATTCTGAGATGAGCATCCACCGCGCGGATAACCTGGAGAATGCGGGCAACGGGCGAAAGTTCACCTGCTGGACGGTCGCCGATGCTTTCAATGGCAAAGCTGACCTTATGGCCCCCTTGCTGATAACGGGGCGAAACTTGGTTTGCCACGGAGATCACCGCCTCGCGCAGGTGGTTTTCAAGCCTCTGCAATTCGCTGCCGGAAGCCGAGCGCAAATCGACTCGCGCCCGAGCGGAGTCGGGAATCGAATTGACTGAAGTTCCCCCTTGAATCACACCAACATTAAACGTTGTGCGGGGCACTTCGGGTACGGATACCTGGCTGAAGCCAGCCAGAGCACGGGAAAGCAGCACGATCGGGTTGGGAACGCCGAAATCGCTCCACGAGTGACCTCCGGGACCGCGAAAACTGACTTCAAACCGCCTGCTGCCCAGAGCTTGGGTAACGTAAGTGTCCTCACCAGCGCCATCGATGACCAGCAAAGCCCGGATGGCATCGCTCCAATATGGGTCCGAATAGATATGGCGCATGCCACGCAGATTGCCTTCCCCTTCTTCGCCCACATTCCCAATAAAAACCACATTCACGATCGGTGCAATCCCGCTTTGCTTCAAGGCAGAAGCCACAGCCAGCATGGCCACCACACCGGCTGCATTGTCACTGATGCCCGGACCGTGGAGCAAATTTCCTTCTTCCCGGGATTCCAGCCGGGTTTCTGGAGGAAAGACAGTATCCAAATGCGCGCTAACAGCGATGAGAGGGTTTTGAGGCGAATCGCGCAATAATCCAAACACATTGCCCAATTCATCCGCGCGAACATGGCATAACCCTAGTTTGAGGAAGCGTTGCCGCAACCACTCACTGCGGGCGGCTTCTCCAAACGGGGGAGCCGGTACCCTGGCGAGTTCCATTTGCCAGCGGCGCAATTCCATCTCCTGGTTGTGGAGAAACAGGAGCGCGGTATGGACGGCTCGCAACTCGGCAATTCGGCCAACCTCATGTTGAGCAGTGGCTGGAGGGTCAGTAGATGGACCTCGGCTTGGCATAGGAACAGACTGACTATCATACCGTTTTGTGTGAAGATACTGACGTTTTAGAGGCTGAGTCTTTCGGCAATGAGGTCTGCAAATCGATTGCACCTCGCAATACGGAGTCTTTCTAGTACGTCTGTCAGAGTCTGTTTTTCCCGGAGGGCAGATCCTTGCTGATGTAGGGCGTGCACAACCACCTCAGGATTCAAATGGTAAAGATCAATCAAAAATTCGTCCGGGTGGCAGGCAGTCACATCGAATGGCTGCAAATGTTCCTGTTTAAAATGCTTTAGGTTGTACGTCACGATTAACTCACACCCACCTTGAACCGCCGCCGCAACTACATGGCGGTCCTTGTGCTCATTGTGCATTTTGGGAATCAGATCTCTGTAGCTTGGCTCGATCCAGGCATCGGGAAAATGGTTTTTCAGTTCGGAAAGCAAATGGTCGACTCTGTCTCTTGCGACCCCGAATCTGATCAGGGTGCGATCCAGTTCCGAAATGATGTGCTCTGACCATCGCGCTAAGAAGAGCCTTCGTTCCGACAATCGTAGAACCGTGTCGCGAACAGAGGGCTGAACCAAGACACAAGCATCAATGATTACTCGAAAATCGGAGTTCAATTACTCCTCAAAAGGAACGAACTTATCATAGGTGCCGGCGTCTTCTGATAACCGAAGCATCCGATCGATGGAGGCCGCCCGTTTGACTTCACGCTCCTTCTGGTAATCAAGCAGATCCTTCAGATAGATCCGTCGATGAGCACCTACTCGATGGAATGAAATTTTTCCGGCTTCAAGCTCGCTCACTAAAAATTGGCGAGAAACACCAAGCATATCTGCCGCCGCTTGAGTACTTATTTCTTCCATAAGCGGGAGAAGCGCAATTGCTTTTCCCTCTTGCATGTGCTCAACAATCTGCACCAAAGCGTTATAGATCGAAGATGGAAGCTCGATTTTCGAATTATCGGGGCCAACAAGACAAGCGACTCCGGTTTGGATCAGCATTCGATATATTTTTGAAACTTGCTGCTTATCGGCCTCTGCAGGAGGTGCAGGTAAACAAATTGACTGCGAAGTAGTCATAAACTAGACATCCGCGAGCTATTCACCATAAACACTATAGACGCTATATTCGCCATAACAACTAATGATCTACTAATCACATGCGCTTGTCAAGGCACATCCCGCTCCAAAACAAAGCGGCCCGCAAAAGGGCCGCTTTATAACGGGAACAACGTTGAGTTATTTCGGGGTGGTTGTGCCGGTGTTGGCGCTGTCGCCCTTCTTGTGCTTCTTGCCGCCTTTGTGGCCTTTGTGTTTCTTGCCTTTGGTGGTTGTAGTTTGGTCACCGGATTGGCCAGTGCTGCCTTGGGTGCCTGTCGACCCGCCGGTGGCTTGAGCAAACGTCAAGCTGGCGCCGAGCAACATTGTGCACACTAGTGTGAATACCTTCTTCATGCAATCTCCTTTAAAGGATCTGAAATTTTCAGAGTTATCTGATAGAACCCACGTTCGAGCTAATAGTTGCGACCACGAGTCCTACATACTACCAGTAGATACGCTTTGGCAACAGTTTTGGATTTCGTCTTCCGTCAGGCAGCGGTCGGAGGTTTTGGCCAATTGGAAGATGCGCTCGACCAGCTCTTCAGTGGGTGGAATGTTCCGGCGTTCGAGCCAGAAGATAACATTGGACTTACCGCTCATAGGGCCGATCTCAATGATTTGCTCTAGCCCGAAATAGTGTGAGGGCACTCCCGAATAGACGGTGTTGGCAAGCTCAATGTCGCCTTTCCTGAATGCCTTGATGACTGCGGCTGCGTGCACTCCGGTGGCTGTACGGAAGGCATCTTCTCCCATGACCGGGTAATTCCTGGGTATTGGAACCCCAGTGGCTTCCGAGACCGTCGAACAGTATTCCTTGAGCCGCGTAAGATCCTGCTCCGCCCAAGGGGCAATTCCCATGAGCTTGAGGTTCACCAGCATCTGGTCCATCTGAGTGTTGCCGACGCGCTCGCCAATCCCCAGAGCTGTGCCGTGAACACAGTCGGCGCCAGCGGCCAAGGCAGCCAGGGAATTGGCCACCGCCAAACCACGATCGGAATGGCCATGCCAATCGACCCGAATCTTCTCCCCTGAGGGCTTGACTACTTCGTCCAGTATGAAGTGGATGAGCGCGCTCACGCCATCGGGAGTAGCATGGCCGACTGTATCGCAGACCACAATCGCGGAAGCTCCATAATTGATGGCTGTGGAATAGAGGCGTTTTATTGTGTCGGGATCACA
>DASZFK010000128.1:0-2878 GCA_035939855.1 Candidatus Angelobacter sp.
GGATCCAACTCGATAGCGTGTTTGAACAAAGGGATCGCATCCGCTTCTCTTCCCCTGGCGCGCTGCGCCTGCGCCATACTGAACGCTTTCAAGGCTTCAAGCGAAGCGGTCGAGGCTTGTTCAATAGGAGTATCGAACCGCAGGATGGACTTAACGGATTCACCCAGCCGCCCGCGCATGTCGGTCGCTGCGTGGCCAAGAGCCTTCAGCACACGCTCCTTGCTTTCCGCCTCGACCTGCTCCCGGCCCAGCGAGTCGCCGTTAGCACAATCGACTGCATCCAGCGCCAGCGCGAAATGGCTGCCCAGGGGAGCAATCGTGCCGACCAGCATCGCTTTGCTACCCACGCGTTGGCAAATGTCGCGGGCCAGATCGGTGGTGACACGATCCGTCGGCGCATGCCCCATCATGCGCAGTGTTTCATGCACCTGTTGGTCCGGCACAATGCTAAGGAACGGCGACTGTTCGAGTTGCACAGCAAGCGCCTGCTTGAGCGCGTCGTCGAAGACGGCATCACCAGTGGTGTTCACGAAATCTGCGAGGACAATCGTATCCTTCTCGGTGAGGGCGGGGGTTTTTGCGAAGCGCCAGTACAATGCGCCTGCCACAATGGCTACCAGCAGCGCTGCGGCGAGCATGAGGAATTTCCAGCGGCGTGCAAACGGCTTCTTCGCTCGCGCCGAAGCCTCAAGAGAAGACGTACGGGGATTGCTGGAAGCTCTTGCTGCCTCCGAGGTTGTCACGGAAGCGAGTGGCGTTACAACTTCCTTCCTGACACTGTGCTGAGATGAACGACCGGAATCGGTGTCGCGCTTGAGGCGCTGCAGGTCGGCGCGCAAGTCTGGGGCGTTCTGGTAACGGAGGTTGCAGTCTTTTTCCAACGCCTTGTTGATGATGTCCTCGAGGCGGGACGGCAAGTCGGGATTAAGACGCACAGGAGCTAAGGGTGCCTTGTGAAGAATAGAGTCGAACACAGCCGCGGAGGTTTCTCCGCGAAACGGAAGCTTTCCGGTAGCCATCTCGTAGAGCACGATGCCAAAAGAGAAGAGATCGGTGCGCTGATCCAAAGTCTTCCCCAGAGCCTGTTCGGGCGACATATAGGCAACGGTGCCTAGTGCGGCACCAGCAGTGGTTAGGCGATCGGGCGGGGTGTCAACGGTGGCTTGTGAGTGGCCAACTGGTGCGGCTGGGAAATGACCCGCAGTAAGTTTAGCCAAACCAAAATCGAGGATTTTGGCGTGCCCTCGCTTGGTCACGAAAATATTGGCGGGTTTGATGTCGCGATGAATGATGCCCTGGGAATGAGCCGCATCGAGGGCATCAGCGACTTCAACCGAGATAGAAAGGAGGGTCTCGGTATCCATCGGATGCCCAGCGATGCAATGCTTTAGCGTCGCGCCATCCAAGAACTCCATGGCAATGAACGCACGGCTGTGCTGATCATCGATTTCATAAATGGTGCAGATGTTCGAATGATTTAGCGCCGAAGCGGCTTTGGCTTCGCGCTGAAAACGACTGAGGGATTGCCGGTCGCTGGCGACTTCTTCAGGCAAAAACTTCAACGCAACGAACCGGTCGAGCCTGATGTCTTCGGCTTTGTAAACTACACCCATCCCCCCACCACCGAGCTCTTCAAGAATGCGGTAGTGCGAGATTGTTTGCCCAATCAGAGATAAAGAATCAGGCATTTCGCGCCCATCTTAGGTTGCGCTAGAAGGCAAGTCAACGAAAGGGGAGCTTGTCAGCCAAGTCCTGGTAAATGCGCAAACCCGACAAGTGGAATCGACCAAAAACCATTTGTCCGGTAAGGCGACTTACCGGGGACTAAGACAAGGACGTCGTCTCCGCCAAGGCTCTTTGAGCCGCTGCTGTTTGCGTGTCCAAGTCGGTTACGCCGCGCCCCAAAATGACCAAACGATGGAATAAAAATCCCATGGCGATTTTGTTCAATTCCGGTGTCCGAGCATTGTGAAAAACAATAGTCGCCAGTTCATGGGGCTGAACTAGCCCAAAGTACATACAATCCCCTGCGTAATACTCCCCGTGTTCTCCCATGAACAGGTAGGAGACTCGCACAACGCGCCCACTCGCCGAGTGAGAAAACGTGAAAGATCTTGCGCTGCACGCCTCGGCGTCTCGCAGGACTCTTCTCTCGCCAATCCAGGCCGCGAGCAAGACAAGAACGAGCAGGGGCGGATACACACAAACTGCAGTGGCGAAGAATGCAAATTGCGACGAAAAAATCCAATTTAAGGAACTAAACTTCGTGGGACCCCCGGCTGCGAAAAATACGAGAAAAGACACCGCCAGCAACGTAGGGACAAACAATAGCCATAACCTCGCAAGTTCAACTCTCACCGCCAGGAGGTCATGTTCTGAAGCTCGGTTTCGATCTGGGAGAATTAATTGTATGGTAGTCCGCACGTAGAACACTTCTTTGCGCGGATACATCAAGAAACCAACCACGACGGCCACGACGATGACCAGCGCTATAAACCCTTCGAGGAAAGCCTCGTACGGGCTGAACAAGAGTACCCATGCAAGGACCACGACCGCGACAAGTAAAGCCCTGGAGATTAGTTCCGTCATCGATTTAGGTACATTGCAAAGGATAGCAATAAGCGCGCATCTTTGTGGAAACGTGCTGCTGAAATTGGCTGCTTTTGTCAGTGCCTGGTTAACGCGGTTACCGTACAAGTGAAAATCGGCCCTGATCCCAATGTCCGGTAAGGCGACTAATCGTCCACTTGGAATAGCTGATTGAAATCGAAAATTGATTTCAAGCTCTTTAGTAGCTAATCGCAGCAGTGACCCATAAGGCCGCCAACCCCAAGGAAGCCAATGAGGCTGGGAGACGCACAGGCCCTTTTCCTATCAG
>DASZFK010000129.1:0-8361 GCA_035939855.1 Candidatus Angelobacter sp.
ACAACATGGAAGCCGTGAATTCAAAAATATCTGCTTACCAGCCTTGCCCAGATTCATGCAGCTTTGGCTGCTGAGGAGGCACAGGCCCAGGTGAGATACTTATGGTTTCCTTGTCGCTAGAAACCAAAGTATCTGAAAGCCGTGGAATGTTAACATTTTCCAATTGAAAGTCAAGCTATTGAAATAGAAGAATATCTATATTTATTTGTTATGGGCAACATAGGTTAAAACGATGGCAATTATCATGTGAACGAAAGCGCAAAATGAATAATTACGATCTAAGGCGAAGGCATTTCAGAACCAAGGCGTGAGCTTGAAGTTGTTGATTCTAAATGAGCCAGGGACGTTGTAACCTCGATTAATAAAAATGGCGAAACCCTTGCCGGAGTTTCGCCATTACTGCTAAGGCGTCGGATTTGTCCTTAAACCCCAACAAGCGCCGGTGTCCAAGAACGACTGAATCGTAGCAATAAAATATTGTTTGTCAAGACATATTTCAATATGGAAACTATAGTTTTTAATTATAGAAGCCATAGTTAATTTAGTAATTGGGTAAGTGGGTAATTGGAAAATCGAATTTGTTTCGATGAAGAGCCGCTGCGAAATGAATCTTGTTAAGCTTGCTTCCTTTGTGCCCTTAGCGTCCCTGGCAGTGAAACGATTTTGGTTCGCGCATCATTTTTTCTCCATGGCGCGCTGCAGGGTCTGATTAAGGGCGGCTTTGGCTGTCTCATACTCTTCCGCCGAGATGGAGCCCTGCAGCCGGTCATTCTCCAATCGGAAAAGCTCTTCTTTAAGCGCAGCCAGCAGAGGCAACGGGCCAGTTATTTTTGGGTGGGGCCTGACTGCGCGAGTTGCATTCCTGCGCATGCGCCAGAGTCCAAATATGCCTGCCCCCAAAACAATAATGATCAGTGAGAGTATCGGCCAGAACGCTTGCTTCGATTGTTGCTGTACCTGATCTGGACTGGCTGCAGGTGCAGGGTGAGAAGGCAGAGGCGGAGGCGCAGCTTCCGCAGGTGGCATCACATTTGGCGTTTCTCCTGGAGGAGCAGCGCTTGCAGCAGTGGAGACCACAAATACCGGCACGCCTTTCACCACAGGCTGAATGGTGGGATATATGTTGAAGCCATTTCCGTGACCCGGCTCCCTGAAGGTTCCCGGACGCGATGGTTTCAACGACATGGAGGGAGGAATGCCCACAGCAAAGTTCCGAATCGGGTAGCCGGGCACGATATGAAAAGAAGTGGGTCCGCGATACGGCAGATGATAACTGAGTTTGTAGAACGTCTCCCCCGGGCGAAAAGGCACGTTCGCAGCATAGTGGCCTTTTTGGCCTTTGACGGGAAGCGCAGACCGATTACTCCAGTTGCCGGCTTCGTCCCGGACCTGAAGCCAATCCAAAACCGCGGTTGCCGGCAACGAGATCGCAACATTAGCCCCGCCCGCCTGAGTAATCGGCGGACTTGAGGAGTTGGTGATGGAGTACATCTCGGTAACTTTCAATTGTTTCTTGTCAGGCTCGATCTGAGCCATTCCGATGTTCCCGCTCAGTCCTGCGATTTTGGGGACAGCGTCGAAAACCCTGACTTCCAGGGGATTTGCCCCAGTAACGTTACGGTCATAACTCACTCCCTGGTGAAGCACGCGGACAACGTAGACACCCTTGGCATCGCTTTCAGTAAAGGTAAAGGAGCCTTGGACATCCGTCTTGGTTTGCGCCTCCGGATTTTCCTGGTTGCCTTCCCCAACTTTCAGCAGAACTACGGTATCGCCGGCGGCCGGATGGCCCGTGGTTTGGTTACGCACAGTGCCAGTGATGGTGCCGGCAAGAATTGCCAAAATTGCCAAAATTGCCATAATCGCCGAAATTGAATCGTTGAAAGAAGCTACCAAATATAAATCATTGCAATTCGATCTTGCTGACGGTCATCTGGTCGTCATCCACGGTTCCGCTTACCCTCACCTTGATGTCGCTGGCTTTGGTGATGCCGGAAAGAAAGTCTTCGGCTTCACCTCAGTGCAAGCGTAAATTGCCCGCCGTAATTGAAGAAGTCTGAAGGATAAATTCTGGCAATTCTGGCAGATGCTCCGGGCTCCAGAAGCGTGCAAAATCGACAGGTCTTTCTAAGAGCTAATGGCTAAGAGCTAAAGCTGAAATTATGGCAATTATGGCAGTTTTGGCAATTATGGCAATATGGCGACCCAGATCCTTTTGGCCGCTGACAGGCCCAGGCGCACAGACTTATCAGCAACCACCACGGTCACGGTACTGTCATAGTTTTGCGACTGCACGCTGATCTGGATTCCAGGGCGAATGCCATGTTGATCGAGGAATTCCAAAAGTTTTCGGTCACGCTCGTAATCAGTATTGATCCGGTATTTTTTCTTTGCCTCGGCTTCATGCAGCAGGCAAAGTCCTCGCTTGCGCCGCTCGGCATCGCTGAGTATGTGGAAACTGTTGCCATGCGGGCACACATTGTTGCTTCCCAGTTTTTCAACCAATTTTTTCTCAAATGCAGGGGAGACGGCGTGCTCCAGGCGTTCGGCCTCGTCATGTACCGCGTACCACGGCATGTCGAAGATCTCGGTGAGCATACGCTCAATCAGATGGTGGCGGAAAATGGTACGCTGGGCGATCTCTTGTCCTTGTTCCGTCAATCGAATGCTGCCGTCCTTGGTGACCCGCAGCAGGCTATCTTTTGCCAGGCGTTTGAGCGCCGCCGTCACAGCCGGGCGCGTGACCCTCAACTCCTGCGCCAGAGCGGCAGGAATCGCTGCCTGCCCCTCAGCTTCAGCTCTGGCAATAGCTTTCAAGTAGTCCTCTTTTGAGATCGTAATCATTATGTGCGGCCAAAGACCCGGAAGATTGAGATAACCATCTTGTGCAGCATCACAAATGCTATAGCGTGCTTAAAAATCCTGAGTATAGCACACGAGTTAACAGGGGTTAACGCAGGCAGTAAATGGCCGTAAGATAAGGCCAAAAGATAGGAAGAATTAGTAATTGGGTAAATGAGGAGAATTGGGTAAGTGGGTAATTTGGTAATTGGGTAATTTCACATTGCCAAAATTGCCATGATTGCCATAATTGGATTTGAAAGGTGTTTTTCGCCGGTATCAGTTCCGCGTGTTTTAGAGACCCTGGTTTTGATCTTCAATTACCAAATTACCCACTTACCCAATTACCAAATGGTTGTGTTTTTCGCCGGTATCAGTTCCGCGTGTTTTGGAGACTCTGGTTTTGATCTTCAATTACCAAATTACCAACTTACCCAATTACCAAATGATTCAGGCTTTTCCAACCCAGACGCGGGCAGCGGCAGGCAGGCCGAGGCGGACTGTATCGTTTCCAATCGAGAGTGTAATCGTATCGTCGTAGTTACGCGTTTGAATGGACAAATGGGTGCCGGGACGAATCCCTTCCTGTTCAAAGAACTCCAGCAATTTGCGGTCGCGCTCATAGACGCTGGCCACGCGGTATTTTTTGCCTTCCTGGGCTTCGCTCAGCAGGCTCAATCCATGCTTGCGGCGCTCGGCATCGCTCCGCATGGTCAATCCATTTCCGTGAGGGCAGACGTCTTTCTGGCCAAGTTTCTCCACCAGTTTTTTCTCGAACGCCTCCGACACTGCATGTTCGAGCCGTTCGGCTTCATCATGGACCGCGTACCATGGCATGCCGAAAACTTCGGTGAGCATGCGCTCAATCATGTGATGGCGAAAGATGGTGCGCTCGGAGACTTCCCGGCCCTCGGTGGTGAGTTGGACGCGGCCATCCTTGGCTACCTTGACCAGTCCATCTTTTGTGAGCCGCTTTAGCGCCGTAGTGACCGCCGGGCGCGTGACCGATAGCCAATTGGCCAAGGTTGCAGAAATTACCGATTCGCCTTCCGCTTCAGCCTCAGCGATTGCCTTTAGATAGTCCTCTTTGGAGACCGTAATCATGACAAAAAAACTACTCGGTTGACCTCTCTCCCGGAAATTGTATCCGTCAACACTGCATCGTCGAAACGCGTTCCTTATGAACAGGATAACGTAAATTCCAATAAAAGTAGATAAGAATTGTAAGCCGAAATCGGTCCAGCAATTCTGCGATTACCAAAGAATGAAATGTGTCTTTGGGTGAATACGGATTTCGGGTTAGAATGACGCCATGGCTTTTCGGGCAACTGCACCAGCTTTCACCAAGAAAACAACCAAGACGCCACCCCCTGACGAAACGGGCATGGAGTCTGCATATCTCAAGGCCCTCGGCGAACGACAGGCTCCCGTCACTGTGAAGCTCATTTCGGGAGAGACTTTCCGCGGATGGATTGAGTATTACGACGTGGCCATGATCCGGCTAACCCGTGAAAACGGCCCCAATCTTTTTATCTTCAAACACGAGATCATGTACATTGCTGAAGACAGCGGGCGCCGTTCCCGTTGAACCTTTCAGCCGGCTATCTTCTTCCCATGCAAGAACTGGCCCGTGAGGCCGGGGCGTTGCTGCTTTCCTATTTTGGCAAGGTGGCCATCGAGTACAAGGGAGACGTGGACCTGGTCACGGCGGCGGATCGCAATGCCGAAGAACTGATCGTGTCCCGGATTCGCAAGCAATGGCCCGGACATGACTTGATCGGCGAGGAAGGCAGCCGCCGGGAAACCGGGAGTGAGTTCCGCTGGTATATCGATCCTTTGGACGGCACAACCAATTTTGCCCATGGCTACCCGGTCTTTTGTGTCTCGCTCGCTCTTGAGTACCGCAAGGAACGCGTGGCGGGCGTAATCTTTGATCCGGCGCGAGATGAAATGTTTACCGCGGAGCGAGGCTCGGGAGCGCGGCTGAATGATCGCGCAGTCCATGTGTCTAAAACTCCTCTCCTGGCCGAGAGCCTGGTAGCCACAGGCTTTCCCAGCCACAAGAGACACAAAAACCCCAACATTCATTTCTATCACCAGATCACTTTGCGTTCCCATGGGGTGCGCCGCGCCGGGTCGGCCGCCCTGGACCTATGCTATGTCGCCTGCGGCCGTTACGATGCTTTTTGGGAGTTCAACCTGAATTCGTGGGACACGGCTGCCGGAGTACTGCTGGTGCAGGAGGCGGGAGGCAGAGTAACAAATTTTGGCGACGGCCCCTTTTCCATCGACAGCCGCGAAGTGCTGGCCAGCAACGGATTGCTGCATGATGAACTGGTCAGGGAGTTTGCCAACATATTTGAAGGACGAGTCGAAGGTCTACCCAGCCCAACGTCGTACCTGTCGCGGCGTTAGATGAAACTTCTTGCGAAGAGTCTTTTCCTGCTGGTTGCGCTGGGCTCATCAACAACAACCGGCACGATTTCGGCAGCATTATCAGGTTCATCGAACAAAACTTCGGCATCACCGAAGGTGCGTTGACCTTTGCCGACAGCCCGTGCCAAAACGGACCTGACCGGCTTCTTCCCCTTAACGACGGCGCGTAAATTTGTGACGATTCCAGGAGGACAGAGCGCAGCGGCTTTCCTGGCCCAGCCGGTGGTCGGCCCGGATGACGATGACGACTAGGCCCCACGTCACGTACTTTAACTCTTAGATGGCTGCTTGCAGAATGATGAAACTAAGCACCGGAGGTGCGCTAGAAGTTAGCCCAGGGTGAAGCGCAGCGGAACCCTGGGATAACGATCAAAAATCAAGATGAGCCCCGGAGGGGCGACACGTGTTTTGCTCCATTCCACAATTCGATTGGGGTTCCTCCGGCGCTCGGATTCATCGTCCTGCGAGCAAACTGTTAAAAACCTGCTGGTCACGGAAACGAGTCTTCCGCAACCTACAAAACGCTGATACTCGATAATGGGTCACTTTCAACGAAAGTGACCCACTACCTGTGTTTAATCAGAAGTGTCCTGATTGCGTAAAGCTCTTCCCTCCAGTTGTGTAATTGACCGTGAAGGTGTCACCGCTGGTGGGGTGCGCCGTTCCCGTGCCTGACATCTGGGCGTCAAACAGAAATCCCGTGCCCGGACTCAAAGTTTGTCCAGCGGCAAGACTGAATTGATAAGTAATGACCGTGGCTGTGCTGCTATGGCTGTTCACTATGGAACTTCCCACGGTGTTGTATTGCCCATTGAAGCTGAGGCCGCCGGTGTTCTGCACATTGATGGTGATCGAGAGTGCAGTAATGGCCCCAGTGTTGCTGATCTTGACTCCTTCGTCATCGAAGAAAGCACCGTTGGAATTGATCACCGTCGTTACCGTGACGCCACCGTTGCCGGTGGTTGTGCCGGTTACGGTAAGGGCGATAGTCGTGGTGTGGCTGAGGCTGCCGCTGGATCCCGTGACGGTCACATTCACCGTGCCTGCGGTAGCCGTGCTCGATGCGGTAAAGGTCAACGTGCTGCTTCCCGTCGTAGATGCAGGACTAAAGCTGACCGTTACGCCTGTAGGTACACCGGAAGCGCTAAGAGCCACGCTGCCAGTGAATCCATTTACCGGCGCAACAGCGATCGTGGTGCTGCCTGCTGTCCCCTGCGCAATAGAGAGGGCTGCAGGAGTCGCAGATAACGAAAAGTCGGGCTGCGTGCCGGTCACGGTGAAGCTGACCGCGTTGCTGGCCTTGCCGTTGACAGAGACTGTGACGCTCACTGCGCCGGCGGCATTATTAGGCACGGTGACGGTCAGTGACGTCGCAGTTGCGGCGGTAACCGTCCCGGTTGCCGATCCAAAGCTCACGGTGTTTGCATTGGCAGTTGTGCTGAAGTTCGTTCCGGCGATAGTAACCGAAGCTCCGGGAGCTGCCGATGCAGGAGTGATCGACGTGATGGTTGGCGCCGATGAGCCACCGCCGCCCAGTGGGAATTGGATGCTGGCCAGCAACTGCTGCTTGGCTGCGCTGACCGGCGTCGAGTCATAGTTGCTGTCGAGAATGGCGAATGAGTCCTCGCCATTCAACGCCCAGTAAGTCCAGTTCATTGCCGGATTCGCGCTGAGAAATTGGACCAGGTCGCTAAACCATTGGCCTTCCGAACCTGCCGCCGTATTCTGGACATCCGTTGCGTTGTTTCCTGTACCGAACTCCCCCAACCAGACCGGGGCAGTATTGTTGTTGTAGATGAAGGCGAAATCTTTCACCCAATGTGCCTGCAACGTTGCTGCCGTCGTGCTGCTGTTGAACCAGCTTTGTTGAAAAAGGGATGGACCGTAGTCATGGGCTGAGTAGACCAGTTGGTTGGCCACATTCAGCGTTACAGGAAACTGGGCGACACCTTGAAGGTTGCCTCCCCACCAGTCACAGTCTCCATTGAAACAATCCGTGCCCTCCACAAAAATCAGCAGATGGGAATTGATTCCAAGAATCGCGTTGCCGGCCCGCTGCGCGGCGAGTCGCCAGTCATTCGTAGTGGTGCCACAGCCCCAGCAGGAGCCGTTGCTGGTTGCATTATGCGGCTCATTGCGCAGGTCCATGCCAATCACCGTGGTGTTATTCAGAAAGCGATTGGTCAGGGTCACCCAGTCGTTGATCCATGCGCTCTCCGGAAACGCGCTGGTATACCAGAGTCCATTCGCTTCCGCCGAGTTCCCCGCCTCAGATCGGTGATTGTCCAGGATGACTCGCAATCCGATCGCTCCCGCGGCAGCGACGATCTTGTCGAGAATCTGCAGCGAGGTCAGGCCCTGGAGATCGGTATTGATAGGACCGCCATTGTTGAAGCTGAGGTTCGTGGGCACGGGATTGGACTCCACCATCTCGTTGGAAAACGGAATCCGAATCACGTTATAACCGTTACTCTTGATAGTGTTTAAGATGGCTTTGTAGTCTTTTGCCCAAAGCCCATGGATAAGGTGGTCGGTGGTTTCAAATCCATACCAATTCACTCCCGCCATTCGCACAGCCTGATTGTTGCTATCAAGTATCTGATTGCCGCTGGTGTGCCAGTAACCCGTGCCCTGAGCATTGGCCGGAACTGTCACCCATAACAGGCAGCAACCGATCAACGCGAGGCTAATGAAGTTCTTATTCATTTTGGATCCCCTTTCGTTTTGCTGATTTTCTACCGTGCCGAAAAAGTCCGATAAGGCTACGGGCCTTACCTAAATGTCACTTACTTTGCAAAAGATGTCTCCCTTCTGACCCACTTCCTCCCCTGTCATCCTGAACGAAGCGCCGCAAGAGACCTCATAATCAAGAGGATGATCAGCGCGGAGTGAAGGACCCCGAGGATGTTTGGGGCTTAATTGGCAGATACGAGGTGTTCTACCCGTGTTTGTACCAAGAGGTCTCCAATGGGCTACCACACTATGTACGCACGACCTAAAATCCACTTACTTCAAATGACTTCGGTCAAATACCTCGGATCAGCAATTTAGACTGACGCATTATCGGGGTCCTTCACTCCGCGC
>DASZFK010000130.1:0-4507 GCA_035939855.1 Candidatus Angelobacter sp.
GCGGACCTTACTCGCTGACAACAATTTTTCAGGATCAGAGCGGATGGAAGCTGGCTGGATTCTATGTTCGTCCCCAATCTGCCCTCGGACACGATGGAATCTGGTTCCTGGAGCATGCCCGCGACTACAAGTCCAAAGGACAGAGCCACAATGCATGGTTCTACTATTCAACGTCCTGGGAGCTGCTGGCTCCGGTGACGTTTATGGACACGCGGCTGTTGTCTAAAATCATTCAGGAATCGAACAATGTTCAGCCCAAAGACATTCCTGTTGGCGGCAAAGCTGTCACATATTCGGTCAACGGCAAAACTTATAACATCACGGATATGAGTGTCTTTCGCCTCGCCAATACCTTTGACCTCAATATCAAGTATTCAGTACCCAGCACTGCGGACTTCAACGCCACTCAGGCAGACGCCCGTCAACTGGCTACCGCCTACATCGCCCAGTACCCCGAATTGAAAGAGACCTTCAACAATGTCTACGCCCACGCTGTGGACGCCTCCGGTGGCGACGTGGTTGGGTTGGTGACTCTGAAGAAGTAGCCAGGAAGCATTCAGCCCGCTAACAGTTTGGGCTGAAGGGGAGCAGCTCGTTGGGCATGGCGGGGACTGCAAAACCCTTTTAGCCACGGATACACGCGAATCAACACGAATCAAAAAAGTAGTTAGGCCGAGTCTTAGCTTGGACGACGTCTTATTCGATATTGCTCACCTTCTCAGCATTCAGCCCGCCCACGATTTGGACTGAAGGAATACTTTATCGTCGATCTGGTTGCAGTTTCTTATTTCCTTCCTTTGCGCCCTTAGCGTACTTTGCGGTAAAAAAGAAGTGTTGCTGATGGGGCATGACCGTTTCCTGATTCGTGTTCATTCGCGTGTATTCGTGGCTGAATGGGTTTCCGCACTAACCATGCCCACAAGGCTGTATCCCTTCAGCCCAAAATGCAAGCGGGCTGAGTGCTGACTGCTTCCCAATGACCAAACCTCTCGTTCTGATCATTCTCGATGGCTGGGGTTATGCGCCGCCTTCCAATGCCAATGCAATCTCGCTGGCGCGCAAGCCCAACTATGACCGTTTGCTCAAAGAGTTTCCCAACACCTTGATTCATACGAGTGGACGCCACGTGGGCCTGCCTGCGGGACAAATGGGCAACAGCGAGGTTGGCCATCTGAACATCGGCGCGGGGCGCGTGGTTTACATGGATATTACCAAGATCGATCTCATGATCGAGAACGGCGACTTCTTTTCCAATCCGGTCTTGCTGGAAGGGATCAAGAATGCCCGCAGCGGAGGGCGGCAACTCCACATCTGCGGACTGCTCTCCGATGGTGGAGTCCACTCCCATCAGAACCATCTTTTTGCTTTATTGCGCATGGCGAAGCAGAATGGAGTGGATCGCACCTTCGTCCATTGCTTCATGGATGGCCGCGATACCCTGCCGACCAATGGCGCAGGTTACATCCAACAGCTTCAACAGAAGATGCGTGAATATGGCATCGGCAAGATTGCCAGCGTAAGCGGCCGCTACTACGCGATGGACCGCGATAGACGCTGGGAAAGGGAATTAAAGGCCTTTAACGCCATGGTGGCAGGCCACGGTGAAGGCGGAACGACCATTGATCCAGTCCAGGGAGTAAAGGAATCTTACAATCGCGACGTAACCGATGAATTCATCGTCCCTTTCGTCTGTGTCGACAATCGAGGCGCGCCGCTGGGTGTTATTCGCGACGAAGATACAGTGATCAATTTCAACTTCCGCGCTGACCGTGCGCGCCAGATCACGCGCTGTCTTGCCCGCGAGAGCGGCCTCACCGCCCAGGGCGGCCGAGACCTGCCCGATGCCGATGGGCTAGATGAAATCATCTCCCGCGATCGAGTGCCGAAGAAGCTGAAATATGTCTGCATGACTCAATACGACAAGCAGTTCACCCTGCCCATCGTGGTGCCGCCTGACTCTCTGAAGAACATCCTGGCCGATGTGATGGCTGAACATGCGCTGCGCAACCTGCGCGTGGCCGAGACCGAGAAGTACGCGCATGTTACTTATTTTTTCAACGGAGGCGTCGAGAAACCCTTCCTGGGCGAAGATCGCATTCTGGTGCCGTCGCAGAAAGTCGCAACTTACGATCTGAAGCCGGAAATGTCGGCTGCGGGAATCGCCGAGAACGTGGTCAAGGCTGTGAGCGACTCCACGTTCGATGTGGTGATCGTAAACTTTGCCAACGCGGATATGGTGGGCCATTCCGGTAAAATTCCTCCCACAATTAAAGGAGTTGAAGCCGTAGATGCCTGTCTCGGAGAAATCTACACTGCCGTGCGCCAGCGTGGAGGCGCCATGCTGGTGACCGCCGACCATGGCAACGCGGAGATGATGATCGACCCGGCGACCGGCGGTCCGCATACGGCCCATACCACGAACCCGGTGCCGTTTATTGTGGTAAGCGAAGACGCCAAGAGGATCCGCCTGCGTCCTGATGGTTCTCTCCAGGACATATCGCCGACGATTCTTGGCATGTTGCGCTTCGAGCAACCAAAAAACATGACTGGCCGGGATCTGCGAATCGTTCAATCCCAATGAAAGTCCTCATCGTCCACTATCATCCTTTTGAGCTCTGGCAAGCGCCTGCATCGTTGCTGGATCGGTTGCAGAAGGCCTTTCCCCAGATCCAATGGGTGCATCTTCCCAATTATGAGCGTGTGCCCCAGGAAATCGGCGACACCGATGTGATGATCGGCTGGTCGATCCACCCGCAACAGTTTCGTGAGGCGCACAAACTTAAGTGGATCCATTCACCTGCGGCTGGAATCCACCAGCTACTGTTCCCCGAACTGATCAATAGCTCCGTGGTCGTGACTAATTCGCGTGACGTTCACGGGGTCGTCGTGGCGGAACATGCGATCGCAATGGTCCTTGCCCTGGCCAAGCGTATTCCCCAGTCGGTAAGGTACCAGTCTAAAAAAGAATGGGCGCAGCAGAAGCTGTGGCATGAATATCCACGCCCGCGCGAGGTTGCCGGAGCAACCGTAGTGGTCATAGGCATGGGTGGAATTGGCCGCGAATTTACGGTGCGGGCCAAAGCTCTGGGCATGCGGGTGCTGGCAGTACGCGAGAATCCCGCGAACGGCACAAGCGGCGCAGATGCCGTTTACGGAGCCAACCAATTGGATGAGGCACTGCCCCACGCCGATTACGTTTTGCTCTGCACGCCCGTCACGCCGGCGACTATGGGCATGATCAATCGGTCCCGGTTGGAGAAGATGAAGCCCGATGCCTATCTGCTCAATGTAGGACGCGGCCCTCTGATTGACGATGATGCCTTGTTGGAAGCACTACAGGCTCGCCGCATCGGAGGAGCTGCCCTGGATGTCTTTGTGGAAGAGCCTCTCCCGCCGGAATCACCCTATTGGTCGCAAGACAACCTGTTAATCACACCCCATACGGCAGCCGTAACCGATAAGCTATGGGATCGGCACTATGACCTGATTGTCGAAAATATGACCCGGTTCCTGGAAGGCCGACCGCTACTCTATGAGGTAGATAAGAAGCGGGGATACTGAACAGATTTGCCCATAATCTTAGGTAGTCCGGCCCAAAAACGATATCATTGACGACATGAAACGGATCCAAGCGGTCCTCGCGCTCTTGGTGTTGCTTATTCCCTCGTTGGCTGTTGCTGGCGCTAAGCAGCAGACTTTTAAACTGAGGCTCTCTACCGACGCTATAGTCAGCGACGGCACAAAAAAACATGGATTCAGTGGCAGTTGGCGCATTTACGACCGTCAAGGCCGGCTGGTGGCTGAGATAAGCGGAGGAGATGATAATTTTCGGGCCTCGCTTGATTTCGTTCTTAAGTCTCCGTCACCTTTGGGCGTGGAAAAGACGTTGGACTGGGAACTCGGACGGCTGGAGGAGCAGGATGGAGGTACGCTAAAGAAACTGCCGGAAGCAGATTTCACTATGGTCAAGTACTTTGATAAGGCCTGCGATTATTGCAAAGCCGCAGATGAGCGATCCTACGAAGTGGTGGAAAGTGTTCTCAAGTCGCACCCGGACCGGGCAGTCAACATCTTGCACGTAGAGATCGATATCAAACAAAGAGTGGAAGAATTGAAGAAGAAGGGCTTAATAAGGGATTAATTTGCGTGGTAGAAGAACCCATGAAACTCCAAATCAATGGCGGCCAGCGTGATTTCCCTGAAAACCTGACCGTTGCCATGCTCGTCGAGCATCTCGGCATGAAGGCTGATCGTGTAGCAGTGGAATTGAATCTGGAGATCGTTCCCCGCACCCAATGGCCGTCTATGCCACTCAAAGATGGCGACAAGCTGGAAATAGTCCATTTCGTGGGCGGCGGCTGAAATTGAGCCGTTCTGCGGGCGTGAGCGGAAAGCGTGTCACCCTGAGGTGAAGCCGAAGGGCCGCAGGCGAAGTCCTGAGCGAAGCGAAGGATCTACTACTTACCCACTTACCCAATCCAATCGCCCATTTACCCAATCGACAAAG
>DASZFK010000131.1:0-3229 GCA_035939855.1 Candidatus Angelobacter sp.
GTCACCTATACACCGGAAGCCCTTCAATATGCGGTATTTCTCTCCAACAGCTACCTCATCAACCGCTGTCTTCCTGATAAAGCTCTTGACCTGATCGACGAGGCTGGAACCTGGGTGAAGCTGAGGCAGATCCCGCCTCCGCAGGAGATCAAGGATTGCCAAAACAAGCTCGAGTTCGTAACCAAATGGATGGAGACTGCCGTCTCTAATCATGAGTTTGAAAAGGCGCGTTTCTACAGCGACGAAGCACGGAAAGAGCAAGATAACCTGAAGCTGCTACGGGAGAAATACAAGATTGAGGATGCGGCCAGCGCCGTGGTTACCCGCGAGATCATCGAGGACGTAGTTTCCCGCCGGACAGGCATTGCTGTAAGCTCCATCCGAAAATCCCGCCCGAATGACGAACCCAAGGGTTAAATCTGACTTTCAGTTATGGCAATTCTGGCAGTTATGGCAATTTTGGCAATCCCTTGGTGCTTACTTTTGTCACCTTTTCATTCGCCACGGTGACAGCTAAGATTCGCCCCATGGCTCTTTCCCAGGTAATATCCGACCAGCGCCCACCGGCCGCCCCGGCCGTTAGCAGTCGCGTTCAGTTCCTCGAGTACTTCGGCAAAAAAGTCCTGTTTATCAATTATGCGAATTGCGACGCCGCCATGATGAAGGAGGTGGCGGGCGAAGGACACAGGGTCCTGGCGCTCGAGCCTCTCAATTCGGTACTCACCTTAAATGACGTAACCGGAGCGACTTTCGATCAGGAGGCCGTGGCATTTCTCAAATCCATGGTTGCCGCCAACGCTCCGTATGTACGACGGGGCGCGGTGATCGGGATCAGCGGCTTGCAAAGCCTGATCTATGAGGCGGTGCAGGCCTTTTCCAAGCGCAAGCTTCCACAATTCTCCAACCGTGAGCAGGCGCTTTCCTGGCTGGTGAAAGACTAGGGTGAGACTTAGAAATTAAAATTTATAAAGTATAAGTTTCAATTTCTCACCTGAGTTACTTTTCAAGTATTTTTTCGAATATTTGCATCAATGCTTCTACCTGTTAAGATGCCCGAGTATGGTTTCATCGCCACCTCCATCGGATAAGGAGCGCCCTGGTAAGACGTCCGCGGCGGGCCGGGTGCAGTTGATCGAGCATCGCGGCAAGCAAATACTATTTGTAGATTATGTCAACTGCGATGCAACTACTTTGAAAGAGTTGATCCTCGAAGGCCATCGCGCTCTCTCGCGGATGCCTCTCAAGTCGGCGCTTACCTTGAATGATGTAACCGGAACCTACTTCGACCAGGAGTCGGTCAGGTTGCTCAAAGAGACGGTCGTGAAAAATGATCCGTATGTGAAACGGGGTGCGGTGATTGGCATCTCCGGTCTGCAGAGCTTAATCTATAGCGCAGTGCAGGCTTTTTCCCACCGCAAGATTCCCCATTTTTCCAGCAAAGAGGAAGCGCTCGACTGGCTGGTGCAGGACTGATCCAGCCCATTCATTCCGCCGAATAAACGCCGATTGCCAACAAGCGCTTAGTGGTGGTGATGGCCGCCGCCGTGATGGCCGCCATCATGGTGACCACCGTCATGATGGTGGTGATGATGGGTAGGCACGTAGTAGGTACTCCGGTAAGTACTCCGATAGGTGCTGCTGCGAGGATAGTAATTGGGGTTATAGCTGGGCGAGTAATTACGAGCACACCCTGCCGGCATAAGCGAAACCGCGAGGGCGCCTATCAGTAAAAGGCGTTTCATTTTTCCTCCACCGAAGCCCAGAGAACGTATGGTCGAACTGTACGCCAATCCTCGCCGAAAAACAACCGCGCCGAGCCAGACCGTGCCGGACCAGTTCCAGGCCGTCATTTTGCCCGAATACGAGTTGAGGCATCTGCCCACCGTGTTTCGCCCACTCAATCTCCGCTAATCGCGCTCCAATTCCATGCTGACAACTCCTTGAAGCGGTCCTATTGCGCCCGCTTCTCGATCGGTGCTCGTGGTTTGGCCAAGTAGAAAAACGGCGGCAAACATCCCGACCGCACCACGATACCTGAACTGCGATCAAATGGGTCAACATGTTCTACGGGATTGGTTTCGGCGAGGACCCTTCGCTTGCGGGCTGCCATGGCCTCGTTGATCATTTGTTCCGACAGACGCCGGTCCTCCGCTTGCGCCTTGGGATCCTGGCATTGCATATCGGCCCTTCGCAGGTAGAGCAAATGCAGTAGGACCATGGCATCGTCATCATCTGGCCACTTCTCAATCGCTTTTTGCAGCATCGCTATTCCTTCTGCCACGTGCGACGCGTCCACAGCCCGGATTTCTTGGCACACCTGCCTGTCGTTCTGAGTGTCCCTGAACGGATCCTCTGTTCCGAGGCCCAATTTCGTCTTGCGCACCCGCGTGTCTTCATAGACGGCACTCCAATCTACTGCGCCCACCCAAAAATACGATTCGGGATCGGTCGGGTCAACTGCGAGCGCTTTCTTACGGGAATCCATGGCTTGCTCAAACCTCTTCATGTTCATGGCAGTACAGCCAAGGGCCTTCAAGCCAACCAAGTTGCGCGGATCTTTTTCCAGGGCTTTCTGGAAAGCGTCGATCGCCTGTTGGCCAAATCGCTCGTTCTCCGGAGTGTCCACTCGGGGCTCATACAGCGCGCTATAAGCAACGCCCGAGTCGAGTTTGGCCGCGACCAAGTCGTCATCGAAGGCGGCTGCCGCCTTGAAATGCTCTGCAGCGGTCTTAAAGTTGCTAGCCATGTACTCCTTCTTGCCGTCTTCCATTTCGCGGCGTGCTTTGTGCGAGCGGCAGCCGATCATAAGGAGCGCGGCCATTGCCAAGGCCACGAAGCAAGTTGTGTAGCGAGCCCTCGCCTGCATTGCCAAACCTCACTCATGCCTATCCACTGACGTCTGTTGGTCCCGTTGGGGCCGAGTTGCGATTTCCACCTGAAGCTACGGCAGCGTCAGCACAACTTTGTTGCCGTAGAGAGTGTATTCAAGCTGGTGGCTGGCGGCCTTATCTTTCGACTTATCTTTCGTCTGGGGCAGGGAGAAATAAAGATATCCTGCCACCGGAGTTGCCGTGTTGCCCTCGGGCAAAGCCTTTTCGCCAAGTTCCAGTTCCATAGTATTGCGGTCAACATCGGTTGATCCTGGCTGAGGCCGGGAGCCACCCACACCCACGCCTACTCCGGTTGAGGTGTAAACACCGCCTCCGCGCCGCTGGCCGGTGACTGGATC
>DASZFK010000132.1:0-3124 GCA_035939855.1 Candidatus Angelobacter sp.
CCCTTCACGAATCCAAGCCCGTGGGATTGTAATGGGGCAAGCCCTTACTTGGGCACGGGAATTAAATCGGGAAGGTGGGCGAACTACGTTGACATCCGCGCAGAATGTCAGCAATGCAGCCACAGAAGCAGAAGTGCGAGCACGGGATGGAGAAAATATCACGCTTCCCCTGATCTGCGCTTACGGCACAGAGAGACTATGGTTCGAGCCTACTCATCGAAAGAGCGCAAAGAGCAAAAGTCATAACAATGTTTTGCCTTCGCGACTTGATGGATATCGAGACTGCATCGATTTCACGATCAAGGAATCTGCTCTCCTCGATTGGATTCGGGCGGAAGTATCAGCCAGCCAGCAGCGCGGGAGCGAGACTCTCGCTCTTCGAGTCATCAAGCAGGCTATCGTCGATTGCGTGGAGGGCGCGGAGTCACTTTACTATGACGAGCGCTATAAAGATCTGGTCGTCAGCATAAAGTCATGTGGACAACAGTTGTTCCAGAACCTGAGTGACGGACAGCGCATTATGCTCACCCTGGTGGGTGATTTAGCAAAACGGGCCACTACACTCAATCCACACTTGGGTGGCAAAGCGTTAGAGGAAACACCAGGTATTGTTACTATCGATGAGCTTGATCTTCATCTTCACCCAAAATGGCAGCGCCATGTGATTCGTGACCTCAAAGCAACCTTCCCATCGCTGCAATTCATTGCAACGACACATTCGCCTCAACTGATCGGCGAAGCTTTGCCTGAAGAAGTTATTCGTTTAGGCCAACAAGAGCCATCGCATCCAGCCCAATCTTTTGGAATGGATTCAAACTGGATTCTGAAGCATGTGATGGGGGCAGATGACCGAGATCGAGAAGTCAAAGTAAGACTGGATGAGATCGAAAGCCTCATTAACAGCTTCCACCTTGACGCAGCTCAATCCAAGATTGATCAACTTCGCGGCGCGATTGGCAACCATCCCGACCTCGTCCGTTTTTCTGCTCGAATCGATCGCTTTGCGCGGAAAGCTCAATGAAGAGAATTGTAAAAGGCCAAGAGCCGGAAGCTCTTCGCCTGTGGAGGGCGCAAAACGCGTCAATTCCTGAAAATTTGAAATATGACCGTGGGAATTGGCCCACTCGCGCAGTGAAGGTTCAGATGCTTGTCGAGCAGGGATACCTTTGTGCGTATACGATGCAATCCATCGCAACTGAAGACCATTGCCATATCGAGCATGTAGTACCGCAAAGTCAGCCGGGCCAGCCACCGCATCTCAATGTCGATTATCACAACCTGCTAGCCTGTTCTCCGGGTAACAGGCCGCCGCCTAATTGGAATCCCAAATATTCTTACGGCGCGCAATTCAAAGGAGCAATATATGTCGATGAAAATAACCTCGTTTCTCCGCTGAGAGAGGATGTGGAGCGCCGATTCCATTATGGGGCGGATGGCTCTGTTATTGCCTCTGCTCGCGATGCTGCCGCAGTAAGCACAATTCGAATCCTTTACCTTGACCATCCCCAGCTAGTTGAACTGCGAAAGGCTGCTATCAATGAGCGCATCCTGGATGCCGATCCTCCCCTTTCAGTGGAAGAAGCAGAAGTTCTTTCAGTCGAGGTGATGGCAGTCAATTCAGCAGGGCGATTTTCTGAATTTTGCCTGGCAATTTCACAAGTGGCTGAATGGTACACCGGGGTGATGAAAGAACCGGGTTAAGCCTTTGTTCTTATGAGGGTGGAACTGATCTCCTACTACAATATAATCATACGCTTGCCAAAAGCCGTCTGACCATCGACGGCCAGATACCAATGGCCACGAGGACTGAGTGAAAACTGTATTTGTTGTGGGAGCGGGACCTGCGGGGATGTTTGCTGCCCAGAAGATTGCCCAGGGTGGGCATGAAGTCATTATTTTTAACCGCGACATCAAACCCGGGGGGCTGGCTGAGTATGGGATTTATCCGACCAAAGACAAGATGAAGATCGGCCTGCGCAAGCAGTTTGCCAAGGTGTTGAGCCTGCCTAATGTGCACTACATCGGGCACATTGCGGTCGGTAGTGGGTCTCCAGTAAGCATCGCGGATTTGTGGGAGTTTTCGCCCAGCGCGCTCGTTTTTTCCGTGGGCGCACAGGGAACCAAGAAGCTGGGCCTTACCGGTTGGGATGCAAAGGGTGTTTATTCGGCCAAGGATTTTGTTTACCACTACAACCAGCTCCCTCCTTTTTCTTCGCAGGATTTTTCCATCGGCAAACGGGTGGCTATCGTCGGCATGGGCAACGTGATGGTTGATATTGCCCGCTGGCTGCTTCTGGATACGCCCAAGAAGACTGCTGAAGAGGTAATCGTCGTAGCTCGCCGAGGTCCTTTTGAAGCAAAGTTCGACCTCAAAGAATTTGTCTATGTTGAAAACTTTTTGGATAGGGATGCATTTCACCAGGAATTGAGCCGCATCCAGCCCCAGCTTGCCTCCGTCGGACAGGATATCAATCGCGTTCACGAAGATACTTTCCCGGTGCTGGCCAAACCGCCCCAGGCTTCACCAGGACAACGACTGCTTTTCCGCTTCCTTTGTTCGCCGCAGGCCATCCATCAGGATGCACAGGGGCGCATCAACCGGCTCACTGTTACGGAAAATATCCTCGCAGAGCGCGATGGAAACATCTCTGCTAAAGCTACAGACAAAACCGCTGATCTCGAGGTCGATACCATGATCTTCGCCATCGGCGACGTGATCGATCCCCTGTTGGGACTTCCACTCGGGGGCGATGGTTATGCAGTCAACTCTGATCCTGTTGATCCCAAGCGATCTTCCTACGAGGTGTTTGATCCTGTGAGCGGAAAGTTGATTGAGGGAACTTACGTTGTCGGCTGGGCGCGCAAGGCGAGCGAAGGGCTGGTGGGAATTGCACGACACGACGCGGAAGTGGGAGCAGTTCACGTGCTCAAGTACCTCGAAAGTGTGCCTGAGAAAGCCGGGCCTTCGCCGCAGGAAATTCTACGTCACCTGGAAAACAAGAATTTGCGACTGGTAACCAAGAGTGATCTCGAGTTGCTCGGACGGGCGGAAGAGAGAGAAGCAAAGGAACGAGGGATACCGTGGTTCAAATACTCCGATGACGAAAAAATGCTGGCGGCCATA
>DASZFK010000133.1:0-7724 GCA_035939855.1 Candidatus Angelobacter sp.
GCACCTATGTCTATGAAAACGTCGCCGGTATGGATGCCGCCGTGCGCTACCTGGAAGATCTAGGACGGCGCATCAACCCGGGCGCCGCCTCCCGTCGCGCTGCGCTGGTTGCTTCTACCGAGGCAATACGGAACTACGAATCGCGACTCTCCCGCGCCATGCTTGATGCGCTGTCGGATGCGAAGGCCACCGTGTACGGTATCACTGCGAAAGAGCAGGTCCAGCGTCGAACACCTACGCTATGTTTTAATCTTCCCGGCATTCCTCCGGCCAAGGTCAGCGAGCAGCTTGCGCAGCACAACATTGGCGTACGTGATGGCCACATGTATTCGCCGCGATTGATGAAGCGCTTAGGACTTACGCAGGAAAGCGGCGCAATCCGGGCATCGCTCGTGCACTACAACACAATCGACGAGGTGCGGAGCTTTGGCGAGGCATTAGGGCGAATCAGATGAAGCACTCAGCATTTAGCACTCAGCATTCGGCCCGCTCAGCTTTTTGGGCTGAGGGCAAACAGGATCGTGGGCATGGTTGGTGAGTAAAAACTTTTTTAGCCACGAATGCCCACGAATAAACACGAATCAGAAAAGGAGTAGAACCAAGTCTTGGCTTGGTCGAAGTCCGCACGTTAGAAAATTTAAGGAGATAGCAAAGATCAATTTGGATATTCAACCATGCCCACGATACCGTATCTCTTTAGCCCAAAATTCGTGCGGGCTGAATGCTGAGAAGGTGAGCAAAAATCGAGCAGGGTTCAACCAAACTAAAATACTCGGGCTTGCCGCTTTCCAATTCGTGTTCATTCGCGTGTGGAGCCTGCACTGAGCGGAGCGAATGTGTGGCTGAATGGGTTTTCAACACTACCCATGCCCACGATGCTTTATCCCTTTAGCCCAAGATATTCGCGGGCTGAATGCCGAGTGCTGAGTGCTAATGACGATTGACCCACAGTCCGCAGGTCAGGCCCCGCAAGCGGAAGGCCTCCATCGCCGTCTTGGCCAACGACAGCTCACCATGATGGCCATTGGCGGCGCCATCGGAGTTGGTTTGTTTTTGGGAAGCAGCGTAACTGTCCGTCTTGCTGGACCGGCTGTGATTCTTTCTTATCTGCTGGGCGCGGGGATTGCACTGATCATGTCTTATGTGCTCGCAGAGATGGCGGTTGTTCATCCAGTGGCGGGCGCATTCGGCGTTTACGCGGAGAAATATCTCAACTCCTGGGCGGGCTTCTCGGTCCGGGCGACGTATGGAGCGGCGCAGATCATCGCCATCGGCGCCGAAGTCACGGCCGCAAGCATCTACATTGCTTATTGGTTTCCGGAGGTTCCAAAATGGATTTGGGTGGTGCTGGTTTCAGCCGCCCTCGTAGCTCTTAATTCGATGCAGGTCAATCGCCTGGGCGAGTTCGAGTATTGGTTCGCCATGATCAAGGTGACCGCTATCATCGCCTTCATCATTGTTGGTCTTTCCTTGATCTTTGGCGGCCGGCACCCTATTGGCCTCGTGAATCTGACCCAACACGGAGGTTTTCTGCCTGCGGGATGGAAGGGAGTCTGGCTCTCCCTCACCATCACCGTCACAAGCTATATGGGAGTGGAGGTGATCGCTGTCACCGCTGGAGAGGCACAAAATCCCGAAGTCACGATCCCGCGCGCCATGCGCAACATTGTGTATCGTCTGATCGTCTTCTATGTGTTAGCCATCGCGATCATGGTAACCATGGCGCCCTGGAACCAGGATAGCGGTTCGCTTTCCGGGAGTCCATTCGTGACTGCGTTCGCCACGGCCCGCATCCCCTTCGCCGCGGGGATTATGAACTTCGTGGTGCTCACGGCTGCGCTGTCGAGTGTAAACACCAACCTTTATCTGGCGACGCGAATGCTGTTCTCCCTGGGACGCGAAGGTTATGCTCCGCAATGGCTGGGCAAGGTGAGCAGCAACGGCGTGCCGCATCGCGCGCTGACGGCCTCTACGGCAGGCATTATTGCCGCCATTTTATTGGCCATTTTTGCCCCGAAGAATGCGTTCCTGATGCTTTACGGTATCGCCGTTGCTGGAATGTTGTTTGTATGGCTGGTGATTCTCAATACCCATCTCCGATTTCGCAAGACAATCAGCCACGAGCAGCTTATGGGATTGTCGATGCGTCTGCGGGCACACCCATTCTTCACGGTGATTGGTATTCTGTTGCTGCTCGCGATCGCGGCTACAACCTTCTTCGTAGAAGGCCTGCAATGGTCAGTTCCAGCATATTGCGTTTTCCTGGGGATTATCTCGGCTCTCTATCTGCAGAGCCGGTGGTGAGGAAAGCATTCGAGCCGCGAAGATTCACCGCAAAGGAAAACCAAAAATTTACCACAGAGTCACGGAGGAACACAGAGGAAGTCAAAGTCGCAAAAAAACGATTTCAAAGTACCTTGCAGTGCTGAGCAGAGACGATTGAGTATTTGCTCAAGCCAAGTTTTTCCTCTGTGGCCTCTGTGGTGAAAGTTTTTGTCTGATTTCCTTAGCATCCTTTGCGGTGAAATCGTTTTGGGAGAACACGAGAGAATGGCCAATCAAAGCGATGAGATCTACTCTTCGCTGCGTGGTAGATTCAAAGGTGACTTGCAGCGTCCGGGTAGCCGTGACTACGAAGAAGCCCACATTATCTGGAACGGTATGGTGGCGCGCAGGCCTGGTCTTATCGCGCGCTGCGTCGATGCAAGCGATATCCAAAGCGCAGTCCAGGCAGCCTCGCAGGCTGGAATTCTTACTGCCATCCGTTGTGGCGGGCACAGTCTTGCCGGTTTTAGCACCTGTGATGGCGGCCTGGTAATCGATCTGTCGAGAATGCGCCATGTCTCGGTTGATCCCGAGACCCGCCGGGCGCGCATCTCTGGCGGATGTCTCCTGGGATCGGTCGATACTGCAACCCAAAAAGCAGGATTGGTGTTTCCCTCCGGCGTTGTGTCTCATACTGGCGCTGCCGGCTTGATTCTCGGCGGAGGAACCGGATGGCTCACACGCCGCTTCGGATTGTCATGCGACAACGTCGAGGGATTTACTCTCGTGACTGCCGATCGTTCCATTGTGCATTGCAACTCAAAGGAAAATCCGGACCTGTTTTGGGCCTTGCGCGGCGGTGGAGGCAACTTTGGCGTAGTGACCGAATTTCAGGTGAAGCTCCATCCGCTTACGGCTGTGGTGCTGGCCGAGGGACTGACTCCAGAAGCCAATATTCGCCAGCATCTTGAATTCTGGAGAGACTTTATGGCCGAAGCGCCGCTCGATCTGAAGTGGAACGTCGATCTGCGCCTTGCGCCCCACACCAGGAAAATACCGCCTGAGCTTCGGGGGCGGCCGGTGGCTGGCAACTCGGTGATCTGGACTGGCGATCCTGCAACCGGACATCCCTGGATTGAGCGCGCTCTTTCCCGATGCAGCCCGAATTCCGTGAGCCGCAGGACGCTCTCCTTCCTTGAGTTGCAAACGATGGCCGATTCCGATTTCCCTCATGGCCGGCGCTATTACACCAAGTCGGGTTATTTCCAATACCTCGATGACGCTACGGTTGATCTCCTGGTGGAAGCCGTGACTACGATTCCTTCAGCGGAGACGCAAATCGAATTTGCCTATCTTGGCGGAGCAGCGGCGCAGGTCGCGGCGGACGAGACCGCATTCGGCGATCGCAGCGCTCCCTTCATCATGAATTTGCTGGCCAACTGGCCGGAAGCCTCGGCGGATGCAGCCAACATCGCTTGGGTGCGTGGACTGTTCAATAAGCTGCGTCCGGCAATGAAACCAGGCGTGTACATCAATTTCATGAGCGGCGACGAACAAGATCGCGTGCCTGAGGCGTATCACCAGCGATGGGAGCGCATGGTTGCAGTCAAGTCGCACTATGATCCAAACAACTTCTTTCGCCTCAACCAGAATGTCCAGCCACGAACGTGAAGTAGCGCTTTGATCGCGAAAAAAAGGTACCTTTCAAATCAAGACCATTACCAAAGTTTTGAGTTTTCTAACCAATAAAAGGAGGGCTGATTTTGCTGATTATTATGACTTAAGTCGATAATCTCGTTTAAATTAAAGCCTATATATCATATTAACAAATATTATTAATAATTTCGTTCATCGATTGATACCTCGCTATGTGCTTCCCCAGTCAATGTGACATTTGTCACAGACTAAGTACATCCTTCCCAGTACCTTCCCTAAAAGCTTATTAAGTTGAACAAGTTACCTTCGGTTACCAAAGTACGAGAGTAATGTTGAGTCTTAGTAACTTCTAACTTATCTTCCCAAATAAGCTTACAAGGAACCTTTGAAAGCTTTCATTTTCCTCCCCCGTTGGAGAGGAAAAAGATCTTTTTTGTAGGCAAACAAGTTTCGAGAAGGAGAAGTGACTTTTGATGCGCACAGCGAAAAATCTCAAAGCGGCATTGGTGATTGTGGCAGCGCTGACTTTGTATCTGCCTCTGCAGGCTGAGGTCAAAGTTGCATTGACCGCCAGCAAGATCACCAAGGTAGACGGAACCGAGAAGAAAGAGCCCGGGGACAAGGCCAAACCTGGCGACGTGATTGAGTACGTGGCGGAATACAAAAACTCCGACAAAAAACCGGTGCAAGACGTGGTTGCCACGCTTCCAGTACCGGCGGGGATGGAGTACGTCCCCAGCACAGCGGAGCCTGGCCAGTTAATGGCCAGCACAAGTGACGGCAAGTATGCGCCGGCGCCATTGAAGAGGGCAGTGCGCGGCGCTGACGGAAAAGTCACCCAGGAACTTGTTCCCTATTCGGAATATCGATCTCTACGCTGGAACCTCGGCGTCATGGCCGGCGGAACCAGCAAGACAGTACGAGCAAGGATGAAGGTAAAAGCCCAGCAATAAAGAAAGACCCAGGTAAGGAAAAAAGAAAGCGATCCACCTCCCCAAGAAACGCCCAGAGATTGCTACAAGGAGAAGGCAATGAGCAATACTACGAATACAGGGAGGGAATCGTCTGTTTTCACAGGCTGGTCCTTCCTTCTGCTAGCGATCGTGGCCGTAGCGATGCTGGCTCCGACGGGAGCGACCGCCCAAACAGCGGCCGGCACTTCCATCGGCAACCAGGCTTCGGCCACGTATACCGATAGCTCTTCGGTCTCGCGGACTGCGACTTCCAACGTTGTGACGACCATCGTCCAACAGGTCGCCAGTTTGACGTTAACAGCGAATGGCGCCAAGACGGCTTCGCCCGGCTCGGCGGTCTTCTATCCGCACACCCTGACCAATACCGGCAACGGTTCGGACAGCTTCACACTCACTTTGGCCCCGGCCCAGTCGGGCGCCTTTACCCTGACCAATACCCATATCTACCTGGATGCCAACGGCGACGGCATTCCCGACAACTTCACAGATTTGACGGGAACCAACGTTACAGTTGCTCCGGGCGCAGCCAATGCCTTTAAGTTCGTCATCACCGGCACAGTGCCGGCGGGGGCAACTGCAGGGCAGACCAACAACTTCTCAGTCACAGCCACCTCGGTCTTCGATAACACCAAGGCGGCTTCCAACACTGATACCACGACAGCGACTGCCAACGCGGTTATCAACGTAAACAAGGTGATGAGTTCCAATTCCGGAGCATCGCCCAGCGGTCCTTATACCGTTACGTTGACTTACACCAACAGCGGCAACAGCACTGCGACCACCGTTAATATCGGCGATGCGCTTCCTGCGGGCATGACTTACGTTGCGGGCAGCGGTCGCTGGAGCGTGACCGGCGCAACCGTGCTGACCGATGCAACCGGCGACGTTCAACCAGCCGCCGGATCTCCGCATATCGATTACAGCGTGACCAGCAACACGATCACCGCTATCGTCGATCAGGTGGCTCCGGGTGTTTCCGGCCAGATTACCTTCCAGGTGAACATCGCCTCCGGCGTGGCCCCTGGCGTTCTGGTCAACACCGCAACTCTTTCTTATAACGATGGCTCAGGCACAACCGTGAACGGCACCAGCAATAACTACAACTTCACTGTTCGCCAGAGCGCCTCTGTAACCATTAGCGATACCGGCGTTGCCGCCAACGACAACGACGGAACCATCAACGGAATCGACACGATCAATGCCGCCGCGCAAGGCAGCACGGTCACCTTCACGGATATCGTGACGAATACCGGAAACGGAACCGATTCGTTCGACATCACCATTCCGTCCAACACCTTCCCGGCTGGGACGGTCTTCACGCTTTACAAGAGCGACGGCGTAACTCCGCTCATCGATACCACTGGCAACAGCATTCCCGATACTGGGCCATTGGCTGCCGGTGCAAGCTACACCGTCATCATCAAAGCCGCATTGCCTGCCGGTTCGACCGGCGGTCCTTTTAACGCAACGGTGACCGCAACATCTACGGTTTCCGGCGCATTGAATGCCGGCGCCAATGCCAGCATGATCGACCGCCTGGTTGCTATCACGGCAAGCACGGTCGACGTAACCAACAATGCCGCCCTTGGCAATCCGGGCGTTCTCGGTGTAGGTCCAGGACCGGAAGCTTCTCCGGTTGTGATCAATGCAACCAATCCCGGAACTACGACTACCTTTACCCTTTACGTAAACAACACCAGCGCAGCCAACGTGGCTGATTCTTACGACTTGCTGGCTTCGAGCACTACGACCTTCGGGTCTTCAAGCACGCTGCCCGCAGGCTGGTCAGTGACCTTCCGCGCCAGCAATGGCGCGGATTGTACGGCTGCCAACCTGGGAAGCGTCATCAGCAACACCGGCGTGGTGAATGGTGGCACGGCCAAGCTGGTTTGCGCCGTGATCAGTGTTCCTAACAACTTTGCGGCTGGCGCGCAAGCCGTTTACTTCCAGGCAAAATCACCCACTTCCGGCGCCCTGGACCAGATCCACGACCAGGTCACCGTCAACACTGTCCACAACGTGACTCTCACGCCCAACGGATCCAACCAGATCTTCCCGGGCGGTTCTGTGGTCTACACCCACAACCTCACGAACAACGGCAACGTGAGCGAAGCGATCACCTTTACCAACCCGATAACCTCTGACAATCTTGCCAGTTGGACATCGATTTTCTACCAGGACACCAACACGAACGGCGTGCTGGACGCTGCTGACCAGGCGGTCACAACGGCCACCACGTTTACTCTGACACCCGGACAAAGCGTTGTGATGTTTGTAAAAGTCACCGCGCCTGCCGGCGCTGCTGTGGGAGCAATCGATACCACGACTGTTCGCGCAGGATACAACGCCACTTTTGCGACCGCGCAAGACTCAACTACGGTCATTGCCGGAGAACTGCGCTTGCTCAAAGAGCAGGCACTTGACGCCAATTGCGACGGCGCTCCCGACACCGGTTACGTGCAATCGAACATCACTGCCGGAGCTGTACCGGGAGCCTGCGTCCTTTACCGCATCACTGCGACCAACGCTGGTACCTCGAACATCACCAGCGTGGTTGTGAGCGATGCGACACCGGCCTTTACGGTCTATCGCAACGTTCCACCCGCCAGTACGACGGTTGGATCGATCGTAGCGCCCGCAAACGGGACCGCTGGAACCATCAGCGCGACAGTGGGGACACTGACTCCAACCCAGTCAGCCGTCATCATCTTCGCGGTGAAGATCCAGTAGGAAACCTCGAGCCGAGAGGCGTTGAAAAGACGCCTCTCTTCATTTGACGTACGCGCCGGGTATGGGAAAACAAGCCCTGCCCCGGCGTGTCAAATGAAA
>DASZFK010000134.1:0-23565 GCA_035939855.1 Candidatus Angelobacter sp.
TATGACTATTTACGCCTGTTGTATTCGTCTGTGGGCGTCCCCCATTGTCCCCAGTGCGGCAAGGCCATTTCTCGCCAATCAGCCGAGCAGATCATGCAGCGCGTCCTGCAATTGAAGCCGGAAGAGCGAGTCATGATCATGGCGCCTTTGGTCCGGGGCCGCAAAGGAGAATTCAAAGCGGAACTTTCGAAGCTCGTTGAGCAGGGCTATGTCCGCGCCCGCATCGACGGAGAGCTGCGGCGGCTGGATGAAGAGTTGGAGGGCATCCAGCTTGATAAACGCAAGAACCACACAATCGAAGTAGTCATCGACCGGCTGCTGGTCAAGCCCGGCATCGAGAAGCGGCTGGAACAATCAGTCAACACGGCGATGAAGCTGGGCAACGGATTGGTGCTGGTATCGGTAGTCGGCGGGCAAGAGCATCTGTACTCATCGCGGATGGCATGTCCTGATTGCGGCATCAATATACCAGCGCTGGAGCCGCGCTCGTTTTCTTTCAACAGCGTCTATGGAGCCTGCCAGGAATGCAATGGGCTGGGGAGCAAATACGACTTCGATCCCGCCAAGATCATTGTGGATTGGTCGAAGCCGCTCCTCGATGGCGCTCTCGGACCGGGTTCCGGCTCCACTTACCTGCAGCGTATGCTCGACATCGTTGCAGCGGCATTCAAACTCGATCTTTCTACTCCGTTTGAAAAATTTTCAGCGAAAATCCAGAACCTATTGCTCTTTGGGCCGGGTGAAAAGGAAGCCCCGCGGGTCGGATTTCGCGGCGTGATCGGCTTCCTCAATCAAAACCTGGAAGAGTCCACTTCAGAGAGTTATCGGGAGTGGTTGCTGGCCTACATGTCAGCCACGACCTGCCAGCATTGCCAGGGAAAGAGGTTGCGTCCTGAAAGTTTGGCAGTCAAGGTCAACGGTCTTTCGATTTCTGACTTCACTGCTTTGCCGGTGTGGCGAGCTGTGGAGGCAGCTGCCAAAATCCAGTTAACAGAACGCGAAAAGGCCATTGCAGGCCGCGTGCTTCATGAGATCGGCGAACGGCTCGAATTCCTGAATGCCGTTGGGTTGGGATACATGGCGCTCAGCCGTTCGGCCGCCACGCTGTCCGGTGGAGAGGGCCAGCGTATCCGCCTCGCAACGCAAATTGGCTCGAAGCTGCGCGGCGTGCTCTATGTGTTAGACGAACCCTCGATCGGACTGCATCATCGCGACAACAACCGTCTTTTGAGGGCGCTGGAATCATTGCGCGACCTGGGGAATACGGTGCTGGTCGTGGAACATGACGAGGAGACGATTCGCCGCGCGGACTACGTGATCGACCTCGGTCCGGGAGCGGGCCTTCACGGAGGCGAGTTGGTTGCCCATGGTACTCCCAATGAAATTATGCGGCAGCCGCAGTCGATTACCGGGCAGTACATCTCGGGAACGAAGTCAATCTCAGCCCGGTTTGAGCCGCGTCCTTCGAATGGCAAAGCGATTACGGTTCTGGGAGCACGCGCCAATAATCTTCGATCGATCGATGTCACTTTTCCCCTGGGCGTGATTACTGTGGTTACAGGTGTTTCAGGTTCGGGAAAATCTACGCTGGTGAATGACACGCTCTATAAGGCGCTGGCCAAGCAGCTTTATCGCTCCCGCGAAGAGCCTGGAGCGCACAAGGCGATCATGGGTGCAGAGCACATTGATAAAGTCATCCGCATCGACCAGGCCCCAATCGGAAGAACGCCGAGATCAAATCCAGCTACTTACACCGGCGTTTTTACGCATATCCGTGATCTTTATGCCATGCTGCCGGAATCCCGCGAACGCGGTTATAAAGCCGGGCGCTTTTCCTTTAACGTCTCCGGTGGCAGATGCGAACACTGCCAGGGCGAAGGCGAGCGCCGCATCGAGATGAACTTCCTGCCCGATGTTTATGTGCTCTGCGAAGTCTGTGGAGGAAAGCGTTACAACCACGAGACACTGTCGGTCAAATTCAAAGGATACTCGATTGCAGATTTGCTGGAGACCGCCGTCTCCGATGCGCTGCCCATTCTCGAAGATATCCCGCAGATACGCCAGAAGCTTCAGACCCTCGATGATGTCGGGCTGGGCTACATCAAACTCGGCCAGTCTGCGGTGACCCTTTCGGGAGGCGAGGCCCAGCGAATGAAACTTGCCAAAGAGCTTTCAAAACGGCAGACCGGACGCACGCTCTACCTGCTTGATGAACCCACTACCGGACTGCATTTTGACGATGTCAACAAACTGCTCGAGGTGATTCACCGGCTCACCGATCTTGGAAACTCCATCGTGATCATAGAGCACAACCTGGACGTGATTCGCAATGCCGATTGGATCATTGATCTTGGCCCCGAAGGAGGCGAGGAAGGCGGACGTATTGTGGCTCAAGGTTCACCCAGCCAGGTTTCCAAAATTAAGAAATCCCACACTGGCCAAGCCCTGGAAAAGTACTTCCTCCAAAACCGCAACTGATTGATAAACAAAGAGGTTAATTTAGGTTGTTCTGAAAGCAGAACAAAATAAAATTTTTTAACTGTACAGCCTGAGGTGCTGTACATTGCACTCAACCTTCTCCTTATACCTGGGCAATTAAAGGGGTAGCGCACTCGTAAAAAAGTGAAATGCTACCCCTTACCCTCCCAAACTTTTCCTTCCCCCAATGTAAGTTCAGGAGTTTGTCACGCAGTTTTACAAGGGGTAGCAATACTTAGCTGAGCACCGCTACCCCACCCTCCTCCACATAACACCATCTCTGGTGTTAAATTATCCCCAAGGATACCGCTTCATTAGAAAATTGCAATCATTAATTTTAAATATCGCAAAAATACTCCACTTTCTGGACCAGTTACCCACAAAGCTGTATCGGAGGGGTTTCAGACCGTCCAATCGCCAGGTCTCATGGCCACTTTTCGCTTAGCAAGTGAGGATCGTTTCAATGGCAACCAGCACCCTGGGTAAAACACCGGAATCCCATCCGCTGCGGAAATGGATCGGCTTGGGTATCGCCTTGGCGCTTGGGCTAACGATTTTCCTGCTGCCCACGCCGCATGGACTTGGGCGTCCGGCTCAATCTGTTCTGGCCATTGTCGCTTTCACTGTGGTGCTCTGGATATTTCAGGTCATGAACAACGGCATCGCCTCAATACTGATGATGGCGCTTATGCTGCTGGTCCCGGTCAAGACTCCTCTTGTCTTGAGCGGCTTCGCCAGTCCGCAATTCTGGATTCTGCTTTGCGTTCTCTTCTATGGCTTTGCCATGCAGCGCACCGGGCTGGCCCAGCGCCTGTCGTATTACATCTTGTCATTGTTTCCGGCGACTTATCCGGGGATACTCTTCGCTTTCCTTGCCATTGGCTTCACGTTGGCTTTGGGCATTCCATCCATGACGGTGCGAACCGCGATCGTAGTTCCAATTGCTTATGCCCTGGTTCAATCATTAGGGCTGGCGCGCCGCAGCCGTGGATCGGCCTTGATCGTGATTACCGCCGTGGAGATGGCAGTCGTGCCCGGCTGTGCCTTCTTATATGGATCGCTCTTTGGTCCAGTCGTGGATTCCGTCTTTCAGATCAAGCATATTCCTCTAAGCTGGGTCGGCTATGCCAAGGTCATGTCCTTGCCCACGGTTCTGCTTTGCGTGCTGATGATTGCCGTAAACCAGTTAGTGCTTCGTCCAGAATCAAAGCTCGAAATCTCCAGTGATTTTGCCCGGCGCGAACTGCGGTCCCTGGGGCATTTCAAGCCCGCCGAGTGGATTACTGCTGGAGTCGTGCTTCTTTCGATTGCATACTGGGCCACCGACCGCATCCACCATCTGCCCAGTTTTCTGGTCGGAATGTTCGCTTTGGCGGTTTTCGCGCTGGCCGGCATCATCAAGGACAATGACGTAACCAATGGCGTCTCGTGGACGCTCTTGCTCTTTCTGGGAGGCATTTTCAGTCTTGCCAATGTGCTGCAAGACTACAAAGTCACCGACTGGATTGCCACATTCCTTACCCCCATCGCCGGCAAACTTACTTTCAGCATCGTGGTGCTCGCCATCGTAATGGCTGTCGCCATGTTCCTCTTGCGCTTTCTGGATCCTACCGGCTTCATTGCTATCCCGGTGCTGTTTCTTCCGGTGTCGGATGTAACGACAAAGGCTGGAATTCCTCCGTTGGTAGTAATGGCGCCTCTTGTTCTGGCGGCTGTGCCCTTCTGGATGCCCTACCAGAACATCTGGATCGCCATGGGTGACGGCATCACCTCCGGGGAGGCGTTCAGCGCGAGACAAAGGCTGCGTTTAGCTAATGTTTATGCGGTTGTTGTCTTGGTAACGTTACTGGTCGCAGCACTGTATTGGAAAGTGATTGCAGCTTAGTTTTCAGAGAAAGCATTTCCTAAACGAGTACATGTACTGACATAATAGAGCCATGAGCCTCAACGTGGAAGCTACACCGCTGACCACCCAGACCTTGTTCGTGACGGTGAACACGGTCGAGAAGTTTTGGAAGCTTGGGCAACGGTCGCCAGAAGTATATGAGAAAGCGGTACAAATGCTGGAACGCGCCAAAAGGGATTGGTTTGTTCCATTATTGACGCAAACGGAACCGGCTGATTTTGAGCGCTTATTCGATGAATTTGCAACGAAATACGCTCGTGTGCGCACTGAGGTGCTGGCTCTGCTTTTGGGATTACTGGGGTCGAGTGAGTTCAAGTCCCGGTATATTATTACGCTCGCGAAAGCTTTAGACCAGTTTCCCCAGACGTTGGACCGTTTTCCTCAGGCTGGAACACAAGTCGCATCCAACTCGCCAGATCTACTGGAGCTGCAGAAACGGTACCTGAGAATATCGGTGGAAGCCCTGGCTTCTGGCCAACGGTTGCGGCTTCTCGAACCTTCCAAACTTAATCCCTTGTTGCATGCAATAGCAGCATCTGACTTCGGTATGACGGCCCTAGCGCTAGTCTTTGATGGAAACATCGCAGCGCCTCTGTGGGGGATACTTAAGACCTTCGATTGCACGAACAAGGCTCTTTTGAGCGTCGAGCAGTCCGTCAAACTATTGATAGACCCGGAAAAGCCCAGGCCGCCTCTGCTGGGATCGTTGAGCATTGAGGGCGACCTTGATTCTCTTTTTGCAGAGGTGACCAAGAATAAGCGTCAGAGAAAAGCCCATTGATCGTCGCGGTTGTTGATACTCATGCCCTTCTCTGGTCCGTTGTTGGCCGCACCGAAAAATTGGGCGTACGCGCGTTAAAGGCGTTCGAAGGAGCGCAGCGCAATGATGGCAGCGCGCTTATACATATTCCCACGATTGTGCTTTCCGAATGTCTCAGCATATTCGAATCTGGAAGAGTACGGATACAACAACGTTTCGATGATTGGGTTCAACAACTCGACAGACATAGATACTTCTCGATAGAGGAGTTGCGAACTCAAACAATCCTTAAGTCTTTCGAACTGCCTCTTATTCGGGATCCATTCGACCGAATGATTGTTGCAACAGCATTGGATCTGGAACTGCCTCTCATCAGCGCCGATCTTGAAATAAGAGAAACGGGTTATGTTGAGATATTGTGGGATTGAATAGTCGTTAGGTACATTTTGCCCTTCAAGGAAAATTTTCTCTCATTATGGTCGAGGCAATCCTTTGGGACAACGATGGCGTTCTGGTCGATACGGAAGGCTTGTTCTATCAAGCCACGCGGGTCGCGCTCGCACGCGCGGGAGTCGATCTTACCCCAGAGCTGTATCTGGATTACGCCATGCGCCAGGGACGCAGCACTCTCGACCTAGTTGCAGCGCAGGGATGGAGTCCACAACAAGTTGCGGCTCTTCGCGATGAGCGAAACCTGATGTACGCAAATCTGCTGCGCACTCAATGCAGCGTCTTTCCCAATGTCTTGCCGGTATTGCAGACTTTTTCCGGCAAGGTTCGAATGGCAGTGGTGACCAGTTCTCGCCGTGAGCACCTGGAGATCACTCATGAACGCAATGGCCTGCTGGGCTTCTTTGAATTTATTCTTGCCTCGGAAGATTGCCAATACCTGAAACCTCACCCGGAGCCTTACCAGATGGCATTGCAACGCCTGAATCTACCTGCCGAACGTTGCGTGGTAATTGAGGATTCGGAGCGAGGTTTGACTTCGGCGCTCGCCGCTGGGCTGCGTTGTATCGTGGTTCCAACCGATTTAACGAAGAGCTGCGTGTTTCAGGGAGCGACTGCGATTCTACCCAGCCTCGACGCAATTCCAGACATCATTGCTGCGTTGTGAGGAATATTGCGTTGAACAACATTTGAAATGTTCCTTCGGTTTGGGCGCGGTGTTGCACTCGGAAGCCGAACATTACGACTCTTCCCTTCCCTTTTGTGAAGCTCACGACTGCGGCCTTGCGCTCCAGGCGTTCTGCACCGTGGGCGTATCCCGAGATCAGGATGTCGCGGGCGTTTTCCGGATACCAGGCGATAATCGATCGCTGCATGTCTGGGGCGGGTAACGAGGTTTGAAAGGCGAGTGGAGCGTCTACGAAGGCAGCGATCTCCTCAGGCATACCGTAGGCCACCGGGTGGTTGGGATCGACATAGACGCGCAAAATCGAACCGGGGATGTTGAAGTCGGCGGTGTTGACGGCTCGCCGTCCTTCGGTGGGCGCGGCACCTGAGCCTGCCACCGGATTGCGGACCGGCAGGTTGAATTCTTCGCCAAAGAGCGCCTCCGAAGCGCGCGCCAGAGTGATCAGTGTTCCGCCTTTTTCGACAAAGTCCCGGAGAGAGCGCAAACCCTCTCTGCCGATTCCACCGCTATATTCGGGAGGGAAATCTTCGAAGTAGCCTTCGCGGCTTGCACGCCCTTCGAGGATGATCTCGCGGGTGCTATCGGGCAAGATGATTACATCGTAAGCAGCATTCAGATTTCCGGCTTTCACCTCTTTATTTTCGATGCTTTTCAAAGGGAAGCCATATTGGTCAAGGACAAACCTAGTCCATCCCTCATCAATGGAAGCTACATACGGTTTGTAGAGGCCGACACGGACTGCTTTAAGTTGCGTGGCGCCTTGTGGAAGTTGTTGCCGCGCCTCTAGTCGAAGATGAAATTTTTCGGCATTCGCAGCCAGTTGAGGATGAGCGGCAAAAATCATCTGCGGCGCTTGGTTAGGCGCTTTGACCACAAAGGCGCTGCCACCTGCTTTTTGCATGGCATTGATCAGCGAGAAAACACTATTCTGCGTGTCGGAGACCGAGTAGTAGCTTCCGTTGCCGCTGAGTCCGCCTTGCGGCCAAGTCACGCTTTTGATGGGCGCAGCGCCCTGCTGCTCCTGGGAAGAGAGTTTCGTGCGTTCGGCATGCACCCCCATCATCAAAGGTAGCGACCAAGCAGCCACGTCGTAAGGCTCCAGGATGCCGCTGTTGGGAGCGGGCCGCACCTCGGGATAGTGTTGTATGCCCATCATCTCGTCGACGAAGCGGCTGTAGGGCTGTGCGGTGGGAATCACGAACTCTTTATTGTCCTTGGAAGCCCGAACCTCAACCCCATGCTGAAGCATGAGGGCAGCGAGACGCGCGGCGACAATCGGATCACGCTGTCCTTCCACAGGAATGCGCCAGAATTCCGAAGCATCGGCAGAGCGGACCGCTTCATTGGCCATGCTTGCTACGCCACGCAAGAGCTCTTTGCGATATTTGGTTACGGTCTCCAGCGCCGCGTCGGAGACGATCAACTCGTAATCCATAATGTCGCGCAGCCGCCACGTACCGCCGGGCCAGGGATTGGGGAAGTTGATTTGCTGCTCATATTGAATCAGGCCTTTCTGGCCGCCTTGCAATTCGGAAGGCGAGACCTGTATGGGCGTGGCGATGCGCGCGGAAGCAACTTCGGTCAGCACACCATACATGTTCTTCCACCAGCCGGTATTGCGGGTGCCGCCGGGCCAATATGCGTCGAAAGAGTAGCCGTAAATGACTCCTGACTTTCCCGCCTCTTCCAATCGCCAGCCCATGGCCGCGCCCATGAGATTGTTGCCGCGATGCACCAGCGGATTCACCAGCTTGGCCACGGGATCAGCGTTCGGAGGAATATAGATGCGTGGACCCAGGGATCCCATCTGGTGTTCATCGAGCCAGAATTGAGGAAACCATTCGTGATAGACAGCCTGGTTCATGTTTTGCGTCTCGATCTGGGTGAGCATGTACCAGTCGCGGTTGTCGTCGTGGCCCACGTAATGGTGATAGAGATAAGGCATGCGTCCGCCTTCATACTTTGTGCCCAGATATTTGCGGTACCACTCGGTCACCATGGTTTCGCCGTCGGGATTCAGCGAGGGAACCAGAAGGACAATTGCGTCATTGAGCCGATGCAGCGTCTCAGGATCTTTGGCAGTCACCAGCTTGTAGGCCCATTCCATCGACATCTGGCTGGAACCAATTTCATCGGAGTGAATGTTGCAGGTGATGAGCAGAATGGCCTTGCCTTCGTTCACCAGCGAATCGAGTTCTTCCTGGGAACGCCCGCGAGGATCGGCCAGCTTGTGCGCGATCTCTTTATATTTGGCCTGGTTGCGCAGATTTTCTTCAGTGGAGATGACGGCCATGATCATCTCTTCACCCAGCGTGGTCTTTCCCAAGGTCTGGACTTGCAACCACTTGGAGGCAGCCGCCAGGGCCTTGAAGTAAGAGGAAATCTGGCGATAGTCGGCCAGCTTGCGATCGGCGCCTACTTCAAACTTGAGGAACTCTGATGGAGAAGGAATATTTTGAGCGGCGCAGATTGCAGCAGACAATGCGATTACAACAAGGAGAAGAAGGCTCCTGAGCTTTTGCATGGTGGTGTTCTCGGGATTCAGAAATTAAAAAGCGTAACAGTATGCACCCTGGGAGTGGAAAAGCCAAAAATCAATGTACCCGCGCAAAATCGATGTAGCCGCGACGGATGTCGGTGCTGATCAATCTTACGCGCAGGCGATCTCCGACATCCGCTCCTTGCTGCCCTCGCACCAGCATTCCTTCAATGTGGGGTGTGAGCGCGCGGACGAATGTGCCTTTTGATCCGGCGCCTGTGACGATGGCGTCGAAGACCTCGCCGATGCGGTCGCTCATGACTACGGCGGCAATGCGCTTCGACATCTCTCTTTCAACGCGGCGCGCCTCGTCTCCCTTGATCGTGCAGTTCTGGGCGATAGTTGAGAGTTCGCTATCCGTATAAGGTGAGCGCTGGTGGGCGAGCACGGCCTTGACGAGCCTCTGCGTCACCACATCGGGGAAGCGGCGATTGGGAGCGGTGGAGTGGGTGTAATCCTGCACTGCGAGTCCGAAGTGGCCGATTTCCGGCTCTCCGGGCCGCTCCAGGACATACTCTCCTGGTCCCATCAGTTTGACCACCGCAAGTGAGAGGTCGACGAAGTGGTCGGGATCGGATGTCTTCATCTTGATCAGGAAGTCGTTGAGCGATTTGGAATCCGGCTTCGCCGGCAGCTTGAAGCCTTTCTGATTGGCCAATTCGACGATCCTATCCCAACGCTCCGGGACTTTTACGATTCTTCGCAAAGATGGAACGTCCTTCAGCAGGGTAGCAACCACGTGATTGGAGGCGACCATGAAGTCTTCGATCAGTTCGGTGGCGTGGTTCTTTTCCTGGCGGGCCACATCGACAATCTGGTCTTTCACCAGGACAGGATGGGTCTCGGAGCTTTCAAGAGTGAGCGCTCCGTGGCTGAAACGCTGGTTTCTGAGCGCCTGTGCGACCTCGTCCTGGAGTTTGAGTTGCGACTGGAGGTCTGCGGAAGCCGCGACTTTGGGAGGAGCGGCCGCCCGTCCTTCAAGCCATGCTCCGACTGAGTTGTAGGCAAGCTGCGCTTTGTTGCGCACCACGGCTCGATATACATTGTTGGAACGAAGATCCCCTTCCCTGCTGACCACGTATTCGACCACGATACTCAACTTATCGACACCTTCCAGCAGAGAGGTGTCCCCGGTCGAAAGTTCTTCGGGCAGCATGTGGAAGTTGCGGACGTGCGTATAGACGGTCGTAGTCTCCTTATAAGCATGCCTGTCGATGGGCGTATCGCGGGCGACAAAGGCATCTACGTCGGCAACCCCAACCAGCACCTTGGTATCGCCATTCGACAGACGTTCGGCGACCTCGATCTGATCAAGGTCTTTGGAAGTGTCGTTGTCAATGGAGGACCAGAGCAGATCGCGCAAATCACGAATATCTCCACCCGGCTCGACCTTGGGCGGATGTGATTTCAACTCGGCTACCTGCTGGTGAACTTCCGCAGGATATTCAGGCTCAAAGCCATGCTCGAGCATTGCTTGACGAGCCATCTCCTGAAGATCGACCTGGACCGCATGATGATTAGGCATAATGTATATGGAAGAAACAGACTAACACATTGAAGATCATCAGCATTGGCGAGGTGTTGTGGGACATTATCGGCGAGGCCGAACATGCTGGTGGCGCGCCTTTTAATTTCGCGGCCCATGCGCGGCAGTTGGGACACGAGGTTTTGTTTCTGAGCGCCGTGGGCAACGACCACCGTGGCAACCGGATTCTGGACAGCATGAAGGACATAGGTCTTTCCACGAGCTATGTTGGTTCAAACGATTACCCGACCGGGATGGTTACGGTAAACACCGATTCGCGCGGCCAGCCCGATTACGTGATTCATCGTCCCGCTGCCTACGATTTTCCAGTGTTGAGTCGAGCTGAAATCGATGAGCTACTGTCTCCTGCACCGGATTGGATTTACTACGGGACCTTACAGCAAACAAGCGAACCGGCATACCAACTGACCACGGCATTGTTGGCAGCCGCCGGCAACGCCCATCGGTTCTACGATGTAAATCTTCGTCGTGATTGCTACACGCCCGCGCTTGTCGAGAAGTTGATGTCGCGAGCGACCGTGCTCAAGCTCAATCTGCAGGAAGCAGACGAGATGGCAAATATGTTTAGCCGTTCATTGTCCTCGCTGGAAAACTTTTGCCGAAGCTACGCAGAACAATTTTATTTCGAAGCAGTCGTAGTGACCCGGGGCGAGTCAGGATGCGCCATTTTTATGAATGACCGCTATGCAGAGTTTCCTGGGTATCCGGTCAGTGTGGTGGATACAGTGGGGGCAGGAGATGCATTTTCGGCAGCATTTGTTCATGGATTTTCCGCCCACTGGGAGCCAGCCGAGATCGCAGATTTCGCCAATCGCGTGGGCGCACTGGTTGCAGGCCGCCCTGGAGCAATTCCGCGGTGGACGATGGAAGAGGCGCTTAAACTTGGAACGAAGTAATGGTTCACGGGCAAGAAGAAATTTCACGTTTTGGCGATAACGGAATAAACTGGCTAGTTTATGGATCCAACCAACAACGTTGTATTCCTTTTCGATGTCGATAACACTTTGCTCGACAATGACCGCATCACTGCCGACCTCAAGCGCCACCTCGAGAGAGAAGTAGGCCATGAACGGCAGCAGCGGTATTGGGAGTTTTTCGAGCAGATGCGAAACGAACTTGGCTATGCCGACTACCTCGGCGCTTTGCAACGCTACCGCGTCGAGTATCCACGAGACCCAAGCCTGCTGACCGTCTCCCACTTTATGGTCAACTATCCGTTTGCCACGCGGCTCTATCCCGACTCTCTGGACGTGATCGAGCATGTTAGGCAGTGGGGGAAGCCGGTAGTGTTGTCCGACGGAGATGTCGTATTTCAGCCTCGCAAGATTCAGCGCTCGGGAATCTACGACGCATTCGACGGAAATGTACTCATCTACATTCACAAAGAAAAAGAGTTGGATGACGTGGAGCAGCGCTTCCCTGCCGATCACTACGTGCTGATTGACGACAAGTTGCGTATCCTGACCGCAGTCAAAGAGATCTGGGGCGAAAGAGTGACGACGGTGTTTCCACGGCAGGGCCACTATGCGCTCGATGCTCAGGTCGTGAACAGCCTTCCGCCCGCCGACATCAGCATTCAGCGCATTGGCGAGCTGCTGAACTTCGATCGATCGATTTTGTTGCAAACAGCGTGAATCTAGATAGCTTGACAGCGTTCTTTTTTTCTTTTCTGACGATGCAACCGTAGCAGGCCTTGCCAACTGAAGCTTTGGTTGTTGGGTAGGCAATAGACAGTCGAACCGTTTTTTGCGTTCTTCGATTCCAGCGCTTTTACGCTACATTTGTCCAACTGCCGTTTTTCGACCGGTATTCCCTTGAGGACGGAGCTTACATCGTTGAGCATCAATTGAGAATTCTCGAAATAGGCATGGCCGGTGATGCCGGTGTGAAGTCTTGAGGCATCGATGGTATCCATGCCGCTCAAGATGACGTATTCTTCTCCGGCGCGTGGCGTGTTGGAGTGAAACCAGAAATCAGAGAATTTCAATGCCTGGTCGCGGGGCGATATGTAGACTGTCTTCCTGCGAAATGGACCGCACTTGGGGACCTGCTCGACGAAGGTCTGAGCGTCAACATCGGGCGCAATCATGATCAGCTCCCCTAATTTCTCCTGTGAGAGATGCAACCGCAACAAAGATTGAAGCAACAGCCGGTTGCCGATGCTATGGGCCGCAATATGGAGCAATTTGCCGGGTGGAACAGCATTGACCAGGTCAACAAGAAAATCAGTGAAGTGCTCGACAGACCATTCGTTGGTATCGTAGTCGGCGCCATAAGCAAGCAGGCGGTTCCTCGAAGGCCAGGCATAACCAACCACAACGGAGTCGAACTGCGCCCGCTCGACAATCCGCAAGCCAAGTTGCAGGGTCTCATCGAATGAATATTTATAACCGGGAACGAAAAGCAGCACATCTCTCTGCTGGTCGTGGATGTAGCGCAGAAATTCCTGCTTGTCGAAAATCTTCGACGTGGCACATCCGGCGAGGCTTCCGGCGGGATCTTCGCATTTCAAACCGTAGGTTATATGGTCGTCAGCAAGGTTGCGGCTCCCGGAAAACTCAGCATTGTCTTTGTCGATCAGCATTCGATCGGTAGCGAATAAGACATCGGCAAGATGCAACCGAGGTGGACATGGCTCCGGCAACCGCGTCTTCACCGCGCACCGCAGAGGCGAATGGCACCCTTGCGCCAGGCCAGCGATGACGAGGGTGCAAAGTAGAGGAAATTTCCGTAGCGAAGCCACAACCGAACCTCTTTGATGGGAGAAATCACAGCGTAGCAGAGCTAGACCAAAAAGCAAAACCCACCGCAGAGGCACAGAGACACGGAGAAAACCAAAGCCTTTTTGGCCACGAACGAACATGAAGTAACGCGAATAAACCCAGGATCAGGATAGAGATTTTATTTATTGAGGTTTCTTCGCTTTTTGCGTTTTTCTCGTTCTCTTTTTTTATCTTTGATCTTGATTCTTGGTCATTCGCGTTAATTCGTGGCTAATGTTTTGTTTTTCTCCGTGTCTCCGTGTCCGTGGTGGGTTTGCCTTCTCTCGTAGTTGCTTTCTTACAGGGATGGCCCTTGCCAATCGAAGTACCGCAAATGATGCTGTTTGCCTTCAATCATGAGCGCGGCTTTGTAACCGGGACCCGCGTCGATGTCATATAGCTTCCATCGCGCAACTTCGTTGGGATGATCGGCGACACGGAGCAAGGCGGGCTCGGTTCCGGGAGCAAATGTGACATCAAAGCTATCGAGCGGCAGTGAAAGACCCTCGCCCTGGGCCTTGATGTAGGCCTCTTTCCGTGTCCAGCAATAGAAGAAGGCTTCGGCCCTCTGATGCTGCGGAAGCGAGAGCAGGGTGGCCACTTCATATTGAGAAAAGAATCGCTCGGCAATCTCCTGCCCGCCAAAATCGGTACGGATCAGTTCAATGTCGATTCCCATAATGAGTTGGATCGAAACTCCCATTAAGGCAAATTCACCTGAATGCGACAGATTGAATGTCAGTCCCAGCGAATTCTGCTCAGGGACCAAGTCCGGTTTTCCTTTTTCGCCCTGGACGAAGCGGACTTCCAAAGGCTCGAGCGCAAGATAGCGGCCAAGAACGGTCCGCACCATCGCGTGAGAAACGAGAAAGCGCCGGCGATCCCGTTCAAAATAAAACCGCTCAGCTCTGGCAATCTCGTCGGGGGGAAGAAGCTCTCGGCAGCGCGCAATCACAGGATCAGGCTGTACCAGGTTGACCCGCCAGATATGGACCTCCTCGGGTTGGAGGAAGAAAGGTTCGGGCGAAGACAACCAGGGGGAATCGGGTAATCGGGGCATCCATTTTGAAGCTATCAAGAGTGGTAGGATCGTGCAAGGCATTGCTTCTTCAATTACCCACTTACCAAATTACCCAATACCCCCTCACCGCGCTGGCTCGTTGGCAACTCTGGGCTTCTGCCTGGAATCCGAACTAAGAACTAGCTGAGGTGAAAAATGGGATTGAGAGTTGTTTGGACATTTGTGTTTGCGCTGCTTCTTTCGCTGGGAGCGATGGCCCAACAGGATAACAGTGGTATTAAGCAGGATACCAAGGATGCTGCTCATGCTACGGGAAGAGCGGTCAAGAAGACCGGACGGAAGATCAAGCATGGAACCAAGAAGATCGTTAACAAGTCAGCCCGCGCAACGCGTAAAGGCGCTGACAAGGTAGAAGACAAGACTGCGCCGCCTCAGTAGAAGAGTGCTTCAAACTACCCACCGCTTGCGTCATCTTCCTGGGCCAAGTTCAACGATGGCTTGCGCATTTCGTGTTTACCGCTGACGAGATGCAACAAATATAAGACCAGCATTACTCCGGCCACGGTGTAGCCAGTGAGAGTGTTGGGAGGCATCACCATAATCACGCAAATGAATGCTGTCCAAACGATGGCCAGCAGGTTGATGGTATTGCTCCATTGACCGAGATGCCACGGGCCACGATTGGCGATCCATGCTCGCTTTTTGCGCCAGCCAAGAAACACCGGAATGATGTAGGAGATATAGAAGCCAACGACGCTGATCGATGTCACCACGGAATAAGCGCCGCTGTAAACCAGGGCCACAAATGCCAGGATCACGGATAGCCAGATCGCGCGTGACGGTGTCTGGCGAGCGCCGATGCTACTCCAATGACGCCACAGAGGCATGCCCTTGTCCCGCGAGAACGCATAAAAGGTTCGTGAGAGCGAGGTCACGGATGACATGCCGCAGAACCACATAGCCAGGACAGTCAATCCCAGAACCGCAGCACCCGCTCGCTCGCCGATCGTTCTCTGCACAATGGCCAGGACAGCCGGAATGGCATTGCCGCTGGCGTCCTTGGTGGTCAAGACCTGTCGAATGTCTGGGATGACCCAGGCGAGCGAGAGCACCAGCAGATATCCGAAAAAACCTGACACTACCACGGCCATCACCATGCCCCAGGGGGCGCGGCGTCGAGGATCGACAGTCTCCTCCGCAATGTGGGCGGAGCCGTCGAAACCGGTGTAGGTCCATTGGGCTTGCAACAATCCAAGCACAAAGAGCCAGGCGTAGGGCGCATGTACCGGCGGATCAACAGGAGAAGCACGGAGCAGGAAACTGAGCGGCTGTTTAGGTGCAAGAAACCACAGCGCTGCCATCAGAACCATCACTCCAAGGATATGAACGGCCACGCTAACATCATTGAGACGAGCCACCCAGCGTACGCCGTAGTGGTTGATCCATCCGTGAGAAAGAAGGATCACGGCATACACAACAAGAACCACTAAATGTGATGATGGTAGCCCGAGTATGGGAACCAGAAAACGCGCGCAGCCATAGTCGACACCCGCAATCACAGTGATAAGTCCAATGATGTTGAACCATGCAGTAAACCAGGCCCAGGTTGGTCCCCCCAGTTCGGCCGACCAGTGATACATTGCGCCGGAAGTAGGAATCGCGGAAGCAAGTTCGGCCATGCTCAAGGCAACAAGTAGCGTCCCGGCAGTAACCAGGGGCCAGCCCATAGTCATCTCCAGCGGCCCACCCATCGATAGGCCATAGTCATAGAGCGTGACTGCGCCGGTAAGGATCGAGATGATGGAAAACGATAGAGCGAAGTTGGAAAAGCCGCCTACAGTGCGAAGAAGTTCCTGAGCGTATCCGAGACGTTCCAGGTCTTGAGCGTCAGACCCTGGAGCGCTTGGATGGAGTTCATGCGCGGCCTTCAAGGATTACTCCTGTGAAGAGCTTTGCCCGCATTCACTCCAGTCAACTGGCCGTTTTCGAATTCGAGTTGGCCGTTTACGAAGACATACTTCACGCCCTGCGGTAGCTGCGCAGGCTCGGTGTAGGTGGCTTTGTCGATAATTGTCTTCGGATCGAAGATAGTAACGTCGGCGAAGTAGCCTTCTCTCAACAGGCCGCGGTTGGTGAGGTGTTCGCGCTGTGCAGGCAGCGATGTGATCTTGCGGATGGCCTGCTCTAGAGGGATGAGGCGCAGGTCGCGGACATAGTGTCCGAGGAAACGCGGCATACTGCCGAAGGTGCGCGGGTGGGCGTGGGGTTCGAAGAGCAGACCATCGAGGGGCATCTCGTTGGCATCGAGGCCGATGCTGGTCCAGGGTTGTTTCAGGCCGTATTGCAGGTCTTCTTCGCTGGCGATGAAGTAGAGCGCGCCGGTTTGGCCTTTATCGGCCACGATGAAATCGATAAGCGCGTCGAGAACATCTTTTTTCTGCTCGGCGGCGATCTGCGCAATGGTCTTGCCGGTGTACTGCTTCAAGTCTTTGTTCACGACGGAGGCGACCATCACGCCGGGCGCGCCTCCGGCATCGAGGTAGAGGTTTTCCCAATCCGCATGAGTCTTGACCATCTCGCCTTTGATGCGCGCGCGTATTGCCGGATCGCGCAAACGTCCGAGGAGTTTATTCAAGCCTCCGTCGGCGGACCAGGGTGGCATCGCCGAAGCAAGTGCAGTTGCGCCTGCCACGTAGGGATACATGTCTGCGGTAATGTCTTGTCCGGCATCACGGGCGGCCTGGATCATCGCGACCACTTTGGTCATGCCCCCTGCGCGGCTCTTCCCGCTGACTTTCAGGTGAAATATCTCGACGGGCAGATGCGCTTCGCGGCCAATGCGCAGGGCCTCTTCGATGGCGGCAGTTTCGCTCTGTCCTTCGCTGCGTATATGGCTGGCATAGATTCCGCCGTATTGAGCAGCTACCTTGGCCAGTTCGATTAACTCTTCGGTTTTGGCATAGTGTCCGGGCGGATAGATCAGCGCCGTGGAAATTCCAAAAGCGCCCTGCTGCATGGCTTGAGCAACCAGAGACTTCATCTTTTCCAGTTCCTCAGACGTAGGCGCGCGATTCACGTCACCGAGAATGGCCTCACGCACCTGGGCTGCGCCAACGTACGTACCAAGATTGAGCGGAGTACCCTGGCTTTCCAGTCGATGGAAATAACCAGCCAGATCGGTCCAATCGACCTTGAGGTGATAAGGCTCGATGGAGGGCTGCAAGGCTTCCAGCGTAAGCGCGTTTTGCGGAGCAATGGAGCCGCCTTCGCCGGTGATTTCCGTGGTGATTCCCTGGGCAAGCTTGCTGATGGCGCGATTGTCGATCAGCAGTGCGGTTTCGGATTGGCCGAGCATGTCGATGAAGCCCGGAGCAACAACCAGGCCAGCGGCATCGATCACGCGCTTGGCTTTGGCATCCTTGAACTGGCCAATGGCCGCGATGCGCTCGCCCTGAATAGCAATGTCACCACTAAACCAGGGGTTGCCAGAACCGTCGATGACTTGGCCGTTGCGGATAATGACATCGTAGGTAGTCTGTGCAAACGAAGATGAAATTGTGGCGAGAAGAAAGAACAGGAGAAGGGCGCGATTCATGCGAGATAAGATAGCACGTTGAGATCGGGAGATCCGGTGATCCGGTGATCGGGTGATCTGAAAATCGAGAAAGCACTCGCTAAGAACTAACAGCTAAGGGCCAATGGCTAATGGCTAAAAGCTAATGGCTGCTCGCCAATGGCTTGATGATCTCGCTCAGTACGTCGGGCTTGGATTCGTCTCGCACCAAGTGCGGGTATTTTTCGCCTTCGTGGTAGTTGATGGTGTGGGTCTTGAAGAAATCGCCGTTGGCCACCAGCAGGTCAATATTGGCGCCGCTGGTTTTGCCGGCCTTAAGCGCGTCTTTCAGAACATCGCCGCTGAATCGGCGCCCATTGACCGCCACGATTTCCATTCCGGGTGCGATGCCGGCTTTGGCGGCAGGGCTGTCGAAGATCACGTCGCGCACTGCGCCCTTTTCATCGAGATACAATCCCAAAGAGAAGCGAGCATCGACCTGATGGTTGGATTTTTCCTGGTTCTTCGTGATGTCGCTGGCGTTATCGTCATACACCAACTTCCAGCCACCGTTGAGAATACCGCCAAGCGGTGCGCCGGGACCATAAGTATCAAGACGTTCGCGCAGGAACTTCTGCCAATCGTTGGGAACAACTTGGTTGAGCCCACCGACCACATCGTCAAAGGTATAGGGCACTACTTTAGGTTCAGTATTCTGCCCACCATGAAAGAGGCGGCAGAAATCGTTGAGTGATTTCTGTCCGTTGGTTCGCTGCCGGATGAGCGTGTCCGCGTCGAGCCAGATCAGGAAACCTTCAGGATAGAAATCCACGCCACGCCGCCAGTTTGCAAATTCCGGCGGCGCGCTGTAGAGGAGTTGCGCAGCATCAGCAGTGTCTTGTAAAGGACGCCAGCTTCGTCCGGGCGTGTGGTCTAAGGTGGCGGCAGTCTCCGCAGCCTCGTCCAGGAACTGCTGCCGGTTCCAGAGCCCGCTGCGAGCTGTGAGAATTTCGCCCAGGTATTGAGTCAGGCCCTCGTAGACCCAGAGCAGGTCGCCTTTCATCGGTTCCTGATAATCGCGAGTGGCCAGCCCTTTTGGACGGCGATATTTTCCATTCCACGAATGAGTCATCTCGTGGGGCAACAGGCTGGCGGCCAGGACGCGCAGGTCGTCATCGATCATGGTGCGTTCGGCGATCCGGTCATCGCTGGACTGGTGATGCTCGAGGCCGAAATGCGCAACGCGGTCACTCAAAGTCACCAGGAAATGGTATTCGCGGTAGTGGCGGGCGCCAAAGAGAGCGCCGGTCTCCGCCACCAGGTTTTTGTATTCGCTCACAGTCTCAGGCAGCCATTGCAGAGCGGCTTCACTATCAGCAGCAACATCGAGATAGTGTTGAATGGGACCATCGGGCGTAAGGGGAATGCGGCGAAAATGTCGGCCCGTGAGCACGGGAGAATCGACCAGCGTGGTTAGAGAGACAGTGCGGAAATTAATCTGTCCGTTGCTTTCGTGGTCTACGGGTAAAGCGGTTCCATAGTGCCAATCGGCTGGAATTCGCAGAGATGCAGTAATGGAAATATCGTCGCTGTGTTTGCCGGGCTGATAGAGCACCATTTGATTCCAGCTCACCATGTCGAGTTGGGCGGTAGCCGAAGCTCCGGAAGAAAATCCTTCTGCGGGAGCCGGCAATAGCAGGTCGAGATGGGCCTCGACAGTGCTCACACTGGCCGGAACATTCACATGTAGGGCAAACATTTCATCCAGATCGCGCCTCCAGGTCAGGCGCTGTCCATTGCCATAGAACTCGATGCCGGTCACATCGTTGATAGGACCGGTGGGCGCGTGCTCGCCGGGAATCCACTTAGGATAGACAAGTGTGACCCGCCCTTGAGCAGACACAACCGGGATTTGAAGCTGTGCATGGAGTATCTTTTCCGGTGCATGAGTGGCATCGACGACGATTTGGATGGGGCGGGACGCGGGAGCAGCAACCGGCTCAGATTTGCGCTGGCCAAAACCTGCAACTACGAGTAGGACGCACACCGCGGTGCGCTGGAACAAAGTCAGCATTATGGGCTCTCTCCGGGGGCAAACGATTCAGATTAAAGAATGGAGGCCATTGGGCGCAAGGGCTGAGCGCGTGGACCAAGCAACGGCGCACACCACAACACATGCACTACAAAATGCACAAACTACCAACACTGTCTCCCTGCGCGAAACCCAGCCCCCTGCCATTCTGAGGGCCGTAGTTTGGCCCGAAGAACCCCTACCCTACGAAACATTTTCGGAATCGCGCGTGTAGGCTAACGTTGAATGTAACGTTCACTTCTTGCGGTTGGTCTTGGCGGGTTTCGTCTCTTCTCCCGTAACGCTGGCAAGCACTTTATCGAAAGCTTCTTTGGCGGTCATCTCTTTGCTACGGCTTTTATTCTGGCGAAATTTATGTTCACCGCCGCAGGTGCGGCAGCGAGTCTTGAGGACTTCGTCGCCGGCCATGGCCACGATGGAATGATCGGTGGTGCGTTTGCATCGGGAACAGTGATCGTCGATGTCATCGCCCAGTCGCATGATTGCCTCCTGCTTCTAGACATTCTAAATTCTCTCACGGATGTGATTAAATCTCTGACGTGCCTTCCAAACCGCGCGGCAAATTCATTACTTTTGAGGGCCTTGACGGCTCCGGCAAGTCGACCCAACTGAAGAAACTAGCCTCATATCTGCGATCACAAGGCCTTGATGTGGTCATCACTCGCGAGCCTGGAGGAACATCGCTAGGAAGCAGGCTGCGGGCCGTGCTGCTCAATTCGCGCACCTCGGGACTTTCTCCGATGGCGGAGTTGGCCCTCATGTTTGCCGACCGCGCCCAGGACATTGATGAAAAAATCCTCCCGGCTTTGCAGCGCGGACAATGGGTGCTGTGCGACCGCTTCAGCGACTCCAGCGAAGCCTACCAGGGCGGCGGCCGTCAACTGGGGAGCCAGGCAGTGCATGACCTGCACAGAATTCTCTGCCACGATCTCAAGCCCGATCTCACGATTTTGATGCTTTTTGATCTCTCGGCAAGCATCGCACGCGCACGCCGCCGCAATACGGCGAAGTCAAAGAAAAAAGACGAAAACCGCTTTGAGAAAGAGAAAGAAGCATTTCACCAGCGCGTTATGGATACCTATCTCGCCATCGCCAAACGCGAGCCACAAAGGATCGTAAAGATCAATGCCCGTGAACCGATCTCAGAGGTCCATCGAACAATCGTGCAGAGCGTGGAAGAGAGATTGATGAAGAGCAGTAGTTAGCCCTTAGTATTTAGACTCTTACCCCGAAATTGTCGGACAAAAGCAGTGCAACAAAATCAAACCATTGCTTTTCAAAATTTTGGCAATGGAGCCTGCACTGAGGCGCGCCGAAGTGGCGATTTTGGCAATCGCTTGGAATGGGAAGCAAACCAGCCAAGCACACGCGATTCGAATTCTTCATGGGCTACGCTCCATGCTGCCGTATGCCATGCATGGGGAACGAGCCAGAGTTGCACATGGCTGGGCGCGGCCCTGGCTAGAATCATGGAATGCGTAGGACTGATTGTATGGTCTTCCGTTCCGTGGATCAGCAATACCGGAACATTGGACTGGATTACAGCCTGCAACGGGCTAGGGTCCAACAGATCAATTCCATAACGATAGCGCGCATACGCTTGCGCGACGGCAATCACCGGCCTGCCAATGGTCTTGCCAAACCAATTGCCTAGATGCACTGGGCTCGAGATTCTCTCGAAGCTCATCTCGCGTGCTGTTGAAAATGAATCTTCGGCGACAACGGCGCAATACCGCGTTTCACTCGCCAGCGACTGCAACACGAGGGCCGCGCCATACGACTCGCCAAACCCGTAAACACATTCGGGAGAGTCTTGGCGATATAACCACGAGACCCATTGATGAAGATCGTCTGATTCTTTCAGCCCATAAGTTGCAATCTCGCCGCCACTTTCGCCGTGAGCGCGCGCATCGGGCAGGAGCACGGCATAGCCTTGATCGAGAAAGATAGTGGAGTATCCGGCCACGCCTTCACGGTTGTCGGTAATGCCGTGTAAGAGAACAACAGCCTGATGGTTGAAATTCACGGGACGCACATACCATCCTTTGAGCACAACAGAGTCCGAAGCGCTGATCCTGACTTCCTGGAGCTCCGCCCGATAACGGTTTCGAACAAACGAGGCAGCCTCTTGCCGATGGCGCAAAGGACAGTGGCCAAGCTTCAGGCTAGCCTCCGCAATGACGATGCCCGCCAGAATGGCAAGCAAAACATAAAGCCCTATGACGATCAGCAGCAGTTTGGGCCAGCGGCGGGTGTTATTGCGTTTTGGAAACATGGGTTCCTGAAGAAGAGACGTGGGTGTGAGGAATTTATTACAAGGCGACAGAAATAAATATATTCGTGTTATTCGTTTTTGAAATCGAAATCATGGCGGAACCACAGTAGCCCAGCCTTCACAAAGAGCGTGAAGCGTGAGGCCGAAAAATTTTGAAATTTTAAATTTCAAATTTAAAATTCTTGCAATGGGTTTTTCTGATTTCTACGGCAATACGGAAGTCGTCCGCCGACTGCGGGAGATGCTGAAGCGCGATCGATTTCCTCATGCCATCATCCTCGCGGGTTCCGAGGGCGCAGGTAAATACACCCTTGCGCTCAAACTGGCTCGCACGATGAATTGTCTAAATCCCGGTGAGGAGGAGGGGCTGCCCAGCTATTGTGGCTCTTGCTCGAATTGCCGGCGGATTGCCGAGTCAGAAGACCTGGACGCTCGAAGCGCCGAAGCGGTGGAGTTGCGGGAAGGAATGCGCGAGACCGATAAACGCGAGGCGCGCATCTTCGTTCAGACTCACCCGGATGTCCTGATTATCCCGCCTGACCCGCCGCAGATGATGATTAAGGTGGACCAGGTGCGCTATATGATCGGTACCGTCCAATACAAACCCCAGGAGGCTAGAAGGCGGATTTTTATCTTTACGTCTTCCGCGTTCATGAAGGAAGCGGCCAATTCCCTGCTGAAGGTACTGGAAGAGCCACCGGAATTTGCTACGATTTTGCTGCTCGCCCGGCACGCAGGAGAGCTGCTTCCGACCATCCGCTCCCGCTGTTTAACTTTTACACTGGCGCAGCTTTCTGTTCAGGAGATTGAACACTATTTAATCAGGCATCGGCCCGAATGGAGTGACCGCCAACGGCACCTTGCCGCGCGCATCAGTGGAGGCGCCGTGGGCAAGGCGCGCTCAATCGATTTGGAGGGTTATATAAAGTCGCGCAAAGATGCTCTGGCAATCCTTCACGGCGGGCTGCAAGTCAATGACCACAGCGACCTTTTTCGAACTACCGAGACCTACCGGGCCGGAGCTGAAGGAAAGGAAAAGACTGACCAGCTACTGGCCGCTCTTTATTCTTTATTGAAGGATATTCTTGCCATTCTCTCCAATACCTCGGAACTAGTGCGAAACACTGATATTACATCTGAACTCAAAAGCCTTGCCGCCAGCGTTAACTTTGAATGGATTGCAAACGCAACACGCCAGTTGTCGCAGTTTCAAAATGGGATGCGCAGGAATGTGCTCCGTCCTTTGGCTCTGGACGCGCTGGCGCTCACTTTAGAACGCTAATTGTCAACAAAATTTTACAACTTTGGTCATTTGAATCCCAGGCCATGCTGTGATACGGTAGCATCAACCCGCAACTGAATTCCCGACACACTTTTGGGTTCAGCTTTCGCTTCCCGGTTGACGCCTGCGTCGGCGGCGACTTTGACTAGCGGGAGACGGAGCATACAAAAAATGAAAGACTCTATGGAATCCACAGCCGCACGCCAAGCCCCT
>DASZFK010000135.1:0-4717 GCA_035939855.1 Candidatus Angelobacter sp.
ATCTATCTTGGTCCACACACGTTGTCTGTACGAGTCAACTCCCCCACCCAACTGCAAACCCGCTCGATTGATCTGGTGGTAAACCCAGGTAACTGGAAGCTGGAAAAACTTCTTTCTCCTCCATCGGATTCGGGATTCTCCTCAAACTCCCTTCCCTTGCTGCAATGGGCGCTGATTCCCGGCGCTGATCACTATCAGGTTGGCCTTGCCACGCAGCCTTTTTATGGTTCGGTGGAACACTGGTATGACACCACAAAGACCGAGTGGCGCGTTCCAGAGAACATGTGGAAGCAATTGCCTGAAGGCCAACTCTATTGGACGGTGCGCGTCGTAGACATCTCTGGCGATACTCGCCGTCCGGCCCCTATGCGGTCTTTATGGAAATTACAGGCATCACCTTTGCAGCCTGCGAAGGCAACCAACGATGACTCCGGGATTTTATTTACCTGGCAGCCACTCCAGGGCAAGGTGCTCTATCGTGTTTCGATCAGCCGCAATCAAGATGGAAGTCAGGTGATACAACAGTTTCTGGCTCGCAGCGCCAAGTTCCATCTTGCCAGCAAGCGCCTGAGCCTGCAGCCAGGACAAACCTATTTTTGGCAGGTCGAGGTTCTTTCCAGTACTGGCTCGCCTATCGTCAAGAGTTCCGTACAAAGCTTTGTTGCGCCAGCTCCATCGCCTCCTTCAGCAAGAAGTAGAAGCAGGCCTTACCAGATTGCCGCCATGGGCCCGCTACCAGGGCCACCTGATCTCGCCAGCCAGATTTCGACCCGTAGTCCGGAGCTGCAAGCCACCGTTTCCAGTCCGCAGCCGACCATCAAAATCGAATTCAAGGCCAAAATCAACCCTGTCGACCTGATTGTGACCATCGATAAAGATGATGTCACGTCGTTGGCGCAAATCAACGAGGCAACCGTGACACTATCGCTGCCGATGCCTTTAGGGAATGGCGCGCATCAGGTGACAATCCAGGTTGGCAGTGATTCTGATTCATGGAGCTTCACAGTTGCGGCAACACCAGAGAGCGTAGTGTCGGAAAAATCTGACGCCGAAGCCCCACCCGCACTCGCAGATTCAACACCCGCTTCCTCCTCAAATCCGGCAGAGCCGCCAACATCGCCCACCGCTGAAGCATCCAGTTCTCCACCACCACAGGGTTTACAAGAGCTTTCAAGCCAAGTGGCCGCGAACACCCAATGGATTTCCGGCTCTACACCGGATACCAACGTGGCGAGCTTGGCCAGCCGCATGATCTTTCACAGCGGACCGTGGACAAGCGAAGTGAATGGCAGCGGCCTGATGAACTCGGTCCTGAATCCTGATCCGCAACACTCCCTCGGCCGGTTCAACGATTATGTCTTTCGCTTGGCTTATGAGAAAGGACATTGGAATACCGGGCTTCGCTTCGGCTTGATGGCCTCCTCTTTGTACACAGGTTCTGAATTCGTGACGACTGGCTCGGCGCGCCAAGGTATAGAAACATGGCTGGGAACAGCGGCAGGAAAATTCTCTTTTTTTTCCAATACCAATGACGTGTCTCTGGGCGCGGGAACGGGAACAGATTTTCATCAGGAAATTCGCGGAGCGAGTTACGATGCGCCGATTCCTAAGAAGCTGGCTGACCTCCGGCTAATGTGGCTTAGCGCGCGCGAGACCGGCAGCGCCACGATCATCAGCTTCACTCCTACTGGAACTCCGCCTCCTGTGCCGCCGCCGCTGCCGGGATTCCCGATTCCTCCACCTCCCACCACCTCGTTCATTGCCAACGCTTCAGCCGGCGATGCCTATGGAGTATTGCTGTCGGTGCACTTGGGACTCGCTTGGACCTGGAACTCCGAATATTCGATTACGCGTGACAATCCCAACCTTGCCCTCAATCCAGGACGTCTGTTTGGCCGGGCATGGAAAAGCGGTATCTCCGGTACGTGGAAAAAGGCAACCATCAACTTTGGCTATCGCGATGTCAGTCCCAATTTCGGATCGCCGGCGAATCCTTCTCTTACTCCGAGTAGCAATCCCGATCGCCGTGGCATCGACGCCTCAGTTTCACTCCCGGTAAAGATTGGGACGTTTACTGCCACGTACCAGTTTTTGCAAAGCGGCATCCATTCAAGCACAGCTCCTGCGCTGTCGCTGAATAATCTCACCCTCGGCTGGTCCCGGAATCTGACCCCCGCCACCGTGTTGCAGATCGGTGGACGCGAGGTGTTGACCAGCACCGGAGATTTACCTCCCGCTGTTCTCGCCCTGACTCCAGAGGAGCAATTACCGTTACGTGCCGATTCCCGCGACGCCGGACTGAATGCCTCGATCTCTCACCACATCGGCAAGATCACGCTCACCACGGGCGGCACCCGAGACTGGCTTCGCAATAATCTCTTTCCTCAACAAAGTGTGATTACCAGTGGTGTGAACGTGGGAGCCAACTGGCAAGCAACAATCTTCCAGATCAATTCCAATGTCAGCGTCAATTGGGTTGCGGCCGACAAGTTCACGTTGGGCGAAACCCGGACCATCAGCTTTTATCTGCAACCTACAGTGATATGGAAACGCACTGGTATTTCCCTGGCGCCGCTATTCACCACCTCCAATAACAGAACGCTGCTGAACACCAGCACATTGACCGCCGACAATTTCACCAGCCAGTATTCGGGCCGCCTGACATGGCAGATGCCACGAAGATTTAAATTCAGTACCCTTACGTTGGAAGGTGGGCAGGTTCATTTGAGTGACGCCATCCTAAGTAATAGCAGGACCGATACCCGACTGTTATTACTCTGGACGACAGTATGGGGATACAATCGCCCGGGTACTGCCAGCAAGTAAAAAGACCTCAACCCGCGTGCATCCGTATTGCCAGTGCGTCAAGCTGCGAAGGAATTTATCAAACCGCATTCAGATCAGTGCTGTCAGTGGAGATCAGAGGTAAGCAGGTATTGATCCGCGTTCCTCCGCGTTCCTCCGCGTTGATCCGCGGTAAGAAAAGGTTTTGGTTGCGGCTTGCCTTCGATGATTTCTCTCCTGATTTTTCCAAATTCGTGTTTATTCGCGTTCATTCGTGGCTAAATGGTTTTTGGTGTGGTTCTGCCACGCCGTGCCTCCGTGGTGGATTTTGGTTTTTGGTTGTGGCTCCGTTGTGGCGATCCTCGGTTAACTTTGCCTCGCCAACCCCAACTCACCAGCAATTACCTTCATGGCTTCAATACAAAACGTAATATGCTCGTCGAGGCCTACACCCAGATCAGCAGCACCGTTCACGATGTCATCCCGGTTCACGCTGCGGGCAAAAGCTTTGTCCTTCATCTTTTTGCGGATGGATTTGGCATCTACTTCAGCCAGCGATTTACTTGGCTTGACCAGTGCCGTGGCTGTAATGAAGCCTGCCAACTCGTCACAGGCGAATAGGGTCTTCTCCATCGGGGTCTCGCGCTTTACGCCGCTGTAGTCGGCATGAGACAAGATGGCCCGGCGAACTTCATCGGAATAGCCGCGTTCTTCGAGAATCTTGTTTCCAACAAATGGGTGCTCCTGCGCTGTCGGATATTTCTCGTAATCGAAATCGTGCAGCAGCCCGGTGATTCCCCACTTGTCTTGGTCTTCTCCGTGCTTGCGGGCATAAGCTCTCATGCAGGCCTCGACCGCCAGCATGTGCTTGCGCAGGCTCTCCGACTGGGTGTATTCACAAAGTAAACTCCACGCGGATTCACGATTTATCATGACTTTTGTCCTGTTTTCGCCTCTTGTTCTCTGGTTTTAAACCTATCTCTTCGGTTTTTACCCGAAATTTCCGTTGACAATGCTGAAGTAATGCTTGAGACTACCTTACAGTAGTAGGCTTAAGCTGTATGCTTTTTGGAGCAGCCCGCTCTGGCCACTCCGAAAATTCAAAATGGCTACAACACTTGCGCCGGTCGATTCCCGGGAAGTAGTACGTTGCGACCATTGTCATTTGGTCCAATTTCGGACCATCAATCATCTTTGCAGAAGATGCAAAACCTCGCTTGATGAGGACGAGCCTGAGCCGATCCTCGAAATCCAGCCTCCACCACCCGAGCCCAGTGCCAGCGAGCAACCTGATGTTCACGTGGCCGCTTCCATTCGCATGCTCCGGCAAAAATACGGTTTGAGCCAACGCCAGCTTGCCTTGCGCATGCAAGTTCCACGCACCTACGTTTCGAAAATCGAGAACGAAAAAGCCAAGCCCACGCTCTCTTCACTGCAACGCCTGGCGACCGCATTGGAAGTCTCGATGGCCGCGCTGGTCAAGGGACCGAATCGCACCCTGGAAGAAGAGATCGCCGAACTGATGCAGGATGAATTTATATCCCAGGTGGTCGGCTATCTCGACAAACTCGACACCATGCAGCGCAACAGCTTATTGTCGCAGGTGCGCGATCTAAGTACGCGTCCGCGCCGCAGCGCCTAAAATACCACGCTTTCAGACGAACCGGAGCCTTCGTGCTCCGGTTTGATCTTCAGTCTAACGAAACAAATTCTTCAAAATGAAAATCGCATTGGCCGGGCGCTCTGCCAGTCGCCGCATCAGGTAGGGATACCACTCTATGCCGAAGGGAATATAAACACGGCATCGCCAGCCCTCCTTCACCAGGCTCTTCTGCAGGTCTCGCCGCACGCCATAAAGCATCTGGAATTCAAACGATTGGGCAGAAACCTGCTCCTGCCTTGCAAAGTCAATGGTCGCTCGGATCATCTTTTC
>DASZFK010000136.1:0-4019 GCA_035939855.1 Candidatus Angelobacter sp.
ATGTTCCTGATCGCTGATAAGCACTTCGTCTCCGGCGCGAAGTTCCAGTCCGTTGGCGATGTAGCTGTTGCTTTCGGTTGCATTGCGGGTGAGCGCAACCTGGTCGCGGGTTGCGCCAATGAACTTGGCGAGCGAATCACGATACGGCGCATACGCCTCATAGCCCCAGATGGGATAGTTTTCCGGGTCCGTTTGGGCCATCTGCTCGGTTTCGAGAAAAGCCTCGAAAACCGCTTTTAGCACCGGATAAGGACTTGATCCTACCGTGCCATTGTTGAGATAGACCTCATCTTTAGGAATCAAATACTGATTCCGCAACGCCGCCCAAAAGGCATCTTCATTCTGGTCATAGAGACTTGCCGAGGGCAACGGAGGCACGGTTCCTTCCTGAAGACACGCTGGGGCGGGAAGAAGAGTCTTGTTCGTTGCAGAAGCTGAGAATGAGGTTAATGCAGTAAAACCTGCAAGTGAGCTTAGAAAGTTTCTGCGGTTCAACATGAGTGAACTCCTTTGCCCGTGCAGCCAGCGAAATTAGCACAGAGAGGGAAAAGCAACAAGGGAGGAAGTTTATATTATTGGTTTTTCAGCACGAATGTTATAACCCCAGCAGCCGCGCGGCGTTGCCGCCCAAGATGCGCTTCTTGTCTTCATCGGGAATGTTGAGGGATTGAAGGCTTTCGAGCATCTTGGGAATGCTGCCAATCTGGTGAGGATAATCGCTGCCTGCCAAAATGTGATCTACCCCGGCAAATGAGATGGCAAGCTCGATGGCTCGCGGATCGAAGTTGACTGTATCGTAGTAAAAATTCTTCAGATAGGTGCTGGGTGTTTGCAGAATGTTTTTTCGGCATTCGCTAAAGGCGTGAAAGCCCCGGTCGAGCCGTTCGGCCAAGTAAGGAATCGCGCCGCCCAGGTGGCCCAGGACCCATCGGATTCTTGGGAAGCGTTCGGCTACGCCGCTAAAAACCAGGCCGGCGGCGGCCAGGGTGGTATCCATGAGGAAACCGACCAGCGGCATCAACCAGTAATCCAGCATGGCTTCCACTCCTACAGGATTGGTGGGATGGATGTGGAGCATCGCGCCAACTTCGTTCGCTGCCTCATATAGCTTCCAAAAGCGCTGATCGTGCAGAGCAACACCGTTGATGTTGCTGAACACCATGGCTCCCCGAAAATGGAGTTGCTCGATAGCCCGGCGAAATTCACCCACCGACGCAGCGGGATCAATGAGCGGCAGAGTCGCCAGGGCTACGAAGCGTCCGCCTTTGTCGGAGACCACCCGGGCAAAAGCATCATTCACCAGGGTCGCCAGCCGCACCGCTGTAGCCCGCTCTTCGATGTGAGTGCCGGGCGTCGTGAGCGTGATCACCTGGGTATCCACGCCCTCCTCGCGCAATACTTGCTCGCGATAGTCGATGTCACGATGTCCACGCACTGCCACGTTGTAGTCGCCCGGATAGTGCAGCGCCGGATTGCCCTGATCATCATGAGTGATGCGCACGGCGCTCGGACCTTTTTCAATGGCTTCCATGTATTGGGGCGGGTAGTAGTGATTGTGAAAATCAATGATGGGCATTCGCTCGGGCTTCTCCAGTCAATCGGCGCGACCAGACAAAGTACACGGGAACTCCCAGGAGAAGCAAGCCCAACCCCAGCGCCGTATCGCGGGGATTGGCGACACACTGGCTCAAGACAATCCCTGCCGAAGCCAAGATAAAAATGATTGGTAGAACCGGATATCCCCAGGCAAGAAATGCAGGCTTGTAATCCGGTCGACGCCGCAAAATGAAGAGGCCGGCAGCAAGCAAGGCGAAGAACAGCCATTCGGTATAGACCACGCGATTGAACAAGCGACGGTAGCTGTTGGTGGCCACCAGCATTGACGACCAGAGCGCCTGGGCAACCAGCGCCAGGTGCGGAGTCTGAAAACGGGGATGAATTCGGCCCATCCAGCGAAAGGTCAAACCATCGTGGGCCATCGCATAATAAACGCGCGGCCCGGCGAGGATGATTCCATTCAACGCACCCAAAGCGGAGAATACGACCAGCACAGCGATGGCGCCGCCGGCTCCAGGGCCCAGAACGCGCCCCATGGCTTCCGCGGCCACTCGGTTTGAATTTGCAATTTCGCTCAGCGGCAAAACATAGAGATAACCCGCGTTAAGCAGGACATAACACGCAGTCACGATCAGCGTGCCAAGCATCAGAGCGCGAGGTATGGTGCGCTCAGGGTTGTTGGTCTCTCCGGCGGAGTAGGTGACCATGTGCCATCCGCCAAAGGCAAAGAGTCCGGCGGCAATCGCCAGCCCATAAGAGCGTAAATCCGGGCCACTGAGTGATAGAGCCTGGCCAGCGGAACTACTGCGAATGTTTCCACCAAACCAAAACAACAGAACTACGATCAATGCAATGGCAGCAAGTTTGGCAACAGTCAAAGCGAGCTGCACAGCACTGCCTAGCTTTACGCCAACAAAGTTGATGGCCGAGAGCAGGAGAATTGCAACAATGGCCACAACCCGGACCGCCGTTTCACTGAGTTGTACGAACTGTCCGACATAGCGCGCCAGCACCACGGCAATGGCCGCGAGGATTCCAGAATGCACACTCCAAAACATCGCCCATCCCCAGAGAAAGCCCAGGATTGGGGAGAAAATCTCTTTCAGAAAGACATAAACGCCGCCAGTATGCGGAAAGACCGATGCCAGTTCAGCGCACACCAACGCGCCGCAAAGCGTCAACGCGCCCGCGGCCAACCAGACCAAGACAACTCCCAGACCGGTGGGAACAAGGCGGGTAATTTCAGAAGGCTGCGTAAAAATCGAAGCGCCAACAATGATGCCGACTACCATGGCGGTCGCGTGGGGAAGCTTGATGGAGCGAAGCAGGTCGGGCATTTCAAATTTATAATTTCTAATTTGTAATTTGAAAAGCAAAACAAGGCTCCACCACGGAGGACACGGCATAGCGGAGCCACGAGCAAAAACCAAAATCCACCACGGAGGACACGGAGACGCGGAGAGAACCACAACCTTTTTAGCCACGAATAAACACGAAGTAACGCGAATAACTAGGGATCAAAATAGAGAAAATTCTTTTTTACTTTGATCTTGATTTGTGTTCATTTGCGTTAATTCGTGGCTAATCTTTTGCTCTTTCTCCGCGCCTCCGCGCCTCTGTGGTGATTCTGCTGTTATCCTGAAAAGTGATCTTTCGCTGCAAAGCAATATTGTTTGATATGGATGGAGTTCTGGTGAACTCCGGGAATGCTGTCGAGCGAGTTTGGCGGCGGTGGGCGATTGCGCACGATCTTGATCCAGCTTATGTCATCGAGCATGCCCACGGCCGGCGTAGCGCCGAGACCTTGCGGGTTATCGCGCCAGAACTGGAAGCCGACCAGGAAAATCTCAAGGTCGAACAAATGGAGATCGAGGACAAAGAGGGCATTGTCGCCGTGCCTGGCGCGCAACAATTATTATCGAGGCTGCCGCAAGATCGCTTCACCATCGTTACTTCTGCGACTCCCGGTTTAGCTGTTGCCCGATTGGAGCATGTTGGCATACCTATTCCCAAGAGATTTATTACTGCTGACGATGTCGTGAAGGGCAAGCCTTCTCCTGAACCATACTTGAAAGGAGCAGCCTTGCTTGGAGTCGAACCAGCCGATTGCCTGGTCTTTGAAGATACGCCCGCAGGTATTCGAGCGGCTCAGTCTGCCGGCATGAAGGTAATTGCTTTGCAGACGACCTATCCTCCGGAAGAACTTCGGGCGGCAGATGCGATGGTGCGGTCGTTGGAGGACGTCGAAGTCTTGGTGGAGGACTGGATTGAGGTAGCCAGCCGTTAGCCTTTAGCGCTTAGCCTTTAGCTCCAGAAGTGATACTCTTTTCTAATCCAAAGATGAGCCTGAAGGAACCAGGAACAATGGCAGAGGAATTCTCCTTTCAGGTTGAATTATCCCATCCTACAACAACGCTCCCATGTCCCCGCGTCGGAGCCGGAGCGTAGCGGAGGCGGAGGCG
>DASZFK010000137.1:0-10609 GCA_035939855.1 Candidatus Angelobacter sp.
AACATCACCGGCGTACGCAACACGTTGTTTGCCGCCAACACGGTGACGCATGTCTTGACTCCGCAGAATGTGAGTACTGCCGGAATCGCCGCTTTTGGTTTGCCTTCGTCGGCCAATGTAAATGGGCAGGGCAATGTTGGACGCGTGATTCAATTGGCGGCCAAGGTGAGCTTTTAGAATTGCGTTCGTATTGCCGAGGGGCTGCTCGCGCACTAGCACGAACAGATCGGAAGACTTTGGCAGCCAGCCTAGCCTAGTCAGCGGCGCGCTCTCAAATGCGCCATGACCCCTTGCAATTCATTGTAAATAAAAGAGATGCTTATCAAAAATTCAGCAACTTGCGGGTGCTATTGCGAATCTAAAAGGATGTGAACAGGAACTGAAGCGCTTGACAGAGAGTTATATAAAAGCGTAATGTTTACAAGCATATAGGAGGAACAACCATGGCGGGTCTTCCACACAAAGCCGGTCTCTAATTTATGAGCTTCTTTTTTCCCATGAAGTGATCAAATATTTCTTGGGCCTGTTTCCGTAACTCATTGAGCTTATCTTGGTCAGTTGGCGCACTACAAGCAGTATCAACTAGTGGATAAAGGTCTCCTCCAGGATCTTTATCGCCAACCGCTCCTTTCGCCCCACAAAAGACGGTCAAGATACTGGTCCAGTCCGTGTCTTGGTGCTCTGCAACAACTTTTAAATCCTTCACTGAAAAATCAAAATAATCCACTTTAACAGCAGCCGTTCCCCCAGCAATTCCCAGACGCACATAAGAACAGGCACGATGATAATACAAATCCAACCGGCGAGGGGCGTAAGGACTTACCTGCCATTTATGGCGGGAAAGAGCTTCGGTAACGTATTCAACGCTCTTTAGGTACTGCTTTTGCTTATGAGCTATCCATGCGAGGTTATGGCGTGGGCGTTGTTGATCATCGTCAATGTCCAGGCTTCTTGTGAAATATCTTTTGGCACTCTCCAAATCCTGATCGATGACCAGCGCCGCATATCCTCGATCATTCAGGGCTTTGACATTTTTGGGATCCAGTTCGATCGCTTTTTCCAGGTAAAAAATAGAACGTTCGCGGTCTTGGGGTGTTTTCTGCTCCTGATACTTGAGGGCATAAAAGCTTCCGAGTCCATGAAAAATTGCCGACACCTGTTCGCTGAACGGCTTCATATTGAATACTTCCAGGGCGGAAACACTTTTCTCGTAATAGAAGATTTTCTCTTTCTCCTCGGCAGAAAAACCGGCATAGGTCTTTTCGTGCACATCAAGACGGGGAAGGACGCCCAGGAGGTGATGCATCATGTTGTTAATGCTGCTCTCGATTGTCTCAAACAGCGGAAAAATCTTCAGGACATCTGCTTCGGTTTTTTCGAGCAGTTTATCCACTTTTTGAGCAGAGTCTTTCACCTGTGTATAGGCGTTCACCGCCAGGGCGATGCCGTAGATTGTTGAAAGAGTCAGAAGGACCGTAATCAGGCGTTGTATGTCGTCGGCACGTTTCCCATACATTTCAAGACGTTCTTTCAATGCATCAGCGGAGGCAGTAGGGCTGCTGGAGGGCGGCGGGGTTGGAGTCGGCGAAGGACCAGATTGTGGAGGAGGAGCTGGTTGCGATGGAGAAGTTGTTTGCTGCAATCCGCGGTCAGACCGCCATGCCACAACTAATAGCGACGCTGAACAGATAATGACCGCGAACAGCAGAAGTAGTGCTACCCAGCCGAGTATTTTTGAAAACATGCCGACCTATCCCTGGTTTCGACTAAGGCTGCAATTGTACAAGAGCCAAAAAGGAGCAATCTGAAGGCGGAAAACACCAGACACCTGGCTGTGCCGTGTGCATATTCATAGATTCAAATGCACGTTTTGCTCGGCTGCAGGCGGTGCGATTCCTTCCGGCAGCCTGCCGCCGTTGTATTCAGCCAGACGGTTTTTCCATTTCAGGAAATCTGTGATGGTCTGCGGTTCGATGCGGACCTCGACGCGGCGCAGGCTGGCCAGCAACAGGTTCATCTCCCACATGAATCCGGTCTCGGTGCGCTGGGACTGGCGGCTGGCTTTCACGGCCATTACGATGTCTCGGCGTTTGTACTCCAGCAGGCCCCATGCCCGAGGTAGCTCATCCTTCATGATCATTCCGGTCGGTGCGAGGTAATAGCGTTCGCAGCCCATGCCGCTCTCCGGTTGCTTGCGAAAAGGCTTCTCCCGGTCGGCCAGAAAATCGGCGCGTGAGATTTTGCATTCAATCAGCACGGAACGGCAAGAGCTCTTCCAGCCAATCACGTCAGGCGTTTCGCCGCTGGCGCACGACTGCTCGGAAAGCACGATGCCGCAGCGATAGCAACGCCGCAGCCATTGTTCCGCCAATTGGACAAGCTGCTGGTGGGTCATGTAGAGGGTTGTACCGCAAAACGAGTGGTGAAAACAATAACTTGTCGACTACTCGGCATCAGAGAGCATCTTGCCCAGGGTAGGCTTGTGCTTCGCCTTGTTTAGACGTTTGGCGCTCTCTTTCTTACGCACCGGCGGAGGAGCACCAATGGCCTCGCGCGCCATAGATTTGACGGTGGTAGTCGCGCTGAATTTGTCGGGCTTCTTTTTACGGGCCATAGGACGCGGATTTAAAATTTGAAATTTATAATTTGTAATTTGAAACCCAGCCACGGGCGCTACTATCTAGATCACGGCATCACGGCATTACTGCTTCTGGTTCGGGTTTTAAAATTACAAATTACAATTTATAAATTTTAAATCATGTTGCTCTCTCTCTTCGTTCCCTGCTTCGTCGATCAGCTACTGCCGGAAGTAGCTGTGGACACAGTCAAAGTCCTGCGACGAATGGGCTACGAAGTTGAATTTCTGCAGGACCAGACTTGTTGCGGCCAGCCTGCGTTTAATACGGGTTATTGGAATGAAGCCCGGCCATGCGCGGAGAGATTTCTTAGCGTATTCAAGAGTGCCGAATTGATTGTCTGTCCTTCGGGGTCGTGCGCTACCATGGTCCGCGTCTTCTATCCGGAGCTTCTGGTTTCCGGTCCACTGCACGATGAAGCTGTCGCCCTCGGCAGGCGCACCTTTGAGTTGAGCGAGTTTCTGGTTAAGGTGGCGGGCATCACCGATGTGGGCGCGACCTTTCCTCACACCGTGACCTACCATGCTTCCTGTCATGGATTGCGTGAACTCCAGTTGCGCGACGAGCCTCTGCAACTCCTGCGCAAAGTAAAGGGGCTCAAACTGGTAGAGATGCTTCGCTCGGACGAGTGCTGCGGTTTCGGCGGGACATTCGCTACCAAGTTCGAAAGCATTTCTGTGGCTATGGGAGAGTCAAAGACCGAAAGCATTGCGGTTTCCGGCGCGGAGTTCGTAACAGCCACCGATTCGAGTTGCCTTTTGCATCTTCAGGGAATCTTAGGCAAGCGTGGCGCGCCGGCCCGTACCATCCATCTGGCCAGCATCCTGGCGCAGGAAAAATTATGAGCACCGTGGCACAAAAGTTTCTCCAGGATGCAGCGGTGAAATCTGCCGACCTGGTCCACCGCGAAATCATACGTCGTGGCATGGAGAGCTATGAGGCCGCTCATCTCCGTGGGCGCTCCCGCATTGTCGATTGGGAGGCGGCACGGCAGCGCTGCCAGGCCATCAAGCGCGAAGCGATCAATCACCTGGATCGCTATCTGCTGCAATTCGAAGAGAAGGTCATCGCTCACGGTGGGCATGTCTTTTGGGCTGCCGATGGCAAGGAAGCCTGCGCTTACATCAGGAATCTGGCGACCAGCAGAAAGGTGCGAACGGTGGTCAAGTCCAAGTCCATGGTCACCGAGGAAATCCAGCTTGCTCCCGTGCTTGAAGAAGCCGGCATCACCGTATGGGAGACCGACCTGGGCGAATACATCGTGCAACTGCGCAACGAGCCGCCATATCACATTGTCACGCCTGCCATGCATCTGAACCGGCGGCAGATTTCTGAGCTGTTCAAAGAAAAAATCGGCGAAGAGGTCCAAGGCGACGATCCGGCGGAATTGGTTGCGCTGGCGCGCCGCACGCTGCGCAAGCCATTTTTTTCAGCCGAGATGGGAATCTCGGGCGCGAACTTTCTCGTGGCCGATGCCGGCGTAATCGCCATCTCTACGAACGAAGGAAATGGACGCCTCTGCACCAGCATTCCCCGAATCCATGTTGCCGTGACCGGAATCGAGAAAGTGATTCCGCGCCTTGAAGACCTGGCGGTGTTGTGGCCGGTGCTGGCTACGTCGGGAACAGGACAAGGGATCACCACCTACAGCACCTTGATCGGTGGTCCACGCGGCGATGGCGAAGCCGATGGGCCGGAAGAATTTCATGTGGTGCTAGTTGACAACGGGCGAAGCAAACTGCTCGCCGATCCAGAGCAGCGCGAGGTGCTGCATTGCATCCGCTGCGGCGCGTGTTTGAATATCTGTCCTGTCTTTCGCAACGTGGGCGGCCACACCTACGGCACAACTTATCCAGGGCCCATCGGTAGCGTGCTCACACCTCATCTGCGCGGACGCGAGTTCGAACATCTCTCCTATGCATCGTCTCTATGCGGCGCTTGCACCAGCGTATGTCCGGTCAAGATCAATCTGCATCATCATCTGCTGCACAATCGCCGCAATACAACCGAAGCAGGCGACACAAAATGGACGGAGCGGGCAATGTTCAGGTTCTGGCGCTTCGCGATGCTCCATCCACGAATTTATGCCTTCGGGGGGTGGCTGGGACGAAGTGCATTGCGCATGTTATATGGCTTGGGAATGGCAGGCTCGATGGTCGATCCCATGCGCGCCTGGAACCGTCGCCGGTCGCCTGTACCGCTCCCAAAAGAATCATTTCGCTCACGGTGGAGAAGAGAGATTGGCAAACACTGAAAGTGGCAGCCGCGAACGCATCCTGGAGAGGATACGCGCCGGGCTGCGTACACCTGCACCGGAAGTTGCGGAGGATGGTTCCAGCGGCGTGATCTTTGCATCCATCGAAAATCCTCTGGAGCGGTTCCAGCAGGAGTGTGCGGCGAACCTGATGGAGTGCCTGTTGACCAGTAATCTCAATGACAGCGCAGAACGGCTGGCCAAAATACTAGATTCACTTCCGGCAGGAGAGATATTTCTGCAAGATAGTCCCAGTCTTCGGCAGTTGATTGAGCTTGCGAAGCCAAACCGGGAATTACGCTGGTCGAGCGAAGGCGCACCGAGTGAAGCGTCACAGGCAACGGTCACGCTGGCCGAGTCGCTGATTGCTCAAACCGGTTCCATCTTCGTTACAGCTTCATGCGGCGGTCGTGGCGCGTCCGTAGTGGCTCCCTGTCACATTGTCTTTGCGACTACAGACCAACTAGTGCCTGACCTCCAGACTGCTCTGGCCAATGCTTCCAGACAAGGTAAGCTTGACAGCAACTCATTTGCCTGCGTGATCAGCGGCTCCAGCCGCACCGCCGACATCGAAAAAATTCTGGTCCAGGGAGCGCACGGACCACGACGGTTGGTGGTGATTCTGCAGAATAGCTTCTAGCTGCTAGCTTCTGGCTAGCCAAATCCGCTCGTGTCCGCGTAATCCACGTAATCGTTCGTTTGCGGCGATCCGTGTAGTGCTCTATGGTCTTTTCTTGGGCCACCGAGTTCTTTTTCGCAGCATCCTAAATTTAAGAAACTCCAAATTAAATGGGAAGAGCACATGATTCGCAAATTGAAATCGGGAGAGTATCGCCTGTATTCGCGCAAGAGAGACACCAAGACCGGCAAGCGCCGCAACCTGGGAACATTTCCGTCCCTGGAAAAAGCCAAAGCGCATGAGCGCGCCGTGCAATTTTTCAAACGACACTGAGGGAGAGTCTATGGCAAGCGAAAAACAAAGATCAGCAGCACGCAGAAACATCAAGAGAGCAGCGGCGGCAGCGAAGAAGAAACGGACTATCGCTCACCTTCCCAAGTCCACGCGAACGGCCTTGGGAAAACAGGCAGCAAAAGTGGCAAAGAGCAAACGGCAGGCGCGCGCAGCTTGAACAAGCCTACGTTTTGTCAGCCATCAGCACACCACCGTGGGCGTAGTTTTCGCGGTCGACCTCGATCATCGTGATAATCACGCCTTCTTTGGCCGTCTTTCCCTCTTCGGAAATCGCGTCCGTTACACGCTGCGCGATCTTGCGCTTTTGCTCGATCGTGCGGCCTTTTAGCAAGGTGATTTGTACGTGTGGCATGTTAGTAGCTCCTGGCTCCTGGCTTCTGGCTTCTGGCTTCTAGCTTCTAGCTTCTAGCCAAAAGCTCAAAAGCCTTTCTGAAATTTTTCCAGCATCTCAATATTTGCAAAATCTCGCTGGTCTTTATCCATCAAATCAAGAATTAACCGCAGAGTGCGCAGAGAACGCAACAGAGCCTTGATTTTCTTCGTGTTCCTTCGTGACCTCCGTGGTAAAGCAGTTTGCTTGTAGCTTCCACGTATCCACTTTTTGAGCTTGCTTTCCTTTGCGGCCTTCGCGTCCTTTGCGGTTTCAATTGCTTGATGCTTCGCTTTCGCTCAGGATGACTTCTGCATTCTCGCGCAGAAGTCACTTTGTCAATTCGCACCCCGCGAAGAAATAGCTTAGCTCGAAGCGGGCAGTATCGTCCGCGTCGGAGCCATGGATAGCGTTTTGTTCAATGCTGGAAGCCCATTTTTTGCGGACGGTTCCTGGTTCGGCGTTCGCTGGATTGGTCGCGCCCATGAGCTTGCGCAGGTCGGCAATCGCGTTTTCTTTTTCCAGGGCCAGGACCACAATGGGACCGCTGGACATGAACTTCGTCAAGGAATCGAAGAAGGGCCTGTGGGCGTGGACGGCGTAGAAACCCTCAGCCTGTTGTTGGTTAATCTCCAGCATCTTCATGCCGATGATGCGGAATCCTTTCTCCTGGATCATCTGGAGAATGTCACCGGTAGCGCCTTTGGCCACCGCGTCTGGTTTGATAATGGAAAAAGTGCGTTGCAGTGTCTGCATGAGTTTGTGTGTTTTTCTCCCGAAATTTAAAAGCCGGTCAGTTTGACTATTGGCAGAGATGCAGATTCATCGCTTCGCGATGAATCCTTCGGCTGCACCTCAGGACAAGCTGCCTAAAGGCCCGCGATTCACAAGCGAATCGCTAGACGCGAAATTTCCATTCTTACAGATCATGCGGGTATTGCCAACTGGCCGTGACTACGAGATAATAGCCAATTGCCCAGGTCAAGGATGGGCTCAACGAAAGGAACCCAAGCAACAGTGTTAATGATTCGCATGGCGCGTATTGGCGCGCGTAAACAGCCTTATTATCGTGTAGTTGTCATCGACAAGGAACGCGCCCGCAATGGCCGTTCGGTGGAGGTCGTGGGATTGTATAATCCGCGAACCAGCCCGGCGACCTTTGACGTGAAGCGTGACCGTATTGATTACTGGGTCTCGAAGGGCGCACAGCTCTCTGATACAGTCCGCCGGTTGCTTTCCAAGTCGCCTGTAGCAAGTACTGGTACTGCGGCCTAATAAGAGGAACTCTTCCCCCAGGAAACACCGGCTCCCACCAAATAGGCAGGAGGGCGGTTTTATGACAGAACCGAGCGGCGACATGCGTATGCTCGTGGAGCAGATTGCCCAGGCGCTGGTTGATGCTCCCGACCAAGTCCAGGTGACGGCAGTGGATGAAGATCAGGCCACGGTGTTGGAGTTGCGCGTGGCGGCCACCGACCTCGGTAAGGTCATTGGCAAACAAGGACGGACAGCGAAATCGATCCGCACCATCTTGGGGGCGGCCAGTATGAAGCTGAAAAAGCGCTACACGCTGGAAATCATCGAATAATCCGGCTTGGCTATGAATGGCGCTGATCAAGCCGAATTCATCACTCTTGCCCGTGTGACAAAAACCCAGGGACGCAAAGGTGAGGTAGCAGCGGCGTTATTCACGGATTTTCCTGAACGGTTTGCCTCGCGCAGGCAGCTTTTTGGGCTCGACGGCAAGGGCCAGCGCCACGAACTGGAATTGGAAGATCATTGGCCGCACAAGGGCCAGGTCGTTCTCAAGTTCGCGGGTGTCGATAGCATCAGCCAGGCGGAGACTTTGATTGGCTGGGAGATTCAGCTTCCTAGCAGCCAGCGCGCGCCACTGGAAGCGGACCAGGTCTATATCAGCGACCTCAAGGGTTGCACGGTCTACGACGGCGGTCGCGTGATCGGCAAGGTGGAAGACGTTTTGTTCGGCAGCGGTGAGGCGCCGTTGTTGGTGGTCCGGGACGAGATTCGGCAGGAGCATCTGGTGCCTTTTGCGGCCAGCTATATCGAAGAGTTCGTGCTCGATCAAAAGCAGGTGCGGATGAAGCTCCCTGACGGGCTGCTCGATCTGGATTCGTCACTTAAAAAAGATGCGACACCGAAGAGGAAGACAGGCACGGAACCCAGGCAGTTGTGAATCCGCTCATGAAGTTCGAGATCGTAACGATTTTCCCGGACTTTTTTCGCGGGCCTTTGGATTACGGCATCGTGCGCAGGGCGCGCGAAGCCGGGCTTATCGAGATCGCGATCCACGACTTGCGGGAATTTACTTCGGATCGGCACAAGACGGTGGATGATCGTCCGTTTGGTGGCGGCGAAGGCATGGTCCTGAAACCGGAGCCGATCTTCGCTTGTGTGGAATTTCTGGGCGTCGGCTCTCAGGAGCAGCGCCGAGCGCACGATCGGGTTGAAACTGTAGTCCTGCTTTCGCCGCAAGGACGCATGTTCAACCAGAGCGTAGCGCAGGAGTTCTCCAGGCTGGAGCGCGTAGTTTTGTTGTGCGGACGCTACGAAGGAATCGATGAACGCGTCGCCGAGCACTTGGCCGATCAGGAAATCTCGGTAGGGGATTACATCCTGAGCGGCGGGGAGATGGCTGCAGCTATCATTGTAGATGCCGTCACCCGGTTAGTTCCCGGCGCCTTGGGAAATTCGGCTTCGGCCCAGCAGGAAAGCTTCACGGAGGCTGTAAAAAATGCTTCTCCGAGTTGCGACGCGCCGGACAGCACTTGTGCTTCCGGAGGTCTGCTGGATTATCCGCATTACACGCGTCCGGCAGAGTTTCGCGGCGCTGCAGTGCCGGAGATATTGATAGGCGGCAACCACGAGCAGATTCGGAAATGGCGTAGAAAAAAAGCGCTGGAAAAAACATTGCGGAATCGTCCAGATCTGCTGGAAAAACAGCCGCTCAGCGAGGAAGACAGGAAGTTTTTAAAGGAGATTTTTAATTTCTAATTTTATGCAAGCTCCGGCGACAATCTTCAGGATTGCCTGGTTTCAAAATTGGAAATTAGAAATTACAAATTAGAAATTGTTAGACCCGCGTGAATTCTTCTCAACGAGAGGATTTCAGAAAAAGACCGCACTAAAAAGGAAAAACCATGTCTCAGCACCCGATTATGGAAAAGCTTGCTGCCCGATTGCAGCGTAAAGATATCCCACAGATGACGCCCGGCGATACGGTCCGCGTCCAGGTCAAGATCAAAGAAGGCGACAAAGAGCGCGTTCAGGCCTTTGAAGGCACCGTGATTGCGAGGCGCAAAGGACCTCAGGCAAGCATTACCGTGCGCAAGATCAGCTTTGGCCAGGGTGTCGAGCGTATCTTCCCCCTCAATTCCAAAGTGTTGGATAAGGTCGAGGTTATTCGTTCCAACCAGGTGCGCCGCGCGAAGCTGTTTTATCTGCGTGGCCTCAAAGGAAAGGCAGCACGACTGCGTGAAGTGGACCGGCCTCATGCTACGGTGGCTGCATCAGGTATGGCAGCGCCTGAGTCGGTGGAATAAAGCAATCAGCACTCAGCAATCAGCATTCGGCCCGCGAACAGTCTGGGCTAAAGGAATGCGCTATCGTGGGCATGGTTAGATGTTTTCTGCTTTCTGATTCGTCTTCATTCGCGTGTATTCGCGGCTAAAAAGGTTCGTACACTAACCATGCCCACTAAGCTGTTTCACTTCAGCCCAAAATGTCGAGCGGGCTGAGTGCTGAGAAGGTGAGCAAAAATCAAAAAATCTCTTGACTAGTAATATGATAGTGGCATTCTATTTCCATGCAAGATGTTCCCCAAAACCAACTCGTCGATGAGGCCCAACTGGCGCTGCTGCCGGAGGCCCCGCCGGAACCGACGGAAAAACCCCAGGCCCAAGATAAGCCTCCGATCCGCTTTAAAGCCATACGGCGCGACCAACTCGTACTGCGCCCTATGGACGTAGAGCGGCTGCTCGAAGCCGATCATCTGGCGCGGGCCATTTGGGATTTAGTGGGGCAGTGCGATCTGCGACCGTTCCATCATGACTTTAAGGCCGTGGAAGGCAAAGCCGGGCGACCACCGCATGCTCCCCACTTGTTGATTAGCTTGTGGCTCTACAGCTACGCCCAAGGGATTGCCTTTGGCCGAGAGATCGAGGAGCGCTGCAAATATGATCCGGCCTATCTGTGGCTGACGGGAGCCGAAAAAGTCTGTGCCCATTCACTGAATGACTTTCGCACCGACTATGGGGAGCCGCTGAAGCACTTATTTATCCAAGTGCTGGCGGTGATGGAACAGGAAGGGCTGGTGGACCTGCAGCAGGTGACCCAAGATGGAACCAAGATCGGGGCGG
>DASZFK010000138.1:0-14179 GCA_035939855.1 Candidatus Angelobacter sp.
CTCCGGTTCCCAACCCAAAAGTAAGCTGGAGTCTGCCTATCACAAAGCCGATGATTCCATTGGCCGAATCATTCAACTCCTGGAGGCTGCTTGAACTTTGTTAGACTCGTTTTGTCCAACAATTTCGGGGTAAGAATCTAATGAGCTTTCTCAGGTCGGCGCAACCAGGCACTCAGGTTGGCGCAAATGGGAGTGAGGTCGGCGCAAATGCGGGTCAAGTCGGCGCAAAGTCCCCTCAGGTCGGCGCAAAGTCCCCTCAGGTCGGCGCAAAAGGCCTTAGTGATGAGGCTTGCTTTATGTGTTTTCAACAGCTTGGGTTCTTGGCCCTTTGCGTTTTTCGGAAAAATACAGTCCCAAACCGGGTCTCTTGACAGAGATGTTTAGCCACCTTAACGCAAAAGGTGGCTAAAAACCTGCCAAAAGGCTGCTTTTTACTCCGATGAAGCACTGCCGTTTCAGAGCGTCATTGTACAGACTCCAGACGTCCTCAGAAATCTGCGGGACTCTCATCCCGTGTGGAACAAATACCCGGCACTCCGCCAACGCTGCGTGGCGGACTATTTTCAGGTCGTGCCTACCTTAAAGTGAACCGTATTGCTCTTAGCCCGAACTGGTAGAGGCTCGGACGACGACCTGTATCAAGAATGATTTTGTTGACCCTTACTTCCAAGTTGCACCTTCAAGGAACGTTTTTTTGACTGTAAGTGCTTTCACTGATTAAACTTAGATTAAGTTTTCTTGGGCCGAGAGGGTATAATCGGTACAACAATGACAGCACAGGAATCTAAGACTCTGCTTTTGCTTAAGCCCCGGGGTTTTTGCGCCGGGGTGGTTCGTGCCATTGATATCGTCCGCATCGCGTTGGACGCCTTTGGACCGCCGATTTATGTCCGCAAGGAGATTGTCCATAACCGGTATGTGGTTGAGGAATTAAAGGCAAAAGGCGCCATCTTTGTCGATGAGGTAGATGAGGTTCCTGACGGCCAGAGACTTATTTATAGCGCCCATGGCGTCTCGCCTACGGTGCGGGAAGCCAGCAAGCTTCGCAATCTGCGGGTGGTGGATGCCACTTGTCCGCTGGTGACCAAGGTCCACGTGGAGGCTGTCAAATACGCAAAAGGCGGCTACAGCATCATTCTGATCGGCCATCGCGATCACGACGAGGTAATCGGAACTCTGGGCGAAGCGCCGGAAGTTACGCTGGTGGTTGGAAGCGTGGAGGAAGTCGAGCATCTCGAGGTTCCCGATCCAACTCGCATCGCCTACATTACGCAGACCACTTTGAGTCTCGATGAAACCAAAGAAATTATCGAGGCTTTGCGCGCCAAGTTCCCACTGATTGAAGGTCCGCACGCGCAGGATATCTGTTATGCCACGCAAAACCGCCAGACGGCGGTGAAAGATGTTGCCCATCAAGCCGATTTACTGCTGGTGGTGGGATCGGAGAACAGTTCCAATTCCAACCGGCTGGTGGAGGTTTCGACCAACTTGGGCACTCCGTCTTACCTGATCGATAAGGCCGAGGACATTCGTTCGGAATGGCTCGATGGCAAAGGTACGGTTGCACTCACCGCCGGGGCGTCCGCTCCCGAAGTGTTGGTCGAGGAGGCGGTGAAGTTTCTCATGGGGAAGGGCTTTACCAGAATCGAAGAGATTGAGGTCATGCCGGAAAATGTGCGTTTCGGCCTGCCTCCAGAAATCGTCGAAGCGATCGAAGCAGCGCCTGCTGCGGTTGCGGAGTAACCATGAGCAAAAAGTTCGATGGGCATCGTTCGCAGATGCTTTTCGGAAAAATCGATGACATGCTGGGCCGGGTGGCCGATGGTGTCGAAGCTGCGCGCAATTACCTTTTCTCCCTGCAACACGAGGATGGTTATTGGTGCGGCGAGCTTGAAGCCGATACCACTTTGGAATCGGACTACATTGCCATCCATACGCTCTTGGGAACTGGAAGCCGCCAGCGAATGGAGATGGCAGTTCCCGAAATCGTCCGCCACCAAAATGAAGATGGTGGTTGGCCGATTTATCGTGGTGGCCCTTCGAACATCAACGCCTCGGTAAAAGCCTATTTTGCATTGAAACTGATGGGCTATCGACCGGAGCACCCGGTTATGGAGAGGGCACGCACGCGCATCCTCGAAATGGGTGGCGTGACCGAGTGCAATACCTTTACCAAGATTTATCTGTGTTTTCTCGGGCAGTACGACTGGGAAGCTGTGCCGGCCGTTCCGCCCGAGATCGTCCTTTTTCCAAACTGGTTCTGGTTCAATATTTACCAGATTTCTTCGTGGTCACGGGCCATTCTGGTGCCGCTTTCCATCGCTTACGCCAAGAAGCCTTTTAAGAAGATTCCTGCGCACCTTGCGATTGATGAGCTTTTTGTAGGAGGCCGCCATGGGAAGCATCTCCACCTCAAGTGGACAGAAAAGCTGATTTCCTGGCGCAATTTCTTCCTGGTGCTGAACCGGATGGTCCATTTTTGCGAACGTTTCCACATCCGTCCGTTGCGCAAGCGGGCGATCAAGAAGGCGGAAAACTGGATGCTGGAACGTTTTGAAAAATCCGATGGCCTGGGCTCCATTTATCCGGCCATCCTGAACTCGATCATCGCTTTGCGTTGTCTCGGTTATTCAACCGACGATCCGCAGGTGATTCGGGCGCTCGATGAATTTGAGAAGCTGGGCATCGAAGAGCCAGGCATTCCCGATCACTCTGAACCTACGTTTCGAATGCAGCCTTGCATGTCGCCGGTTTGGGATACAGCCTACGCTCTGTTTGCTCTGGGCGAGAGCGGCGCCTCGCGCAATGATCCACGCCTGCTGAAAGCAGCCGACTGGCTCTTGACCAAGGAGGTCCGGCAGAAAGGTGATTGGGCTGTAAAGGTGCGCAATGTCGAGCCGGGCGGCTGGTATTTCGAGTTCAACAACGAGTTCTATCCTGATGTGGACGACTCGGCCATGGTTCTGCTTGGTCTCGATAAGGTAGATAATCCACGCGAGCGCTACCAGTTGGCTGTCTGCCGCCGCGCCATTGATTGGATTTTCGCCATGCAGTGCAAGAGCGGTGGTTGGGCTTCATTTGACTGTGATAACACACGCATGGTCTTCCAGTACGTTCCCTTTGCAGACCACAATGCCATGCTTGATCCGACGACCGTTGACATTACCGGACGCGTGCTGGAAATGCTGGCGGCTTACGGCATGAATCAGGACGATCGGCGTATCCAGAAGGCCATCCAATTTGTCGTGCGCGAGCAAGAGCCGGACGGCTCATGGTTTGGCCGGTGGGGTGTGAACTACATTTACGGCACGATGCAGGTTCTGCGTGGTTTGCAGGCCATTGGCGTGGATAACCATGAGCCTTACGTGCAACAGGCCGCGGAATGGCTGCGCATGGTGCAGAATTCCGATGGCGGCTGGGGCGAGACGTGCGGATCTTATGACGATCCGGTAACGCGCGGCATCGGACCCAGCACTCCGTCGCAAACTGCCTGGGGCATTATGGGCCTGTTGGCCGCCGGCGACACCCGCAGCGAATCGGTGCAGCGCGGTATCCTGTACCTGCTCGAAACTCAGAACCCGGATGGATCATGGGATGAGGAGAACTACACCGGCACAGGCTTCCCACGAGTGTTTTATTTGGCGTATCACTTATACCGGGATTACTTCCCGTTGATCGCGCTCTCAACATACGCGCGTGAATTTTCAGCGCTGTATGGAGAAGGGTCGGTGGGATACGCGAGAGGATGAGGGGGAATTTATACTTTTTAATTTCTAATTTGAAAACCAAAAACACAAACCGAGATTTGAGCTAGCTCCAGAACGGCAATTGGTTTTAAATTAGAAATTGGAAATTAGAAATTAGAAATCGCCCCCACAACGAGAAAGCTTTGGAGGAGAGAAAGATTGCCGGTCCCAATAACCCAGATATTGACTGTTACCAGTTATGTGCTGAAGCAGAGGTTTGCCGGGCGCAAGCGTTATCCGCTGGTGCTGATGCTGGAGCCGCTTTTCCGGTGCAATCTTGCCTGCGCCGGCTGCGGCAAAATTCAATATCCCGCACATATCCTCAAGAAGCATCTCTCGCCTGAAGAATGTTTCCGGGCAGTAGAGGAATGCGGCGCTCCGATGGTCAGCATTCCTGGGGGCGAGCCGCTCATGCATCCCCAGATTGCGGAGATCGTCGAGGGACTGGTGGCGCGTCGCAAATATATCTATCTTTGCACCAACGCTCTGTTGCTCAAGGAAAAGATCGATCTCTTCCGTCCCAGCAAGTACCTGACTTTCTCCGTCCACATGGACGGCCAGCGCGAGCACCACGATTTTTCGGTTTGCCGCGAAGGCGGTTATGACATCGCGGTAGAAGGAATCAAGGAGGCGGTCCGGCGGGGGTTCCGGGTCACCACCAACACTACTCTTTTCGATGGAGCCGATCCCTCCAGCGTGCGCGACTTTTTCGACGATATGATGGCGCTCGGCGTGGAGGGCATGATGCTCTCCCCCGGCTACTCTTATGACAAAGCGCCGGACCAGAGCCATTTTCTCGGCAAAGCTCGCACTCGCCGCCTGTTCCGCGCCATCCTGTCGAATCGGAATCCCAAGTGGCGATTCAACCTTTCTCCCTTGTTCCTGGAATTCCTGATGGGAAAGCGCGACTATCCCTGCACTCCCTGGGGCATGCCCACGTATAACCTATTCGGCTGGCAAAAACCCTGTTATCTCCTTCAGGATGGATACGCCGACACATTCGCCGAATTGATGGCTGCTACGGAATGGGACCAATATGGGACGGAGTCGGGAAATCCCAAATGCGCAAACTGCATGGTGCATAGCGGCTATGAGGCTTCGGCAGTCAACGCCACTTTCAGCTCATGGCGAGGTTTTCTGGCTACGGTGCGCGCAACGCTCTTCAGCAGCTACAAAGATGAAGGCGCGCTCAAGCTTTTGAATGAGCCGGTGCGCCCTATCCACAGCCATAATCCTCTGGTGCAAATCAGCGAATCCTCAAGCCAGTTGGAGGAAACCAGGGTATGAGCAACTCTGGTTCTATAGAGAAAAGCCCTACCGGCGAAAGCGCCCCTGCGCAACAAGCAGCGTCTGCCAGTCCCGATCTTCTGGAAGTTGCTCCCGGTACACGGCATGAAAACCTGGAAGGCTGGATACCGCAGCTTGCTTCTGAAGATGAAATCCGCGAAGCTCTGGAAAAAGCCTTTGACTACCGTGGGGATGTAACCATTACACGCAAAGACGGCACCAGGATCGAGGGATACATCTTCGACCGCCGCACAGGCAGCACACTATCGGCATCCCTTGTTCGCTTGCTTCCCAAAGATGGCAACCAAAAGACCACGATTCCATACTCGGAAATAGCGGCACTGGCGTTCACAGGCCGTGACACGGCCGCCGGCAAGAGCTTCGAAGCCTGGGTAAGGAAATATTGGGAAAAAAGGGCTGCGGGCGAGCGAAATATTGAACTGAAGCCCGAAAGCTTGGAAGAATCGGGTGATCGGTAGATCCGGTGATCGGAAAACCTCGAGTAGAAATCTGGCAGCGCGCAGCAGGCCGTTGATTTGCGCGGCGGATTGAATAAGTGGTGGGTTGGATTGCCCAAATCTAAAATACTCATACACGCTGACAATTTTTGGATTGGCAGCCAATTGCTAATGGCTAACTGTTAAGAGCTAAATTTATGGTCGCGAAGAAAAAGACTTCAGCAACAGAGACTCCCAAGAAAAGGGGTCGACGTCCGGCTACTGAGAAAGAGAAGAAAGATAAGCTGCGCCAAAAGCGTGAAGACCTGTTGGCCTTTCGTGAACGTATGAGGGAGTTTGGCCAGGAATTGCTGCGCCGGCGGCGGGCGGAACTTGAGGAATCGAAGAGCTACAAACGAATACTCTTATGAAAGTACTCGTTACCGGGGCCACGGGGTTTGTGGGCAGCCATATCGCGCGGCTTCTTGCCGAGCAGGGCGCCGATCTCAGACTTCTGGTAAGAGCCTCGAGCAATACCGCGAACATCGCAGAGCTTAAGGGCGAGAGAATTACCGGCGACCTTCGGGACGCCGATTCACTCAAGAAGGCTGTGCGGGATTGCGAGTTTGTCTTTCATGTGGCCGCCGATTACCGGCTGTGGGTGCGCGATCCCGAAGAAATGTACCGCTCCAACGTGGAGGGCACACGCGCCATCATTCGCGCTGCGCAGGCGGCAGGCGTCAGGCGGGTGATCTACACAAGTTCCGTAGCCACCATGGGATTCACCAGGACTGGTCAAGTCGTTGATGAAAGCTTCCCTGTCTCGTTGCGCGATATGGTCGGCCATTACAAACGTTCCAAATTCCTGGCTGAACAATCAGCCCTGGAAGCCGGACGGAAGGGCGCTAATGTAGTTGTCGTCAATCCAACTACTCCCGTTGGCGAACGTGATATCAAGCCCACTCCCACCGGGCGGATCATTGTCGATTTCCTTAAACGCAAGTTTCCCGCTTATGTGGACACCGGACTTAATCTTGTCGACATAGCCGAGGTGGCGCGAGGGCACCTGTTAGCCATGGAAAGAGGTGTGCCGGGTGAGCGCTATATCCTGGGTGGAGAGAACCTGACGCTGAAACAGATTCTCGACAAACTGTCGGCGCTAACCAACCTGCCTGCCCCCACGGTGCGCGTGCCCCACCTGGTGGCGCTGGGGTTTGCAGCCTTCGACCAGTTTTTTACAGGCACGATTCTTCGCAAGGAGCCGCGCGCCACCATTGATGCAGTTCGCATGGGAAGAAAAAAGATGTTTGCATCGTCGGCCAAGGCTGAGCGAGACCTGGGCTACAAAGTTTTACCTGTGGAAGATGCGCTGCGCCGGGCCATCAACTGGTTTAACGCGAGTGGTTATGTTGAAGGAGCTGGAACTGTGGCTCCGGTCAGTGCATGACGACCACCGTCATCGTTGCTGCCCTGGACCGCGAGTTGAAGCCGTTGGTAGAAAGTTGGGAGCAAACAGAAATTAAATTTCAGGGAAAGACGTTTCGTGTCTTTGAAAAACAGACCCACGGAAGGCAAGATGGGGAACAAAAAAACCTGGTAGCCGTCGCTGGTGGAATTGGCTCGCGGGCGGCCAAGTTGGCAGCTCGTGCGATGGTCGCGACCTATCGGCCCACGGTGTTGATGTCCGCCGGACTGGCCGGCGCGGTCCATAGTAGTTTGAAAATCGGCTGCATCGTTACGCCGGACGCTGTCATCGATGCCAAGGGCAAAAACAAATATCACTGCACGCTCGGCAGCAGTCTTACTGCCGAAGGCGTTTTGGTCAGCGCAGATGAGATTGCTGATGAGAAAGTGAAACAACAACTTGGGAATGATTTTCAGGCGCTCGCGGTAGACATGGAAGCTACCGCAGTAGCCGAGGTCGCCAAAGATGCTGGGATTGGCTTCGGTTGTGTCAAGGCGATCTCCGATGAAGCCAGTTTTCCCATGTTGCCACTGAACCAGTTTGTAAGCAGCGAAGGGGAATTTCAGACCAACAGATTTGCGGCATGGGTATCGCTACGACCGTGGACCTGGGCGCAGGTGATTGCCTTGGGACGAAACAGCAATCATGCGACCCAAGCCCTTTGCGATTGGTTGAAAGAATACGCGGGCCAGATCGGGTGATTCCTGCTGCAAGCTGTTGAAAATAATGAAGCTTCGGTACATTAGGCAGAGGACGTGAGAAAATAAAGAGTTGATACACACTGCGCTACAAACACAATCCGGCGCCCGTTCTTCGGCGATTCCAGAACTTATGAGAGCGGCCGTCTATCGTGGCCAGCGGGATGTGCGCCTGGAAACCGTTCCTGTGCCTGAGATTGGGGCCGGTGAGATACTGGTGCGCGTTCACACCTGTGGCATCTGTGGGACCGACCTCAAAAAGATCGCGACGGGCTCGCATTCTGCGCCGCGGATATTTGGGCATGAGACTTCGGGCCAGATTGTGGCGACCGGAGAAGGCGTTGATCACTTCACGATCGGTGATCGCGTGATGGTATTCCATCACATCCCATGCCGTGAATGTTACTACTGTCGCCATAAAGTATTCGCGCAGTGTCCGGTTTACAAGAAAGTAGGCGCGACCGCCGGTTTTGAGCCAAGCGGCGGCGGCTTTGCCGAGTATGTCCGCGTGATGGACTGGATTGTTCGCAACGGTGTGGTGAAACTGCCGGATGATGTTTCCTACGAACAGGCGTCGTTTGTGGAGCCTGTGAACACCTGCATGAAGGCCGTCGAATCGCTGGATGTCAAATCCGGTGAAACTCTTCTGGTCATAGGCCAGGGTCCGATTGGCTTGATACTTGCGATTCTTGCCCAGAGGGCAGGTGCTCAAGTCGTGACTTCCGATTTGTATCCCCAACGCCTTAAAATAGGTGCATCGTACGGGTTCAGGCAAACTGTGAATGCGGCTTGCGACGATCCCGTTCAAGTTGTTCGCGACATGACGAGTGGACGGGGGGCCGACACTGTGATCCTGGCGGTTGCAGCGAACAGCCTGATTCGCACAGCAATCGAGGCGGCCCGGCCCGGCGGCAAGATCATGTTGTTTGCCCAGACGCAGCGCAGCGAGGTCTCGATTGATCCGGCCTCAATTTGCGTAGATGAAAAAATACTTTTAGGCTCTTATAGTGCATCGGTAGACTTACAAGAAGAGAATGTCAGGCTGGTCTTTGGTGGTGAGGTTGATTTTGCCGGATTGATTACGCATCGCTTCAGCCTGGAGCAGGCCGTGGAAGCGCTGGAATTGGCAGCCCATCCAGTGGCCGAATCCATGAAAGTCGTAATACAACCTGGAATGCAGTGGGAGAAAGCTTAGTGAAATCACACATGACGGCGGCCGTTCTCTACGGCAAAGAAGACATAAAAATTGAACGAGTGCCGATTCCCGGGCTGGAAGCCGGGGAAGTTCTGGTCAAAGTAAACGTTGCTTTGACCTGCGGCACCGACCTCAAGGTCTATCAACGTGGCTATCATGCCCGCATGATCGTCCCCCCGGCGCTTTTTGGACATGAGCTTTCCGGCGTGATCGAAGAAGTTGGCCCGGGCGTAAGGGATTTTCGCAAAGGAATGCGCGTGGTGGCGCTGAATTCCGCTCCTTGTAACGCCTGCTTCTATTGCCTCAAGCACCAGGAAAATCTTTGTGAAGATCTGCTGTTCAACAACGGAGCCTACGCCGAATACATCAAGATTCCCCGTCGCATTGTTGAATCGAACATGCTCGCTCTGCCCAGCGATGTGAGCTTCGAATCGGCTGCCATGACTGAGCCTCTGGCTTGCGCGCTCCGTGGATTGCAGGAAACCGGATCGGACTTGGGCGATACCGTGACGGTTATCGGCGCTGGACCGCTGGGACTTATGCTGATTCAGGTAGCCAAGCTGGCCGGATGCAACGTGATTGCCGTGGTCAAGCGCGATGAGCAGGCCAAGGCAGCGAAACGCTCCGGCGCAGATGAAGTTGTTCATATCGGAAAGGCCAAGGACCCTATTGCCGCAGTCATACATCTCACCGAAGGACGAGGTTCCGACTCGGTAATTGACGCGGTCGGACGCCCCGAAGTCTGGCAGTGGGCCGTGGATATGGTTCGCCGCGGCGGGGTCGTCAACTTTTTTGGCGGATGCGCAACCGGCACCAAAGTAGAACTCGATACCAACCGGCTGCATTATTCTGAAGTAACTTTGAAGGCCACGTTCCACCATACGCCGCAAACGGTGCGCAAGGCGTTTACGCTAATCGCAGAAAAGAAAATCAAAAGCACCGATTACGTTACAGGAGAGGCGCCGCTTTCCAAACTGAAACAGGTCTTGCAACAGATGCTGGACCGCGGGAGCCAGATCAAGACGGCAATTATTCCGGGCCACTGATCGAAGTCATGTCAGTTTCTCCAACAAGCAGCCTGGCGGGCTGGAACGCTCTCCCGGCTTCATACCGTATTCCGGAATCCGCGCCTTCACTCCGCGAAGCCCAGGAATATTGCGCCCAACTGGCGCGGAGCCATTACGAGAATTTCTCGGTCGCCACCTGGTTCCTGCCGAAGGGTCTGCGGCAACACTTTTTCAACGTCTATGCCTATTGCCGTATTTCAGACGATCTGGGCGATGAAGTAGGAGACCCACAACAATCTCTCCAATTGCTGGATCAATGGGAGACGGAGTTGCACACCTGTTATGAAGGAGTGCCGCGTCATCCGGTCTTTGTTGCGCTGGCTGAAACCGTGCGCCGGTTCAATATCCCCCAGCATGAGTTTTCCGATCTGCTGATAGCGTTTCGCCAGGACCAGAGCGTGACCCGGTTTGAAACTTTTGATCATCTGCTCGGCTACTGCAAATATTCCGCGAACCCCGTTGGGCATCTGGTGCTGTATCTGTGCGGCTACAGCGATGCTGAGAGACAGCGGTTGTCCGATTCCACATGCACGGCGCTGCAGCTTGCGAATTTCTGGCAGGATGTTTCCGTCGACTACGAAAAAGGCCGCATTTACCTGCCGTTGGAAGATCTGCGAAGGTTTGGGGTCTCGCCCGAAGAAATTGCTCAACGCCGGGCTACTGCCCAGTTCCTCGCCATGATGCGGTTCGAGGTGGAGCGCGCCCGCGAGTGGTTTACGCAAGGGCTTCCGTTGATTCAGAAAGTAGATAAAGAACTGGCCATCGATCTTGAACTATTCAGCCGCGGAGGCCAGGAAATACTCAACGCCATCGAGCGGCAGGGATTCGATGTCCTGCGCAGCAGGCCGGCTATTTCTAAATCGCGCAAGCTCTGGTTGGTAGCGCGCGCGGCTTTAGGCAAGCTGCTGTGAGCGATCAACTGGCCCATGCTTATGCGGTTTGCCGGGGAATTGCCCGCCGGTCAGCCAAGAACTTCTATTATGGTTTTGTCGTGTTGCCGTCGGAAAAGCGCAATGCCTTTTGCGCTGTCTATGCCTTCATGCGTCATGCCGACGATATCTCCGATGGTCCCGACCTCAGTTTGCATGAAAAACGATTGAAGCTCGATGCATGGCTGGAGGCTGCCAAGGAAGTCTTTGACGGCAAGCCCACGGACGATCCCGTATTGATGGCATTGGCGGATTCGCAGAAGCGATTCAAGATTCCAGTGGACCTGTTTGAAAAGCTGGTCTATGGCACGGCGCTTGATCTTGAAATACCGGCGCGCACGGATTCTCCCACAGTAGTTTGCCGCACATTTGAAGAGTTGCGCCACTATTGCTATCACGTTGCCTCGGTTGTGGGCCTGGTTTGTATCCGCATATTCGGATACCAGGATTCCAAGGCAGAGTTACTGGCGGAAGATTGCGGCCTAGCCTTTCAACTCACCAACATCATTCGCGACATCAAAGAGGATGCCGGCATGGGCCGGATTTATCTTCCTGAAGAAGACCTGGCGCGCTTCGGCCTTTCAGCGGAGCAACTTGCTCATCAGAACCTGAGTGACGCCTCGAAGCCGCAACAACTGCGGCCCGTCCTTGAATTTGAAGCGGAGCGCGCACGCCGCTATTACGCATCAGCGAAATGGCTCATGGAGCTGATCGAGGAAGACAGCCGTCCTGCGCTCTGGGTCCTGGTGGAAATCTACAGCCGCCTGCTTAAGAAGATCACCGACCGCGATTACGATGTTCTTACCGAGCGAGTTCACCTTACATTTTTTGAGAAGCTAAAAGTGTTATCGCGGGGGGTTTTGTTGCGGATCGCGTGACGGCTCGGAAGTTGAGCGTGAATTACTTTACGACAAGGAACGCCGGAATGCGGTTTGGTTTATTCGATCTGGCGGCTGCGCACGGCTGGTTTGTGGGCGAAAAAATCGAGCAGCGCCGAAGTGCCTCTCAATCTGACGTAGAATATTGACGCATTCTCGGGGTCCTTCACTCCGCGCTTATGATTTTCTCAAACTAGGCTTTTTCGCGGCGCTACGTTCAGGATGACAAGGGTGAGAGGGAGTCGCTGAACAGAGAGGCATTTTCTAAAGTAAGTGACGTTAGGCTATAGCCCAATGACGGGGAGCGTCGAGTCGGCACGGCTCAAGCCATGCCCTGAGACAAACCAATTTCACAACCACAGCATTCTTCAGCGATGGCTGAAGCCGGGCCTTGATACAAACCAGTCTCTATATCGAACTCTCAACGTGAGCCTCTGCTTCATTCGTGTTGATGGCGCTCATCTGCAAGCTGTGAAACGGTATGCTCCTTCAAATCAACCCTCGAGGGGCGTTCTTTTTCCATGAAAACAGCAGGCATCATCGGCGGGGGTTTGGCCGGACTAGCCGCCGGCTGCGCTCTCTCCGACGCTGGATTTCGGGTCACGCTCTTCGAGCGTCGCCCTTACGTCGGAGGGCGCGCATCGTCTTACGAGCATCCCGGCACAGGCGAAATTGTGGACAATTGCCAGCATGTTCTGCTGGGCTGTTGCACCAACCTGATTCATTTCTATGACCAACTGGGGGTGAGCGACCAGATCCGATGGTTCAGCGATCTTACCTTCATTGAGCCTGGGGGCCGCGCCAGCCATCTCAGTTCGTCCGTGCTTCCCGCTCCTCTGCATAACTTTCCGGCTTTCTTGCGGGCTGCCTCGCTCTCATGGAGTGACAAGCTGGCCATTGCGCGCGCGCTCGCAGCTATGATGCCCATGCGCTCGATACCTGAGGACTCCAGTGACTCAGATGAGAGTTTTCTGCAATGGCTTCAAAGACACGGCCAAACCGAAGGCGCCATTGAACGATTCTGGAAGGTAGTCTTAGTCAGCGCTTTGAATGAAGATCTTGAGCGCACATCGGTCCGTTATGCAGTACAGGTTTTTCGCGAGTCATTCCTGAAATCGGCAGAGGCGGGCAGGATGGGTGTTCCTTCTATCCCGCTCTCGGATTTATACGGTCATGCTGTTGATTACATTCGCGCTCGCGGAGGAGAAGTTCTGCTGCGTTCTTCGGCGAGCCGCATCGATCCCAGCGAAAATGCCATCAGAATATCCAGCAATTCCGGGGAACGGGAATTCGATTACGCAGTGCTCGCCGTGCCGTTTCATCTGGTGGGCGGAATGCTGCCGGGCAGCGTGGAAGCGGAGCGATTGCGATCGATGCTGGGCAGGTTTGAGTCATCGCCGATCACAGGAGTACATCTGTGGTTTGATCAGCCCATCACCGAACTGCCGCACGCCGTCTTGCTTGACCGGACGATTCAATGGATGTTCCACAAGTCGATGTTTCATAAGAATGGACCTCGCAACCAAAGCGCTCAACAAGGCAACGAGGTTACCGGGGACAAGGAAGCGAAAAGCTACATCGAAGTGGTGATCAGCTCTTCCAAGACATTGATTGAAAAATCACGCCAGGAAATCCTCGATCTTGCCATGCAAGAGCTGGCAGATTTTTTCCCAGCGATAAAAACTGCAAAGCTCGTAAAGGCCACCGTAATTAAAGAAATTTATGCAACCTATTCGATAAGGCCAGGACTGGATCAATATCGCCCGATTGCAACGACGAACTGGCCGCGGCTCTTCCTTGCTGGAGACTGGACGGCAACTGGATGGCCGGCAACCATGGAGGGAGCTGTGCGCAGCGGGTACCTCGCCGCAGAAGCCATAACACAATCTGCGGGCGAACCCAGGACGTTCCTGGTTCCCGACCTCAAAGCCAAAGGGCTGATGCGTCTTTTTGGGTAAGCAATACCAATCTTGTCGCTGATTTGATTAGCACTCTCCACTGTTTCGTCTGTTTCGTCATCCCAAAAGTCTGTCCTGAGCTGGAGGGAAAGATGTCCGCGCCAGCGGAGAGATTGAGGGACCTTGCGGTTCCTCTTCTCGTTCCGTGGTCGTCGTATTTCTTAAAACGATGTAGTGCCTTTGGTCACCACAACATTTTTGCCGACTGCTAACCCCAAATCCCGCGAATCGTCTAACTGGTTACCGGCAGATATCTTGAAACTTTTTGGTTTCGCAAACGTATCTGGATGTGACAGTCAGGGAAAGTAAGGGGTTAACCAGGACGTTCTTGCCCGCGGTTTGGCGGCCCAAGGCAAAACCGTCCTGCACAGAGGATTTCTGCGTGGTTAACCCCCGAGTTGTGCATTGTAGGCCATTCGGCTGGAATTGCAAACGGTCGCGTGTGCCTGATCTGGGCCGCCCCAAAACAAAAAGGAGAAGTAGCAGCATGAAGTCTTTAGGGTCCAGGATCGCAATCAT
>DASZFK010000139.1:0-6196 GCA_035939855.1 Candidatus Angelobacter sp.
CTCCGGTTCCCAACCCAAAAGTAAGCTGGAGTCTGCCTATCACAAAGCCGATGATTCCATTGGCCGAATCATTCAACTCCTGGAGGCTGCTTGAACTTTGTTAGACTCGTTTTGTCCAACAATTTCGGGGTAAGAATCTAAGGACTAAGAGCCGAACTACGTAATTCTTTCCAAGTACCAGGGTACATGTCCCCTCCTGGAACTCTCCTAAATTCAGGAGCTTACGTTGATGGTCCTGATTGGCAGACCAGTTGCACTTACATCAGGCTGGGGCGCTGGAAATTTGAAAAGGAGAACATAGTAAAAATGAAAAACACCAAGGTTCTAATTTCCCTATTTGCCGCTGTGATGTTCATGTCGCTAACTGCCAGTGCGCAGTTAGGACTCGGCGGCACAGTGAAAGGTACGGTAGGCGCCGTGGCAGGTGCAGGTGGGCATGGCGGCTCGCTGAGCGGCGATTTGAATTCCGCGACTCAGGTTGGCGGCGGTTTGCAAAATGGCGTGAATGGAAGCGCGGATTCCGCGACTCAAACCGCGGCTAAGGCAGAGAAGAAAAAGAAGGAGCAAAAGGCCGCTGACAATGACCAGAAATCTCAGAAGTCGCCCTTAGGCAGCGCTACAACCCAAGTCGATTCGACCACCCAGGCTGCAGCCCAGGCCGGACACCAGACGGCCTCTTCCAGCGCGAATCAGAATAACTCTGCTGGAAGCGGGAACAGCCAGAGCGCGGTTGGCTTGAACACTCAAACCAACTTAGGTGTTTCTTTGGGCGGAAGCTCGGCCAGCGCGGATACAAATAGCAGCACGAATGCTAATGCCGACACTCATCATCATGGGAAATCCGGCAGCGCTGAGGCCCAGGCTGACTCCAGTGCTAACGCAAAGGCTTCTGCCAGCCATTCTCACAAATCACATGACAAAAACGATAAAGACTAGGGGACGTAACTAACTCTTCTTCCATGGCTGGGGCTGCAATCTGATGCAGCCCCTTTTTATTCAAGCCGGGACGATACGGTTTGCCATAACTCTCGACGAAAAGCCTGCAACAATACGTAAACTCATAGCCAAATGCTCGAATCATTGCTGGTCAGTTTGATGGATCGCAATGATCATTTGCTCTAAAAAAACTTCGCATAGAACAAATTCTTCTCCGTTCTTCCCTCATACAAGGGGAGGCGTGTATGAAAAACCGGGTATTCGTATGTCTAGTAAGTCTTGCTGCGCTTTGCGGAGTCAATGCGGTGCTTCCGCTCGCAGCCGCCAGTTCGAAGAGCGATAACGGTCCCCAGCTAAAAATTGTTGGAAAGAATGGCGCTGTCGCTGGCTTTGTTCCGCTACGGCACACTTCTGTCAAAACGGAAATCAGCGGCTTCGTGGCCCGGATTTCCGTAACCCAGGAATTTGAGAATGTGCTTCCCAATGCGGTCGAGGCGATCTATGTGTTTCCGTTGCCTCACGACAGCGCCGTGGACGGCATGACCATGCGTGTCGGTGACCGCGAGATCAGGGCGGTAATTCATGAACGTGAAGAAGCCCGCAAGATTTACGAGGCTGCTCGCAGCGCCGGCCATACCACGGCATTATTGGACCAGGAACGCCCCAACATTTTCACGCAATCGGTCGCCAATATTCCGCCCAATTCGAAAGTCGAGGTCAACCTTTCGGTGATCGAGCTTCTGAAATATGAGGCCGGCACATACGAATTCGCATTCCCATTGGTGGTTGGGCCGCGTTACATCCCGGGCGCTTCCAAGGGGCAAAACCAACCTGCGCAGAATCGTGGGGCCAAAGTAGAAAATGTTTCCTTTGGATCCGGGACCGATGGCGACTCGGATTCCCGAGGCACTATGGCGGATACGAACCAGGTTCAGGATGCTTCCCGCATCAGCCCGCCGGTGGCCGGTATACACACCGATGATGCTCATGCCGGCCATGATGTTTCCATGGAGGTCAACCTGGCAGCGGGTGTGCCGATCGTCGGGATACATTCAACCTCGCACAAGATTCTTGCCGACCGCACCGCCGCAGATGCTTTTCATGTGCAACTGGCCGCAGACACGGTCTTGCCCAAGAAAGACTTTATTCTCAAATACAAAGTTGCAGGGCAAGGGATCGGCGATGCCCTCCTGACCCATGCTGATCATTCCGGTGGATACTTTGCCTTTATTCTGCAACCACCCGACCGGGTTTTAGACGGCTCCACCGTCCCCAGGCAGGTAATCTTTGTCCTCGATACTTCCGGCTCCATGGATGGATTTCCTTTGGAAATGGCTAAGAAAACCATCCGCCGGGCTTTGGACAACCTGCGCCCCGAAGAGACATTTAATTTGATTACCTTCTCCGGTGACACCAGGATTCTCTTTCCCGAACCGGTGCCACCCACCCAGGAGAACATAGCAGCCGCCAAGACGGTGCTGGATGGCGCTTATGGCAGTGGCGGCACCGAGATGATGGGTGCGATTCGTGCTGCTCTCGGCGATGGTGAAGCGTCGCCGAAACCGGCCGGAGGCGTGGAACCCGTGCGAGTTGTGTGCTTCATGACCGATGGCTACGTCGGAAACGACGCTGAAATCGTTGCCGAGGTGCAAAAGCATCCTGAGGCACGCGTCTTTTCTTTTGGCATTGGCACTGCGGTCAATCGGTTCTTGTTGAGCAAGATGGCTGAAGCCGGCCGCGGCGAAGTGGAATTTGTGACGAAATCCAGCGAAGCCCAAGGGGCTGCCGACCGGTTCTATGAGCGTGTACATTCACCAGTATTAATCAACGTCTCAATTGAGTGGAACGGCCTTCCGGTTTCTGAGGTCCTTCCGACTCGAATTCCTGATCTGTTTTCCGCTAAGCCGGTGATTATCACTGGCCGCTACGCCAAGGCAGGCAAAGGAACGCTGGTGATACGCGGAACACAAGCAGGAGGACCATTCCGTCGTGAAATTGCTGTGGACTTCGGAGCCGAGAACGCGGGCAATGCAGTCTTGGAAAAGATATGGGCAAGACGAAAAGTAGACGACTACATGTCACAGGACTGGATGGGAATACAGCAAGGTCAGTCGAAGTACAAAGCGGAGATTGTGCAGGTGGGCCTGGCTCACAGCCTGGCTACGCAATATACCTCTTTTGTCGCGGTCGAAACCAGGACCGTAGTTCAGGATGGCAAACCGGTGCGCATTGAAGTGCCGGTTGAGTTGCCGGAGCATGTCTCGCCATTGGCGGTACCGGGCCAAGGTCAAGTTACGAATACCTTCTCCGGAGCCCAACTGCAAAGGTTCGCCGGCATGGTAGAGAATCAAGGCCTCGATCAGATGGCCCTCTATGTTCCTGGCGTCGCAAGTAAACCTGAATATGGACGATCAGCCGGGTCGGTTGTTAAGGTTATTACGAAAAGCGGAACGAACGCGGCTGAAACGGTCGAAGTTGAGGCTGAAGCTCCGTTGGTCGAAACAGCAAAAGCCCAGGTGACACATACAATCGATGGCGTGCTGCTGAATCCCAGCGTAGACGACAGCCAAGCGGAGGGTATTATCGACGCCGCCAAGCGCCGCTCAAGAGAAGCGCAGGAAAAGAGGGTCGCGGCCCGAGCAAGGCAGTTTGCGGTGTGGCGCTCGAAAATGAGCCCCGATCTGTGGCGTCTCTATGTCTGCTCCACGATGTCTTCGGTTGCTCAAACTGAAAGCAAATGCAATCTGCCTCGATCTGGAACCGTAGCTGTACAGGTTCAACTCAGTGCTGCGACTGCCGAAATTGCTGAAAAACTCTCTAAGGCTGGTATGACCGTTAAGACCGGCTCTGGATCTGCACTGGTTACCGGTCAGATTCCCATTGCCAAACTTGAGCTACTCGCCCAGCTTGTGGAGGTGACCATGATATCGCCGATTAAGGAGTAAGCGGACGAGATTGTGGCCAATCGCAAGAGCACGATTGGCCACGATTTCTTGATCCATTGGCTTGGTGGACGACGAAGATAAGTATCTATGCCACCTCTCTGGGGCTCAGGTTCAAACTTCCCGGGTCCCACGGTTCCGCTGCGCTTCACCGTGGGCTACTCTATGCCGCCCCTTCCGGGGCTGGTTCATCGTCCTCCATAGGCACCTCAAGTGAACTATATTGAGCTTAGCGTACGTCGACCGCTTGGGTCAGCCGGAATGTAAGCGCGGTCTCCGCCGGCAGGACAATATCTTTGTTGCCGGTGAATGCAGCCCCTGCTGTTCCTGCTCCAGCGCCTGCGGCTGCGCCGATTGCAGCACCTTTACCACCACCGGCCAGTGCGCCAATCAGAGCGCCGGCTCCTGCGCCGCCTCCAATGAATCCAACGGATCTCTTGCCTTTGCCCTTGAGCGAGCGGGCCACGGAAGTGGTCTCGATCTGCTGCTCTTTGCCGTGAATCGTAACTGAATCAAGCCGGACTTGAAGGCGTGCGCCGCCTTTGAAATGGCCCAGGCCTTTGGCATCCACGACGGTACCGCGAGCGGCCGCCCCTTCCTCGATGACCGTCTTTCCATCCACGCTGACGGGCTGCGCTACAGTAGCGGAGAAACTTTGCCCAGCCTGGCTGCTCTTCGAGCTAAGGCTCTCTCCTAACCGCACCACAATCACAGTGCCGGAAGGTATGACCGTAACTTCAGCGGCAGATCTTTTTTCTTTATCTTTGCTTTCGGGTGCGCCTGTCCCCGCACCGCTCGGATTTGCATTGTTGGTTGTGGTGGCCGGTGGATTGGATTTTTCGCCGCAAGCCATCAGAAAGGCCAACGCGAAGAACATCAAAACAAAAAGCAAACGTGGAGATTTCACAGCTACCCCCTCCTTGACGCATTGATTCTCTACCAAATTGCCATAATTGCCAAGATTGCCATAATTGCCAAAATCGAAAAGATACGGCCTTTACTCAATTATGGCAATTATGGCATTTATGGCAATTATGGCAATTGACTTGGTTCGTCTCCCGATGCCGCAGCGGCGGCACTGGAGTTTCCTTGAGAGCTGCTCTGTTCTTTTGCCGGTTCCGGGAATAGGAATCTTTTAGTATTGAGCAGCGGGCGTTCCAGGCTTCCGTTGTAACTTGTCCATTCAAAACCTGGCTCACGCTCAAAGTGGGCGCGCATGGCTTCCATCTTGGAGTCCAGGTCATCGAGATAGTGGAGCATGAGGGCTTCGGGAAACATCGGCATCTTGGGGCTGCCAAACTCATACTTTCCATGATGGCTGATGATCAGATGCTCGAGCAGGGTCTTGTACTGGCCGGGAAATCCGGGCACCTTGGCGATTTTTTCCTGCAACATTTCCAGCTCGATGATCATGTGCCCCAACAGTTGCCCGCGCGTGGTATAGCTAAACGACCGGGCGAAGCTCAATTCATGGATCTTGCCGATGTCGTGAAGAAACGCGCCGGTCATGAGCAGGTCACGATCGATCATCTCCGGGTAGTTGCGGCAGGCGAGATCGCAGAGGCGAAATAAAGAGACGACATGGTCCAGAAGGCCCCCGATGTAAGCATGATGGAGCGTCTTGGCAGCCGGGGCGTTCTTGTAGGCGCGTTCGATCTGCGGATCCGACATAAAGGCCTGCACCAGGGCCTGGAGATGAGGATTGCGAAAATTTTCCACATACTCGCCCATCGTCCGCCAAAGTTCATCGATGTTTTTGGTGGTCCGGGGCAGGTAATCGTCGAAGTCGACTTCCGAATCTGCCATGCAGCGCACTTTGTGGATGGTGAGCTGGAACCGGCCATTGAACTTATTCAGCAGGCCGCGAATCTTGACAAAGTCATCCTGGTCAAACGCGCCGAGGTGATCGTTCACGTTGTCCCACATCTTGGCTTCAATCTGGCCGGTGCGGTCGGCGACCGTGAGCGCCAGGTAAAGCTCACCGCTCTTCTTCGGCTTGATCTGTTTGGTGGCAACGACAAACGAAGAGGTGATGACCTGGTTCTCGAATTTTCCGGCGTCACAAATGTAGAATTCTTTCATGGCCTAAACCACAGTTATCTTACTGGAGTTTTCGAGAAAGGCAATCGGTAGAAAGTCACAAAGTGGCTTTCTCTGGAGTTTCTACCTTTCTAAGCAGGAGATAAACAATAGGGGCGTAGCAAGTCGCGGGAGCGCCTTCGCGCTGAGCCCGCGCAGCGGGCGATCATACACGTAGCCCACAGCGCAAGCTGTGGGTGCACTGTTTAAGCAAACCCAAAGCCCGCGCAGCGGGCGAC
>DASZFK010000140.1:0-9069 GCA_035939855.1 Candidatus Angelobacter sp.
CTCCGGTTCCCAACCCAAAAGTAAGCTGGAGTCTGCCTATCACAAAGCCGATGATTCCATTGGCCGAATCATTCAACTCCTGGAGGCTGCTTGAACTTTGTTAGACTCGTTTTGTCCAACAATTTCGGGGTAAGAATCTAACCATGCCCACGAGAATGTAATCGTAAGCCCGACCTGTTCGCGGGCTGAATGCTAAGTGCTGACCGCTGAGCGCTCCCCGAGATACCCATGACTGCAGACAATACCTGGACTCGACGACGATTTCTAGAAGCCGTGGGCTATGCTGGCGGGGCCTCCGCAGTCTACCGCGCGCTTACTGCCATGGAACTCATCCCTGAGTCGACGCCTTGGGCCGGGCCTCTCGACCTGCCTCAAGGTTCCGGACGAGGGAAGACGGTCCTCATCTTAGGTTCCGGTATTGCCGGGCTGGCTGCGGCTTACGAGTTGATGCGTGCGGGATTCAAATGCCAGGTGCTCGAAGCCCAAGGCCACGCAGGTGGCCGCAATTTTACCGCGCGCCGCGGCACCGTCATCGCAGAAAAAAGCGATGAGAATGGAAACACCGAGCAGAAATGTGAATTCGATGATGGGCACTACATCAACTTTGGTCCTGGCAGAATTCCATATCACCACCGCCGCATGTTGCATTACTGCGCCGAACTGAGGGTGCCTCTGGAAATCTATGTCATCCAGACCACTGCCAACCTCTTTCATTTGAAGGGCGCATTTGGCGGACAGCCTCAGGTGAGACGGCGCATCAGTAACGACGCCGATGCCTACATCAGCGAACTTCTCTCAAAGGCGGTAACGCAGGGAAACCTTGACCAGGAACTGGATGCCGCCGACAAAGAAAAATTGCTGGCTTTGCTCACACTGTTCGGAGACTTGCAGGCCGGTAAACCGTGTGCGCCCGGTTCTTACTGCCCAACGAGAAATTCTCTCTGTGAAGATCCCGCAACGGTCACCGATCTATGCGAACCCCGCACTCGCTTGCCTCTGACGGACCTCTTGCGCTCCCAGTTCTGGCGGCATCGTTTCTACAGTGAAGATAACTATGACTATCAACCGACACTCTTTCAGCCCATCGGCGGCATGGATAAGATTGTCGAGGGCTTCAAGCGCAAGGTCGGCCATCTCATCCAATACAACTGCGAGGTATCGAACATCCGTTTGTTGGATGATGGCGTAGAAGTCACCTGCCGCGACCCCAGGCCGGGGCGGAAAGGGCACGAGTCCTTGAAGCGGGCCGATTATTGTCTTTCCAATATTCCTTTGCCGGTGCTGCAGAAAATCCCGGCGAACTTCGAAGAAGATTTCAAGAAAGCCGTCAACTGCGGGCGTTTCACTCCCGTCTGCAAAGTGGGCTGGCAGGCTAACCAACGTTTTTGGGAATCGGACAAATACCAGATCTTCGGTGGTCTAAGCCTGACCGATGAGATTATTCGGGAGATTTGGTATCCCTCACATGGTTTCTTCCAAAAATCCGGAGTGCTGCTGGGCGCTTATATTGCCGGCAATGATGCGGTGGAGTTTGGAAAGATGAGCTGTGCCCAGCGCATCTCAGTCGCGCGCGCCATGGCCGGCAAGCTGCATCCTGAATTCGCCGACGATGCTATTGTGCCGCCCAAACTGGGTGTCTCGATTGCGTGGCACAACATCCCCACCCAGCTTGGAGGCTTTCCTGGTTTGGGCCAGGATAGAACCGAAGCCCGCAAAGCCTACTTACGACTCTTGCAGCCCGATCGCCGTTTTTACGTAATTGGAGATCAAGTCTCTCCGCTTTCGGCCTGGCAGGAGGGCGCGTTAATGTCGGTAGAACACGTCGCCAGACAGATCACCACCCCGGCAACATCACCAGGCAAATCCGCCTGAAAACCGCTAAGCCCAATACTGTTCATTTAAGGGTAATGATGCCAGTTGGGCGAACGATGAACCAAGCGCAGTAGAGCCTGTGCTGAGGTGAAGCCGAAGTACGCGTCGAGAGGTTAGCTCTAATGAACATGCCCAGGAGCTAGAACCTATGTAGCGGCAGATTGATACATCACCAGACAAGTCCGGCCAAGAGCTAAGGGCTAAAGGCTAAAGGCTTGTCTCCCAACATCCGGTAGACCCTCGGGCCTAACATGATGAAAAGAATGGCCATAAGCGCTCCTGCCAGGACATCGATCATGTAGTGGTAGCGAAGATAAATGGTGGAAAAGGCGATCAGCGCGGCAAAAATGGAGAAGCCTAAGAAAACAGGCGATGAAAGCTTCCGTGCCGCGTAGGCACAGACAATCATGACTGCGACATGCCCGCTGGGGAAGCAGTCGTATTGCACTCCCTCAAGCGAATCCAGGGAGCCTTGAAAGAAGTGGAAGAACCACAAGCCGTGCAAAGCCGGATGGTGGGCGGCGTAGTCCATAAAGCGAGGCCCGCGGGCCGGAACAAGGACGTATCCAAGATAAGAGAACAAGAAGGTTGCGGCCACCAAAAACGTGCAATAGCGAAATTCCCGGCTCGGCCTTTGATACCAATAGAGCAGGCCCAGGATCACCACCGAAGGAATGAACATGAAATACACGAATTGCAGGAATTCCGTAAGAAGCGGGTTTTGCAGCGCATCGGGCCAGAAGACGGGATCGGTCTTCCACATCGCCAGGTCCCACCGCGCCAGAAGCGTATCGACAGCAGGAAGCTTCAGTCCGGAAATGATGTAAGGAACTTCCTTGTAGCAAATCGGCACATAGAAGAGCGCATACCAATGTCGAACAAACAAAACCAGCCAGGATGAGTAGCGGCTCAGAACCAGAATAAGAACGATGGCCACAGCATGTCCCAACACGAACATCCAGGCAGATGGATGGTTTTTAACGCCTAAAGCCAGAAGCAGCCCGGTGATCGCCCCGTAGCTGATAAAGAGCTTGTCGATGGGCCAGATTCCCCGCGGCCCAGCCAGGTTTTTTCGTTTGTCCACGGTGGCGGCGGATTGAGAGATTGCGGGAGAAGTCATTTTTTTAGCGACAAAGAAGATCGCTGGGGTTTTCTGCCTACTCTGCGGTTGATTTTGGTCTTCTCCGTGTCTTCGTGCCGGAGCCTGCCCTCGAGCGAAGCGAAGGGTGGTAAGGTTTTGGTTTTTGATGTCATGCGAGCTTGTAGTGCTTCATGAAGAGCAGTTCGTATAAGCGGTAAGGAAGCACGCTCTTCAGTATGGGACCAAGCCGTTCTCCGAAGGGGCCAACGGTGTAACGCAGCCGGGGAGAAGGCGAATGGATAATTCGCTCTACCAGTTTGGCGACTGGATATGGCACTTTTCCGAGTTGCTCCTCCTCTCGCATCACTCCAACACAGCGGTCAAGCGACTCACGATAAACGTCGCTCTGCTGGGAAGCGGCGCTGTTTTTTCGGTTGGCCGGAAAATCGGTCTTGAAGTCACCTGGCTCGATGAGCACCACGCGTATGCCAAAAGAACGGACCTCCATCCGCAGGGCCTCGGTCATGCCTTCCATGGCAAACTTGCTGGCGCTGTAAAAGGCCTGAAATGGGACAGCCAGCAGCCCGGCGATCGAACTGATGTTGATGATGGTTCCAGACCGCTGTTGGCGCATGATCGGAAGCACGGCCCGGCATACACGATGGACGCCGAAAAAGTTCGTGTCAAACTGCGCCATCGCTTCTTCAGGAGAAGTTTCCTCCACGGCCCCGGCGATCCCATAACCGGCGCAGTTGATCACGACATCCAGACGGCCCTGTTCCTGCTGTATCTTCTGCACGCATTGCTGCACGGACTTGTCGTCGGTCACATCCATCTGCAAGGCGGCAAACGCAGTCCCGTTGTTGGGCTGAAGACTTCGGCTGGCGCCGTAGACAGTCATCCCTTTGCCGGAAAGATATTCGCCGCAGATCTTTCCTATTCCGGAGGAAGCACCAGCGATGAGGACTACGTTCTTATTTGTTAGTGAAGGCATATTTTGGATTGGGTAAATGGGTAATTTGGTAAATGGGTAATTGAAAATCCAAAAACCGAAACGGCTAGCTAAAAACTAATGGCTAACAGCTAACTAGCCAAGGGCTTCGCCCTTGATATTCCTGGCACTCTGAAGATTTTGCCTTTGCTTTTCAATTACCCATTTACCAAATTACTCATTTACCAAATTCTCGGCGAGAATGGAACTGCCTGCATCAAAACGAGAATAAAAATCCTCGTTATCGCCTGCATAACGGCTACGAGCTTGTCTCCTGCTTCACATACGTCTTACACAGATGCTGGGCCAGCAGTTCGACGGTGGGATAGTCCCACACTACCGTGGGGGAGATTTCGGTGCTGAGCCAGTTTTCCAGGTCGCCGGAAAGAGATACTGCCTGGAGCGAATCCAGCCCATAGTTGTCGAAGGTCTGGTGAATGTCGATTTTGCCGGGGTCCATGTTGACTACGCTGGCGATATTTTCCACCAGCCAGGTACGAATGGCTTCTTCAGTTGGGGGTCCGGAAATGGGTGTTACTTTTTTCTTTTTCGCCATCGGGCCTTTTGTTGATCTCCTATGCCGGCTTTTCGTGGAAGTCTGGTTGCTGCTTCTTCTTCGCAATTTTAACAGCCGAGACCAAACCTAGCTTCTCCAAGAGGCGAATCATGGAACCAGTAATGTCAACCTGCCACCATTCCAGTCCATGCATCGCAGAGCTGGGAAATGCATGGTGGTTGTTATGCCAGGACTCCCCGAAGGTAGGAAGGGCGAGCAAGGCATTGTTGGTGCTTCGGTCTTTCAGTTGGTAAGGACGGCTGCCAAAAACATGACAAATTGAGTTGATGCTCCAAGTGGAGTGGTGGACAATCAAGATCCGGATCAGGCCGCCCCAGACAAAGCCGCGTCCAACGCCTAGCCAACTTCTGGTGATCATGCCTTCGGCTGCCGCCGGAAGGACCAGGCCCAGCCCGATCCAGACGAAATATAAACGGTTCAGCTTGAAAATTTTCCGGTCCTGCAACAAATCACGGACATAGGTTCCCCAGTCCGTCAGTTCATGATGGAAAAGCCATCCCATGTGCGAATGCCACAATCCGCGGGCCACCGCTCCGATCCCGGAACCATATAAATGAGGCGAGTGGGGATCGCCGTCACGATCGCTGTAGGAATGATGGCGGCGATGAATCGCCGTCCAAAAAATCACAGGTCCCTGGGCAGCCATGGAGCCGGCGATGATCAATGCAGTCCTGACAAAAGGAACGGCCTGAAACGACCGGTGGGCGATGAGCCGATGGAAACCCATGCCGATACCAAGCACGGTGATCATGTACATGATCCCAAATACGATCAGGTCAAGCCAGTTGACGCCGCGATTCCAGAATAGGATGATTCCTCCTCCAAGCCCGATATAGGGGATCAGGACGGTCGTCAAGGTGACGCGCCGCTCGATCCGTCGTGCCCTGTCATTCAGTGGACGAACGCCGCGAGACGGAGGGGCGGCTGACGGCTCCATTCCCTCAAGTTCTTTCACAAGCGGTTGCATCGTTCCTCCAAAATGAGCTGTCGGGTGCGGGATGAAGATGGATGGTCTCAAGCGAGCGTGACATGAGAGCACTCTTGCACAGTGCCCTTCGAATCTTACCACTCGAGGTCTTGGGAACCTGCCCCGGCTTCAGCAGGGCAATCGCATAAGCCTGCACATCAAACTCGCGTACTACGGCCTGCCGGATAGCCGAAACCATCTGTTGGGGATCAGTGCGCAAAGCTTCGCGTTGGACCTCCTGTGCGATCACCAGCCGCTCTTGACCCTCATATTCTACAGAGAATATCGCGCCTGAACCGGGTTGAAGCCCGGGATGGCTGGCTTGGGCGGCGATTTCCAAGTCATGAGGGTAAAGATTTCGACCATTGATGATAACAATCTCTTTGAGCCGGCCCGTAACAAATAGTTCGCCGTGATGGAAAAATCCCAGGTCCCCGGTGCGCAAAAATGGTCCCTCGCCAGTGTCGGCAGTATAAGCGCCAAAGGTCTTAAAGGTTTCATCGGGACGATTCCAATAACCGGAAGACACGCTTGGACCCCAAACCCAGATTTCGCCGATGCATCCCTCAGGGCTTATGGATCGGGTCTCAGGATTCACAATCAGAATTTTGTGGTCCCCCTGAGTCGTTCCGCAGCCCACAATAGCTTTAGACTCTTTGGATCGTGCTCTGGCCAGCACCGCGGTATCTTGTTCCAAGGCCTTTCGGTCGAGATGCAGCACTTTGGGTCCAGCGCCTAGCTGGCCGCCAGTTACATATAACGTCGCCTCTGCTAATCCATAGCAGGGATAGAATGCCTTGTTGTTAAACCCACAGGGCGCAAAAGTTGCCGTGAAGCGCTTCATGGTGTCGGCGCGAACCGGTTCAGCACCGTTAAAGGCGATCTTCCAACTGCTAAGGTCGAGGCCGGCACGCTGCTCAGGAGTAATTTTCTTAAGACAAAGTTCGTAAGCAAAATTTGGCCCGCCGGTGATGGTTGCGCGAATCTTGGTAATGGTTTGCAGCCAGCATAGTGGCTGCTGCAAAAACGCAAACGGGGGAAGGAGGGCAGTGGGGAAGCCTCCAAAGATCGGCTGCAGGACCCCGCCAATCAATCCCATATCGTGATAGGGAGGAAGCCATGAGATGCCCACAGAAGAAGAGTCGACGCCAAAACCACGATGAATCTGGATCGAATTGTGCAGCAGGTTACTGTGGGTGATCATCACGCCGCGGGGCCGGCTCGTTGATCCAGACGTGTATTGTAGCAGGGCCAGCGATTCCCGATGAATGGCCGGGGGCTGCCATGCATCTGCGCCGGCAGGGGAAATATCATCTGTAGAAATCAGTTGGGGCTGGTTTCCGCCGATCATTTCCTGCCAGGCGGCTGTAAATACCGGGGCGGCATCCGCAGTTGTCAAAATGAAGTTGCACCCGGCATCTTTGAGGAGTTCTACAATCTTAGGCAGTCCCTGCTTTAATCGCCCCCGATGACCCAGATACGTTGTGACAGCCACAGCGCCCGCATACAGGCAGCCATAGAATGCAGTCACAAAGTCAGCTCCAGGCTGATGCAAGAGCAACACCTTTTCGCCGGGAGAGCAGCCGGCCATCTGCAAAGCTGCAGCGATCGACCGGGATTGCTGGTCGAGAGAAGCATAAGAAATGTGGTGGAAGTTTTGGTCTTCGCTGGAGCGCTCTCGCAGGAAGAGGTAGGCATCCTGTTCAGGCTGGGTCGAAGCCCGATGCCGAAGCACCTCCACAAAGGTTTGCCACTCCGGCAGGCGGCGGGGCTGAGTGGCGATCCCAAGCGATTCTTGGAGCCGCTCAGGCATGGGCCACCTTCATCTCTCTTATCTCGTCGGAATTCGCCGCGAGTTCAAGCTTGCCCAGGGCGAAGCCATGCTTCCGTGCGGCTTGAAGGGCCCAATCGACACCCTCGGGCTTGATGGAACCAAAAGAGATCGAGGTGGTAACCCCTTCAAGGCCCATCAGAAGGGTTTCTCCCATGCAGGCGAAGACGTAGCCTGGTTCAAGGTCGAGGCCGGCGATTAGGAAATCGTCGTTTCGCGGTAACTTGATCAATCCACCGCGCAGCACGGTAGCCTGCGGACATTGCAAGCAGACTTCCGGGGCGACATCTGCCGGAACCGCAATATCACAGACGATGGTAGGCTCCGATGACAGGTGCTGAGGGTAAATCAACGGTTCAGGGCTGTTGGAAGCAGCGGCGATCAAATTGCATTTCCGCAACTCATGCAGATCACTGGTGACGACAAGATTGCGTGCCACCTGTCCGATCTCTTCCACCATGCTCTTGACCCGCGGGGACTGCTCATCTCGCACCAGCAGCAAGACCGATTCAACCTCGGGCGCCATCATCAACGCGAGAGTCGCACCGATGTTGCCGGTGGCCCCAAGCACAGCCAGGCTTGATCGGCGAATATCGATGCCCGAAGAGTGCGCGGCCTGTTTCATGGCTTCCATGGCCATACCCACGGTCAAGGAATTGCCGGAAGTAAGGATAATTCCGTCCGTGGTGATGCGCTTGCAATTGCCGGACAAAATCGAGGTGTAGGCGCCCAAGCCGACAATCTGGCATCCATAGTCGCGGGCCTGCATCACGGCATCTTCGATCTTATCCATCATCCATTGAGTGTCGCGGGCATAAATCCCCGCCATAATCTGCTTGGGAGTGAGATCGAGGCCGATGTAGGTCAAATGGACTTCTTCTCCCGTAATGGACTGCACATTGAGCTGGTCAAAGATTGTGCCCATCAGGATTTGGGAGGGTTTCTCCATGAACTCCATCAACTTGTGCCGGACGGAGACCAGCGACGGATCCCACAAAATCGCATGTTCCGGCTGCAGCAAATGGCCTATGAACGCTACCCGCTTCGGGGTGCGGGGAACTTCGCGGCGACTGGCGCGAGAGCCGCTAAAGTCGACAATCGGCCCCGGCTGGCAGCCAACCTGGTAACTGGTAAGGTGAGCTACATCGGCAGCCCGCAAAGCCTCACAAAACGTATTCAAAGCATCGACAAAGCGATCAATTTCATCGCGTGAAATATAAGCCGAGGGCTGGACCCGAAGAGTAAAGCGCTGGCTCAGCGTGGGGCCTACACGAATGCAATGGACATTGAGAAGATAAGCAGCCGCCAGGTAGCCCAGGTACTCCTGCTGAGAGAGCATGCGCAACGCATTGGAGGGTGAGTCGGAGATATCTTGCAATTCCAGGCCAACCATCAATCCCCGACCGCGAACATCTTTAATAATGTCGGGGAAACGGTCGCGCAGCTCCCGCAACCGGCCCAGGAGATAGCAGCCAGTTTCCAGGGCTCGCTGGCCCAATTGTTCACGCTCGGCAATCTCAATGGCTTTGAGCGCCAGATAACATCCCCGGTCATCTTCAGCAAAGGTAGAGCTGTGCTTGAAGGAGAACTCATCTACAAAGCGCTCCCGCTTGATGAGCAAAGCTCCGATTTTTGCCAAGCCTCCACCCAGCACCTTGGAGAGACATAAGTAATCGGGTTCGAGACCTAAATCCTGGCAGGCGAGGAAACTGCCGGTGCGATAGAAGCCAGTTTGGATTTCGTCGGCTAC
>DASZFK010000141.1:0-10682 GCA_035939855.1 Candidatus Angelobacter sp.
ACTTGACCGCCGTTTCGGCGGGAGGTGCCTGCCCTCAACAAGCTGTATGAGCAGTACGGCGATCGGGTTGCGTTCCTGGCCGTTTATATTTCCGAGGCCCATCCCAGCGATATATGGCAGATGGAGAGCAATATACGCGACCAGGTCGTGTTTGCTAGCCCGAAGAACCAGGAAGAGCGAGTGGAGATCGCGACCACCTGTGTGCGAAGACTGGGACTGAAGTTCCCGGCAGTACTCGACGAGTTTGGCAACTCGACCGAGCGCGCTTACACAGGGTGGCCTGACCGAATCTATTTGATCAACTCAGCAGGGAAGATCGCATATAAAAGCAAAGCAGGTCCTTTTGGATTCAAGCCGGATGAACTGGCGGCCGCACTGGCGCAGGGGACTTCTAATTTCTAATTTCCAATTTTTAATTTCTAATTTGAACCCAAAAGCCCACCGAACTGATCGCGGAGAAAGCAAGCTTCCGCAGGCAAGTTCCAGTAGATAGGCAAGGTTTTCAAATTAGAAATTATCAAATTAGAAATTAGAAATTAATAAATTCTCATTGCTTATTTCCCGTCAATCCATACAATGTCCCTCCATTGTGTATCAAGCAGAGGTCTAATACATGAGTGCCTCGTCTTTGAATGCTGCTGTAGCGCCACCTGTACTTACCAAGGAAGAGCGCGCCAACCGGCGTAATGCTGTTCTTTCGGGTTTCCTGGGTTGGACATTTGATGCTTTTGATTTCTTCATCCTGGTCATGCTGTTGGATGTGGTGGCGAAGGATTTTCACCGTACTCGTCCGCAGATGGCGCTGGCGCTCAGCGCGACTCTTTGGATGCGTCCCGTGGGGGCAATTCTTTTTGGCATGATGGCGGACCGTTTTGGCCGTCGCTTGCCCTTGATGCTGAACATTGTTTTTTTCTCCGTGGTCGAAGTGGCCTCGGGACTGGCGCCCAACTACACCACGTTTTTCATACTGCGATTGCTGTTTGGTATCGGAATGGGCGGCGAGTGGGGTGTTGGTGCTTCACTGGCATTGGAATCTGTACCGGCGAAGTGGCGCGGCATCCTCTCTGGTCTGTTGCAGGAAGGTTATGCCTTTGGGTACATGTTGGCCGCTGGCGCCTATTTCCTCATTTACCCCTATTTCGAGCACGCCCATCCGGGGCATGGCTGGCGTTACATATTCTTTGTGGGTGGATTGCCTGCGTTGCTCTCGCTCTTTGTCCGCGCTAAGGTCAAAGAGCCGGAGGCATGGCACCGTTCGCGCACCGATTGGAGCGGTTATGGCAGGGCAATTCTTGGTAGTTGGCGGCGATTCATCTACCTGGCTGTCCTGCTGACCATGATGGTAGCCATTGCTCACGGCACACAGGATATGTATCCAACGTTTCTCAAGAAAGAGTTGCTGCCTGAGCTTAAGCTGGATCCAGTGAAGTGGTCGTCTCTGATCACCATTTTCTCCATGGTAGGCGCGATCATCGGTGGGATCATCGTAGGAAAGATCTCCGATCACATTGGCCGCCGGCGGGCGATGGTCCTGGCCGTCACCTTGGCAGCGTGTTTAATTCCTCTGTGGGTCAAAGTTCACACCTTACCGCTTGCCTTTGTTGGGGCATTTCTGATGCAGTTTATGATTCAGGGTGCCTGGGGTGTTGTTCCAGCCCACATGAATGAACTCTCGCCAGGCGCATCGCGTGGGTTTTTCCCCGGTTTCGCCTACCAGATCGGCGCCCTGTGTTCCGCGGGCATCAGTTGGCTGGAGGCCACCGTGGGCGAGAAATTTACCTATTCACAAGCCCTTACTTATTCCATGCTCGTCGTAATGATCGTGGGTGGACTGGTGATTCTGGCCGGGCCGGAGGACAAGGGAGTACATTTCGGATAGGCATAGGCAAAGTTTTTGCCGCTGATCTCGCTGATCAACGCGTGATTGTGGTCAACAATTGATCAACGCGAATCAGCGGCAAAAGTTCTTTCTGCTGGTTCTCCTAATTTCCGGCAGTCTTATTCACTGGCCCTTCGTGGCTACCGTCGCCCCGGTGCTTGTCGAACCATCCCATGATCAACAGTAGCTTGGCCATGTGGTGGCTGGGGCGCTGGGCGATACCGTGAGGCTCGTCAGGCACTCGTACCAGGACGGTCTCGACATGCTGAAGTTTCAAGGCTTCGTAATACTCTTCGGCTTGCGAGATGGGCGTTCGATAGTCAGCTTCACCGGTCATCAACAGGGTTGGCGTCTTCACGTTTTTGACCAGGGAGATTACGGAGCGCTTGGCATATTGATCAGGATATTCCCACGGATTTCCAGGGAACCAATATTTAGTAACCAGAATTGGAATGTCTGCAGTCAGGGCAAAGCTGAACCAGTCGATCACCGGATAAAGCGAGGCTGCGGCCTTGAAACGGTTGCTGCGCCCGATCATCCAGCAAGTAAGCACACCGCCGCCGCTGCCGCCGGTAACAAACACATTGTCTGGATCGATGTAGCCTTTGGCAATCACGGCATCCACCGCCGAGTTCAGGTCGAAAAAGTCGTCGCCCGGATAGGCATGGTGAATAAGGTTGCCGAAGGTTTCACCGTAGCTGGTGCTGCCGCGCGGGTTGATGAAGACCACCACATATCCATGGGCCGCCATGAGCTGTTTTTCCAGGTCAAAGCGATCGCCATAATTGGCAAATGGTCCGCCATGGATCTCGAGCACCAGCGGATATTTCTTTCCAGGATCAAAATCCGGAGGAGTCATTACCCAGCCCTGAATTTTCCGGTTATCGACAGATGAGTTGAACCAGATTTCTTCTACCTTGCCCAGCCGCCGCTGCGCCAGCAGGTCATGGTTTACATCGGTTATGACTTTGGCTCCGGCATGATTGGCGCCCATCACCGCGATTTCACCTGGATGTTCAGGCACGGTGTAAATCATGGCAATGGTTCCATTGTGGGAGACGCTGAACGGATTGCCTCCATTGGTTACATGGCTGGCAAGCTGTTTGAGCTGGCCGGTCACTGAATAAAATGCCAGTTTGGTATCGCCTTGATCATCGTAAGCGAAATAGACACCGCTGCTGTCGGAAGCCCAGACCAAATCGCGAGCATCGCGATCCAGTTTGGAAGAAATTTCGTGCGATCCGCTGCCATCACTGTTCATGAGGTAGAGACGCACGACCTGGTATCCCTGGAACTTGTCGTCATAGCCGACGTAGGCGATGTGCTTGCCATCAGGCGAAATCACCGGTGAGCTATCGGGGCCGCGGCGGTCGGTGAGGGCCTTGACTGAACCATCTTCTAGAGAAAAGCGGTATACCTCAGTGTCGGCAGGGTTGTACTCATAATCATCATGGCGGTTCGCCGAAACCAACAGGAATTTGGAATCGGGTGACCAGCTTGCGGTGCTGGCATTGACGCCCGGGCCGCCAAAATGAAAATTACCACTGGTGATCTGGCGAGGAGTGCCGCCTTCGGCAGATACAACGAAGACATGGGTATAGCCCGGCTTGAGATAGCCAGCGGCATTGAAGCGGTAGACAGACTTGTCGTAGATGACAGGCTGCTCGGCCCATTTAGCGCCCGTAGGCGCTTTCGGCATCTGCATCAGGCGGACCGGCTCGGCTGGAACGAAGCTGGCAAACGAGATTTCCTTGCCATCCGGCGACCACTCGATTCTTGAGGGTCCGGCTTGCAGGCTCGTGATGCGTGCTGTCTGGCCGCTATCCATCCAGCGAACATAAATCTGGGCGTGGCCGTCGTCGTCGGAGACGTATGCAACGCGCGTCCCATCCGGCGACCAGCGCGGATTGTTATCGTTGTGCACCCCGCTGGTCAAAGGACGATTGTTGCTGCCGTCGGCGTTGATTATCCACAAGTTGGAGCAGCGCCGGTCGGTCATGATGTCGGCGAAGCCGCGAACATAAACGATGCGTTGTCCGTCAGGAGAGATTTGGGGATCACTAACCGACTGAAGGTTAAAAATGTCTTCCACGCTCAGGCCGGGACGCTTTTGCTGGGCCATCGCAGCGGTTATGAATAACAAGGTGATGAGCAGGAGAAGTAGTTTTTTGGACATGGGATACCTCACGAGATAGCTGGCAATTCTGACCCAAAAGTGTATGGCATTGTGAAGGGTTTGTCTCGTGGTGGTTTAGCAGCAGCCTTTATTAATAGCCAGGCGCTCCACCTTCCGTCGCTTCGCGTCGGGACGGGATGACGATTTTTTCTAACTGGTTAAGGACACAAAAGTAAGTGACATTGGGCTAAAGCCGCTGCGTTTTTTGCCTCTACAAGCGCCTTGTGCCAATGATTGACCTCTGCATAATGAATGCAATGCCAGAATGGGTTCATGGCAGGTACGAACGGGGCATGGTTTGCATCAGGGCACGAGTAACTTCCTTCGGCAAAACCTCAGGACAGGCTGTGCCCTGACACGTTCAGTGGCTAAAGCCTTTTTGATATCCAACTCCAGGTGCTACCCGAGCGCTTGGCGCACTGGCACGAATAATCTGCTTTATTGTGTGGCTCAATAAAGTTCTTGACAATTGATGCTAATGCATTAGCATGTGCTAGTAGGCTAGCAGGAGAGCGATGGACAACGAAAAACACTTTCAACTGGGACGCCGCGAGCGGCAGATCATGGATGTTGTATACCGGCGTGGCAAGGCGTCGGTGGCGGAGGTGCGAGAGGATCTTCCCGATCCTCCCAGCTATTCGGCAGTCCGGGGGATGCTTGGCCTGCTGGAAGACAAGGGCTATCTGCGCCATGAACAGCATGGGCTTAAATATCTATATCTTCCCAGGCAAGACCCCCGGCAAGTGCGTACCTCGGCTCTCAAGCATGTAGTCAAGACGTTCTTTGGCGGCTCGCCGGAACAAGCAGTGCTGGCATTGCTCGAAATCTCGGACACAAAGCTTTCCGCCAAGGATCGGCAATATCTCTCTCAATTGATCAAGAAAGCACAGGAGGAGGGACGATGACGATCGCATCTTATTTGCCCTCACTGGTTGATACGGTAATTAAAGCAACAATCCTGCTCGGTGTGGGATGGGTTGCCGGATTGCTGCTGAAAAACCGATCCGCTGCGTTACGGCACACGATGCGGGTTTGCATCCTGGGATCGGTATTGCTGCTTCCTGTGCTTGGCTACGTGTTGCCAGCCTGGCATTGGGAAGGCCTTGCTCAATTCAGGGGAGCTGAAAACCCATCCTCTGAACTTATTGAGACACCTGCTGAGCCGGCGGTTGTTTCGGAATCGCGTGTTCGCAGCAGGGAACTGGTATTACCAGGAAACAGCACCAGCGTGAAAGCACCGACTGCAAATTATCAGCGTGCTTCCGGAGTTGTCGCGAACTGGCCGAAGACGCTCATGCTGATCTGGCTACTTGGAATTGGATTAGCTGCGCTTCGGCTCCTGCTGGGCCGCATGCGCTTTGCATGGCTCATCCGCACAGCGTCCACTGTGGATGCTTCCTGGTGGCTTTTACACGTACACGAGATCGCCGGGCGCTTAGGTATCCGGCGCCGTGTTGGGTTGCTGGAAAGCGAAGAAACGGAAATCCCGCTGACAAGCGGCGCCTGGCGCCCAAAGATCGTCTTGTCGCCCGATTACGCCGACTGGTCACCACTGCGGCGCGATGCCATCCTGCATCATGAGCTGGCGCATATCAAGCGGTTGGATGCGGTGGCCCAGGCGATCGGCCATACAGCTACGGCGCTGTATTGGTTCCATCCTTTGGTGTGGCTTACGGTGAAAGCCATGCGGGCGGAGCGAGAGCAAGCCTGTGACGATTATGTGCTGGCGGCCGGAACGAAGCCGTCGGAATACGCGCATGAATTACTGGAAATTGCTTCTTCATTGCGCCAACCAGCATTCATCTCAGCCCTGGCCATGGCCAGGCGTTCGGAATTGGAGGGACGTGTTATGGCATTGCTCAATCCGGCTCAGCGCCGGGGATCGATCTCGCAATTCACTACCTTGATCCTTGTTTTACTGACAATGTGCGTGGTGTTGCCGTTGGCAGCCATCCAGACGGCTGCCCCGCAGCAAAAGAAGTCGAAGCCACACCCAGAAGTAAAGCCAGCGCCAAGCGCGCGCTCCGCAACCGGCACAACTGAGGAGCAACCGCCGGAACCACCGCAGCCACCAGCCCCATCTGCACCACCAACGCCCCCTCCGGTAGATGGCATTCCTGGCGGAGTTGAGGGTGGGGTAACAGGAGGAGTCCCTGGTGGTGCAAGCGGAGGGGTACAAGATGCTCCAGCTTTGGCTGCACCGCCTGCGCTGCCCGCTCCGCCGCAGGCTGTGTCTCCCGCTCCAGCATTGCCTAAAGCGCCTGCGATTCCTCCTCAGGCTGCTCCACATCCCAAGGCCGTGCCTATTCCTCATGTTGCTCCTGTGGCGCCAGCCAAGCCGACTGCACCAGAGTCTCCCACGTCTGACTCCGATGCTCCGAAAGCTGCTGCTCTGGCTGCGGTAAGGGCAAAGGTAGTCGCGATTCGTGCGCAAGAGGACGTAAAGCTGGCCGAGATAAAGGCGCTGCGGGCAACGATCGAAGCAAAAGCAAGCACGACTGCGTTGGTGAAAGTGACAGAGATCGCCAGGATCCGTGCAGAAAAAGGGGCGATTGCAGCAATAGCAGCTTCGAAGGCTGGTCAGGTTGCTGCACTCCGCGCGAACTTGGCCGCGTTGGAAGTGAGCAAGGCGCAAGCCGCCTCTACAGGGCCAGAGGTCGCGGCGCAGAGTGATCAAATCGCCGCCTCGCCCGAAGGTGCTTCTGGCTCCGGGGGAGATACAACGTGCTTAGCCGGCGCTGGCCATGCCGGTGAAGTGACAATCGATAAGCAAGACAATCACCAGCATTGGACTGTTAATTGGCCAAAGCAGAAGTGTCGCGTGGATCTGCGCTCGGAAGGCAAGGTCGCATTCAACGAAAGTGGGGCCGTCGAAAGCATCTCTCCTGGAGGCTATCTAGATTTCAGCGAGGTCAACGGGGACACTCGACGTCAAGTCAGGGTGACTCCATCCCCCGATGGACTCAAGTTCGTTTTCAAGATGAATGGAGCGGAGCAACCCTTTGGCGACGACGCAAAGGCGTGGTTTTCCGGTGCTCTCAACAGATTGCGGTGGACTACTTTTGCAAATGTGCGTATCCGGGTGAAGTCCCTATCAAGAACAGCAGGCCCCGGAGATACTCCGAGGCCTGACTAATTGGTTAACTTTTTCCCCCGCCAGTTGGTTCCCCCAAACCTTCCAGCGAGAGTTGTTGTTCAAACCGAGATCATCTTCGCATCCGGTCAGGAAGGCAACAAGAGTACGGAGGTAACAGGCAGCGCCGCCACCGGTTGCCCGGATTGAATAACCTGTGACTCTCCGGCGAAGGTGATATGTGGTGCGAGCAATCGGGTGATCGCGCGTGATCGGGTGATCGCCGTGATCGGGAACAGGCAAGCTATCCGCGTCACGCAGGCGGAGTTGGATAAAGGCTTGTCTAAACGCGTAGCTGCCTTTGGGCGATCACGCCAAAGATGAATCCTAAGATTGATGCAACGATGAGCAAGGCGACACAGCCTGGCCATCGGTAGTGGCTCCATGTCCAAGCGGGGACCATTGCTCCTAAACTTCCTCCCGCATAGTAGCTGGTCACATAAAGGCCGGCGGCTGAGGATCGGGCACGTCCGGCCAATGCAGCGGTCTGAATGCTGGCGGCTGATTGTGAAATAAATGCGCCCGAGCTGAAGGCGGCCAAGCCCACGAGAACAGCGGCCAAGTAGGGAAGCAGGGTAAGCAGCAGGCCCACAACGCACAGCGCCAACGCAAGATTGAGAGTAGGAATGACTCCCGAGCGGTCGAGCAAGCGGCCGGCAAGGGGAGTAGCGATGGCGCCCACGAGATAGACCGCGAAGATGCTGCCCAATAGCGCTGGGCTCAGGTTGAAGGGCGGCGCAGCAAGATAAAAATTTACGTAAGTGAACGCGCCAATCAGCACAAACAGGATCATGAATCCCATCACAAAATTGGCCCGCAAACCGGGATTGTGCAGATGGCGAAATGCCTCTTCGGTTGCGCCACGCAGGTTAGCGCGCGAAAAGTTTTTGGCCTTAGGCAGCCATTGGCGCACGCCGATTGCCCCGAATAGAGTGATAAGCGCAAGAAAAATAAAGGAAATGCGCCAGTTGGTGTGCTCGGCGGTAAGCCCGGAGATCAGGCGTCCCAAGAACCCACCCAGGATGGTGCCCGACATATAAGACGTGATCGCAGCGCCCAAGCGACGACCTGCCCACTCTTCATTGATATAGGCAGCCATGACAACGGAAATACCGGGGACGCAAACCCCTTGAAGAAAACGCCAAAAGATGAGTTGATTCAGACTGCCGGAAGTGGCTGCCAGCGCCGTAGGCACAACCAGCGCGAACAAGGCGGGTACAATCACGCGCTTTCTTCCAATAGCTTCAGCGGCCCAGCCAATGAGCGGACCGATGATCGCAACTGCTATTGTTGCTGCAGAGATGGTGAGGCTGACCTGAAACTCGCTTCCATGAAATTCCTGCCGCAGGGCCGGGAGCAGCGGCTGGGTCGCATAGACATTGAGAAAGGTGCACGCGCCCGCCAACATGGTTGCTCCCACGCTGCGATCGAAAAATGTGCTTTTCTCAACGGTCGCTGGTTTTGCGGAGTCAACGGTAGTCATCGACGAGGAACAACGGCTGTATGAAGCGGAATCGTCAAACCAGAACCTTCAACGAATTAGGAAGTATAACATTGGGGCGCTTTCAAAAACGTGCATCACGACCCAAGTCTTAGTAAGCTATAAAGACCCATGGCTACAGAGAATTCATTTGACATCGTCAGCAAAGTGGACCTGCAAGAGGTCTCCAATGCCATTCAGAACGCGCTGAAAGAGGTCCACACGCGGTTTGACCTCAAAGACAGCAAATCCAACATTGAGATTGAAGGTAAAGAGGCGATCGTCTTGAGCTCGGTCGATGAATACAAGCTCAAGGCGGTCAACGATATCTTACAAACCAAGCTGCATAAGCGCGGCGTTCCGCTCAAAGCCTTGTCTTACGGCACGGTGGAACCAGCAGCCGGCTCCACGGTGCGGCAGAAAATTACCATGCAGCAAGGCATCCCCACGGAGAAGGCAAAGGAGATCGTGAAAGTTATCAAGGATTCGAAGAAAAAGGTCCAGGCATCCATTCAAGGGGACACGGTCCGCGTGAGCGGCAAGGATCGTGATACGCTTCAGGACATTATCGTCTTGCTGAAGCAGCGGGATTTTGGGATCGACATGCAGTTCACGAACTATAGAAACTAAAGAGTCGCCATTGAGCTCATCAGCCACACCCTCGGCCAAAGAAGTCTTTGATCTGCTGCGCGATGATTTGGCAGCCATTGAGCGCGAATTTGGCCGCGATACCGTCTCTTCCGTCCGAGCCATTACCGATATTGGCGAGCATCTGCGGGCTGGGGGAGGGAAGAGGCTCCGACCCGCTTTATTGCTGCTCGGCACCAAGCTCTTTCCCCACAGTGAACGCAGCGCGGTGCGGCTGGGCGCGGTGGTGGAGATTATTCACACTGCTACGCTGGTCCATGATGACATCATCGACGAAGCCAAGACGCGCCGCGGACGTCCTTCGGCCAACACCCAATGGGGCAATTCCAAGTGCGTCTTGGCGGGTGATTGGCTTTACATGCAGGCCTTCAAGATTGCCGTAGAAGAGCGCAACTTCAAGATCCTGGATGTGCTGATTGACCTGACCCAGCAGATGGTCGAAGGCGAGCTGCTTCAGATGGAAAAGCTGGGCAAGTGCATCAGCCTCGATGAACACCTAGACCTGATCTTCCGCAAGACGGCTTGTCTGTTTTCCGTCTCGATGCGTCTGGCTTCTGTCTTGGGAAAAGCGACCGAGGAGCAAGAAGAACGCCTGGCAGAATATGGCCGCAACCTGGGCCTGGCATTTCAGATTGTGGATGACGTACTGGACCTTACGGCCTCTGAGGAAGTTCTGGGCAAACCCGTAGCCAGCGATCTGCGCGAGGGCAAAGTGACGATGGCCGTGATCCATGCCCTGGAGCGCTGCACGCCGACAGAGCGCAAGCTGGTCGAGACGGTTCTCGATGAGCGCGCCTTCCACACAGTGCAGCACGAACAGATTTTGGAAATGCTTACGCGCTACGGTTCCATCCAACATGCCTACGACACCGCCGCAGCCCACGCCGAAACCGCTCGCCGTGCCATCTGTTCTTTTCCCGATTCGGAGATCAAGCGAGCTTTGCTCTTCGTGCCTGAGTTCGTGGTGGAAAGAAACAGTTAAAAAGGTTTAGCCGCGAATTTACGCGAATGAACACGAATTCTGAGACTATACTTTTCTGGAGAGGTGTTTTGAAGTGGCATTTTCCGCGGTCATTGTTGATGATGAGCAACTGGCGCTCGACGAACTGAGTTATCTGCTCAAGTCGGTCGACGATGTAGAAATCATCGCACAAGGTCATAACGGTCTTGAGGCCGTTAACTTGATCAAGGAGCACTCGCCGGATATTGTTTTTCTTGACGTTCAGATGCCCGGCCTCGATGGGTTTGGGGTGATCAAGAAGCTGCTCGACCGCAAGGTTAGCCTGCCGCAAATCATCTTTGCTACTGCCTTTGATCAATATGCGGTGAAAGCCTTCGAAGTAAACGCTATCGATTACCTGCTCAA
>DASZFK010000142.1:0-3553 GCA_035939855.1 Candidatus Angelobacter sp.
TCCGTCTCGTGGCGTTCGTCCTCTGAATGAGCGGGCCCGCCGGATAGAACGCCGTGTGACCTTGACCACCGTTCTTATCCCTTATATCGGGCTTGCCGGGGGAATCCTTCTATTTTGGAATCGCGGCGTCAACCTGCTCGATCTGACCGTATTCGGGGTCATGTATACAGTTACGGTCCTTGGCATCGGAATGGGCTTCCATCGCCTCATCGCCCACCGTTCTTTCCAGGCAGTGCCTTTTCTTAAGACAACGCTGATTGTTGTGGGATCCATGGCCGCCCAGGGCCCGGTAATCTTTTGGACGGCCATCCATCGCCGTCATCATTCCTACAGCGACCGCGAGGGGGATCCCCATTCTCCCCATCTCTACGGCTCCGGGGTCGGCGCAGTTGTGCGCGGCCTTTGGCATTCGCACATGGGATGGCTTTTCCATCACGAACTTACCGACTGGGGAACCTATGTCCGCGACCTGCTGCAGGACCGAAAGATCTTCAAACTCAACAGGTTGTATTTTGTCTGGATAGGCTTGGGGCTGGTCCTGCCCGCCGCGGCTGAGGGAGCCATCACCAGAAGCTGGTTAGGAGTTGGGCGCGGCTTCCTCTGGGGAGGTCTCATCCGGATCCTGATTGTTCACCATTCCACCTGGAGCATCAATTCGATTTGCCACGTATTTGGCAGCCGGCCCTATCAGTTGAAAGATCGCAGCACCAATAATGCTATCCTTGCTATTCCAACGTTTGGGGAATCATGGCACAACAATCACCATGCCTTCCCCAGTTCCGCTGTGCATGGCTTGGAATGGTGGCAGGTGGATATCACCGGCTCCATGATTCGGCTGCTGCAGAAGGCAGGGTTGGTCTCGGCGGTGAAGATTGCAAAGAAAAAGCAAATTGAATTAGAAGAGAAGCCGGCATAAGGAGTTGAACAACAGGGGAGTTGGACAAAGGATCAATGGCGAAGAAGAAAAAGGTTACTCCGATTACAGAACCCCCGACCGAAGAAGCTATTCGTACATGGCTGGTTACCAATATTGCGAGTGTGGTCAATATGGACCCCGGCAAGATCGATGTTCATCAGACGTTCGATAACTACGGCTTGGATTCATTGCAGGCGGTGTCCCTTTCAGGTGACCTGGAGAACTGGCTCAGTACAGAGATATCACCTACGGTGGTCTGGGATTATCCAACCGTAGAGTTGTTAGCCCAGCATCTATGCAAGACCTATGTAAATGTCTCGAAACAAGAACCTAGCCATTAGCTCTTAACCATTAGCCTTGGTTAAAGCGAGATACATGAGAAATTACCGGGACTTGCAGGTCTGGACAAAGGCACATTCGCTGACCTGAGAGCTTTATCGCCTGCCACGTCCGTTTCCCAAGGAAGAGTTGTATGGCTTAGTCGCACAGCTAAGAGCTAAGAGTTATGTCCAACAATAAACAGGTTGTCTTGATCGCCGGAGCCTCTTCCGGAATCGGCAAGATTTGCGGAGAGTATCTGGCTGGCCGAGGGATGACCGTCTATGGAGCCAGCCGAAGCCTGCAACCCGGCAATGGAGCCGCCTTTTCGGCGCTGCAAATGGATGTAACCGACGATCACTCCGTGCGCCAATGCGTGGAGCATATACAGGAGCAACAGGGGCGACTGGATGTCGTGATCAACTGCGCCGGATATGGAGTGGCCGGGGCCGTGGAAGAAACCAGCCCTGAAGAAGCCATGGCCCAGTTTGATACGAACTTCTTTGGGACGCATCGTGTATGCCGGGCCGTTCTTCCGATCATGCGGCAACAACGGTCCGGCATCATCATCAACGTCAGCTCTCTGGCTGGACTATTGGCGGTTCCCTTCCAGGCGTTTTATAGCGCCAGTAAATTCGCCATGGAGGGCATGACTGAGGCGCTCCGAATGGAGGTTCGGCCCTTCGGTATTCGCGTGGTGCTCATCGAGCCGGGTGATTTCAAGACAGATTTTCCCGCCAATCGACGAAACAGCGCCGATTCACAGCAAAGCAATGTTTATCGGGAGTCCCTGGAACGCTGTGTCGGCGTGATGAGGGAAGAAGAGCAGCAAGGGAAAGTACCTTATCCGGTGGCCCGCCTGATCGAGCGAATTATCAGCACGCCTTCTCCCCGGCTGCGCTACACCGTAGGCCCCTTCGGTGAACGGCTTGGGCCGAAACTGAAGAGCGTGCTGCCCTACCGTCTCTACGAACTGCTCTTCATGAAGCACTACAAGCTTGCCTAGCCATGCAGTCGTCTCTGGTTGGAAATGGCGCACAGAGGCAAAACCAAGACCGCATCTTGGAAAGGGATGGCGCCGTCCCCAAGACCCAGGAGCAAGATCAAAGCCCGGCGGCTTACTCACCCTTGATTGCACCTTCTGGTCTCTGGCCCATCGATAAGCTTTTCATTGCCTACATCGCCGTTACCGGATTTCTCCTGGCGTTTACCGTTAAACATCATTCCTCAGCCTGGCTGTTCCTGGCGGGTCATGTTGCCGCCATTGTACTCATCCTGGTTCTTCGGAACTTGGTTCTCCGGCGGTATTCTGGCCGCTGGGCCCTGGTAGCTCGCCATTGGTATGCCCTGGCCTATGTGCCGTTTTGTTACAAGGAGGTGCCATACATAGTTTCGAGCCTGGGACTACCCAGCGTTGATTTGACTCTGGCGCGCTGGGACTTTGCCATGTGGAAAACCGACCCTGTCTTCTGGCCCGATGCTCTGCAAAACCCATTACTTACAGAATTCCTGCAACTGGTCTATTTCATGTTCATTCCTTCGGTGATCATTTTGGGCTTTCTGTACTGGTACCAAAGATCCAGCCAGGAGTTTCGCTATTGCACATTCATAGTAGCGGCAACATTCCTGATTTCCTACCTCGGATACATCATCCTTCCCGCCCGTGGTCCCCGTTTTATGGATTACGCCTCACACCATCCGGCCTTGCAGGGCTTATGGGCCTTTCGTTTTTTTCAGGGAACCTTGGATTCGCTTGAGGGAGTGCAGTATGACTGCTTCCCCAGCGGGCACGTGGCGGTCATGATTGTCTGTTCCTATGCCGCGCGTAAACTCTCATCTCCCATCTTCTGGCTTCTCTGCATTTTTGCAGCCCTGATTGCCTTTTCCACCATCTATCTGCGTTACCACTACATGATCGATGTCCTGGCCGGAGCGCTGCTCGCAGTTCTGGTAATCACCTTCTCCCCGTCGATCTACAGAATGTTAGGCGGCTCCGCCCGTCAGTAACCCTGGCGAGCCGGGATTCTTCGAGGTGCTTTGAAATCGTCCTTTTTTCGCACAGTTGTCGCTGGCTCAGACCAAACCAATTCTGCTCAGCGCCTCTTCTGCGTTGCCTGCGTCTCCGGCGGTGAGCCTTTGATTTTGTTAATTTTTACTAAGGCTACCCATTCTGGGACTTATGGCAAGTGCAAAAAGGGAAACGCCGGCGCTTGTCGTTGTTGAAGCGAGGCGGGCAATATTGTCCTTGACAAAAATGATGCGTGGGTTTTTGATCATGCCTATTCTCTTCACAGTGCCAAGAAGAACAAACCTTCCGCC
>DASZFK010000143.1:0-5899 GCA_035939855.1 Candidatus Angelobacter sp.
AGGAAGATCGAGAATCAAACCGCATAGGACGCAGAGCAGAAGAACCGCAACCGAACCCGTATTTGCCGCGGATTATCGCGGAGGAACGCGGATCAATACCTGCTTACCACTGATCTCCACTGACACCACTGATCTGAATGCGGTTTGATATTCCTGCGCAGCTTGGCAAGAATTTGATTTATTAGCATTGCCGAGAACGCAGAGCAAGAAGGAAGCAGCCCCGCAAGGGGCGGAAGAGAGTAGCCCAGCATGTTGAACCAGCGCGGGCGCTTGCGCACGAGCTGGTTCATAAATGCTGGGCGCCAAAAAGCAATGAGTTCCTTCCTTGCGCCGCAGGCTTGAGCGCAGCGAAGCGTAGCGCACTAAAGAGAGATGGGTTCCGAATGAGTTGAACGAAAAAGCTTTTGGTCTTCACCTGCAAACTAATGGCGGCGCGACGAACCGGGCCGTCCATCGCTAACAAATGATCCATACCCCTGGCACACGCTATTTCTTCTTCCCTTTTTTCGCAGGCGCTGACTTTTTCGCAGGCTTGGGCTTGGCTGCTGGTTTAGCCTTTGCCTTTTCGGGCTTGACTGGTTTCTTCGCCGCTGCCGCTTTCGTAGCAGCTTTCGCTGGAGCCTTTGCCGGTTCAGGTTTTGGAGCTTCAGCCTTAGTCGGAGCTTTCGGCTTTGCTTCCGCCACTGGTTTTTCTGCGGGCGGGGCGGCGGCAGGCGCGGGTGTTGCTCCGGCTGCTGGGGCAGCCAGGGTTGCGGCCTTAGGTTTGCGTCCGCGCTTTTTGGGGGCTGCTCCTTGGCCTGCGGGAGCTTCTTTCTTTGCCGCTCGTCCGCGCCGCACTGGGGCTGGGGGCGGCGGAGGCTCAGGCGGCTTATAGGGTTCCAGGAATTTGACGATCTCGGTGTGGTTGCGCAGCTTACCATCGAGCAGGAGCAGGAAAGCCTCGTCGAGGATCTTTTTATAGTCTGGAAGCTCGGGCGTGATGCGCATCTCCGCCATCTCGGGAAATGGCAGCTTTTGCCGGGTCTGAGGCCACTTGGTCAGGAAGTTCTTGATCCGTTGTTCCACGGCTCCGGCGCGCGCGGTGATCGCGGTAAACAGAAGCGCCTCAGGACGGCTTTGCATCAGGAACTTCCACGCGTGCGATGGCGTTGCCAGTTCTTTCGCCATGAGTTGCTTGGAGAAGTCCTTTGCATCATCCTCGAGGTTTCGCCAGCGCTCCACAAATCCCTTGTTGGGAATCTGCTTCTGGATTCCCGCAATTTCTTTGTCGCCCAGCTTGCGCATCAGGAAGTACATGACGATCGGGCTGGCATCGGGATTGAGCCCGACTTCCTGCATCTCCTGCTTTGTCTTAAAGAGCTGAGTCAAGCCTGCCGTATCGACCTTGGCGATGGAGAAGTGTGGCACCAGAACTTTCAACCAACCTTCTTTTTCCAAGGCCTTCAATACATCCAGCGGGCTTTCCTCGTGACTAAGCTGCTCGATCTCATGGCCCAAGGCGCGATCGGAGATGTTTTCTATGTAGTTGTTTTCCTTGGCCGCATCATACCGGGCCTGGGTGCGCTCTTCGAGCGTCCAGTGGAAACGGGTGGCCAGGCGCGTGGCCCGAATCAGGCGCGACGGCTCTTCGAAAAACGCATAGTTATGCAAAATGCGCATCACTTTGGCTTCAATATCGGCCACGCCATTAAACGGATCGGTAAGCAATCCTCGAGAGCCTGGATTCAACGAGAGCGCCATCGCATTCACGGTAAAATCGCGGCGGCGCATGTCGTCGTAAATTGTTCCTGGAGTAATCTCCGGATGCTTGCCGGGCTTCTCGTATTTCTCCGAACGCGTGCTGGTGATTTCGGCCCGGACGTTGCCATTCAAAAGCAGATGAAGGGTTCGCGTCGGCTCCTCAATCGATTCGACTACCGCCCCGGCCTTTTCAAATTCCTTTTGTAGCTTGAGAGCGTTTCCCTGGATGGAGAAATCCAGATCGCGGATGACGAAGCCGCTCAGGATGTCGCGGACGGCTCCGCCCGTGAGATAGACGTTAAGTTGTTGAGCACGGGCGACTTCTGTAACCTGCGCCAGCGCCTTTTGCTGGTCCGGCGAAAGCCGGGTTTCCATAAGATAAATAAAGTCGGCCATTCAGGTTTTATGCTTGCCTCGCCAGGTACACTCGTAGCTAAACGGCCAATGCTAAGGTTATGATCCGTTTTCTACAATTTTCTGTAAGTTGCACGTTATACAAGACTTAGATGATTCTTGGGCGATGACAAGTAAACTACAGACCATACCATAAAGGTTAACCGTTTGGCTACCATCGTGCAGAAAAACACCTGATGTATGCCTTGATACCCCCACCGTTCATGCGAAAATCAATCAGCGAGCGATGCCTTCCACCCACAAAAAAGTGATTGTACGTAAACTGGGGCGCGATTCTGCTGGTGGATACGTTTCACCCAATTACATCGTGGATGGCAAGTTGGAGTTGCTCAATCCCTCAGGCAAAGTGGTCTTGATCGACCTGCGCGAGATAAAAAGCTTGGACTTTGTCCGCGATTTCAACGATGCCGGCACACCGGCGCGCAAGACTTTTACAACCCGTCCGCGCACCGAAGGTTTGTGGGTGCGGCTTAAGTTTATCGATAACGACATCGTCGAAGGCATGATGCCCAACGATCTCAACCAGGTGCTTCCCGAAGGATACTTGATCACCCCGCCCGATACGCGCGGCAATATCCAGCGTATCTTTGTTCCCAAGACTGCATTGGAAGAGATTAGCGTGCTGGCAGTCATTGGCCATCCGCAAGCCCGAAGGAAACGAGCCGACGATGCCCAGCAGGTGGCGCTGTTCAACGAATGAAACGCCGTCGGATTACCAAAATTGCCATGAATGCCATAATTGCCATAATTTGAAAACAATGAAGCTTAGTGAATTAGCTAACCGGATTGGAGCCCACCTCGATCCTGCCAATGCCGATCTCGATATTTCTGGCATTGCCGCGATTGAAACCGCTGTTCCAGGCCAAATCACGTTCGTCTCTAATCCCAAATACGCTCCCTTGGCCAGGACCACGAAGGCTTCCGCCATCATTGTCGACGAGCATTTTCAGCCGGTCGATAAACCGCTGCTGCGCACCAAGAATCCACAATTTGGATATGCTCGCGCGGTGACCTTGTTCCATGCTCCGGTACACTACCCACCCGGTATTCATCCTACGGCAGTAATTGATCCCTCGGCAGAGATTGGGGAGGGGGCTTCCATCGGTCCCTACGTGACGGTCGAAGCCGACGTCGAGATCGGCCAAGGTTGTACCTTACTTTCTCATGTTGTGATCTATCGTGGAGTGAGAATTGGAAACAACTTCTTTGCCCATTCGCATGTATCGATACGGGAATACAGCGAGATCGGCAATAACGTGGTGCTCCACAACGGTGTTGTGATTGGCTCCGACGGCTTCGGTTTTGCCAAAGACGAAACTGGCCGTTGGCAAAAGATTCCGCAGACCGGCAAGGTCGTGATCGAGGACGATGTCGAAATCCAGGCCAACTCCTGCATTGACCGCGCCAGCCTGGGTGAGAGCCGCATCGGCCGCAGTACCAAGATCGACAACCTGGTGCAGGTCGGCCATAACTGTACGGTGGGTGAAAACTCCATGCTGTGCGCCCAGGTAGGCATGGCCGGCTCCACGGAATTGGGCCGCAATGTGATCCTGGCTGGACAGGTAGGCATCGCCGGTCACTGCAAGCTTGGGGATGGAGTCATTGTTACCGCCCAGAGCGGAACCTCTCATGATATCGAGCCGGGCAGGATGATCAGCGGATCACCGGCTTTCGACAACAAGCAATGGCTGCGTAGCGTCGCCATATTTAATAAACTACCCGAGTTGGCCAAAGCGGTCCGAACGGCATCTAATCCGCCCAGAAGAGAGACTGGAAGCAAAAAGCAGAACGAACCAGAATGAAGCACGACCTCCGATAAGTGATCGCCGCATGGATTCAGGCAAAGCCGAAGCTAAAAAACCAATCTCGGTGCTCCTGCTCGACGACCGACAGGATAACCTCATCTTGCGCGCAGCCATATTGCGCCAAAACGGTTATGAGGCGATCACCTCTTCATCGGTAGAAGAAGCAGAGGCCCACCTCGATAAGATCGATATTGCCGTTCTCGATTATCACCTTGGCGCAGGCAAATTCGGTACGGAAGTCGCGCAATCGTTGCGCGACAAGCGGCCTCAAGTTCCCATCATCATTCTTTCCGCCACCCTGGAACGCAAGTTCGGCGGCGTCGAAGACATGCATCTGCTTAAAGGCTATAGCTCGGTGGACGATCTGCTGGCTGCCCTGCATTCATTCGAGGCCAAGCGCCGGGGCAAGCCCGTTGTCGTAGATGCCCGCAGCTTCTTCTATTCACGAATCGCCATGGCGATCGGTGAAGACGTTGTGATGGAGATCCTCGACCGCGATGGCAATTGGCTCTACGTAAACGAATACTTTGCCCGGCTCTACGAAAAGAAACGCACTTGGTTCACCGGCAAGAACATGTTCGAAGAATTCCCTGAGCTTGGCGGAGAATGGAAAGACATTATTCGCACCGTTGCCGACACACGCGAGACCTACGTCGATCGCAGCTTCCGCGGACTTCCCCACCTGCCGACCAAATCCGACCGCTGGAACTGGAACATCCTGGTCTTCCCGCTCAAGCTCCACGACAACCGCAACGGGGTCGTGCTCAGCGCCCGCGCCATTGAAAAGAAATAATGAAAAAATCCCACGTCTCTCTTCTCGCGCTACTACTGTTGGCAAGCTGCGCTCGCTCCCACGTAATCAAGGTAACCGTAGTCAATAATAGCGCAGACAAACTCTCCAACGTCATCATCGACTATCCAAGCGCCACGTTTGGAATTCCTTCGCTTGCTCCTGGAAAGACTTTCGAATATGCAATCAAAGTCACTGAAAATGGAGCCATGAAAATAGAGTTCACCGATGCTCAAGGCAAGACAAAGAGATTTCCAGGACCGGCAGTGAATAAGGACGACGAGGGAACAATGGAAATCAAGCTTACCCAAGACTCAGCAGTGGCAGAAGCAAAAGTGCAGCACCGGTAAAAACCTCCTCATAACGGAGGAGGTTCGCTCGCCTTTTATGGCAAGTCCACTTTCGATCCTTGTTCAGTGCTAAAAAACACCCGTTACAGCGGTTACCCTGGTTACAACCCGCATGAATATTGGCGATTTCTGTTACCGGTCGTTACCGCTGTAACCGGTCTCTGCACCCTAATGGCATTGCCAGAGGGCTTTGAGCAAGTACCGCTGGAAGAAGAGGGCAAACTGACCCAGCATGTGTTCTGCGGACACTGGTTCATGAGCTTCCTCGGCAAGGGAGGTTGAGGCAAACCATAGAGCGGTACACTGTGTGGCGGAATAGCAAGATGGGGCACTAATTGTTGATGACTCATTAGGATGATCCAAAAAAGACTTGCAAGGACAGTTTTACGATGCGGATCGCGAATAGTCAATCAAAAAGTGAACAAAATAACAAAAAATAGCGAAAATATTCCTAAGCTATTGATAATAACCGTAATTTTTGGAATGCCGGTACTACGCAAAAGGACGAGTTTTTGGGCTGGCGACCGGCTTTGGAGGGGCGGTTTCCTTCGGCTAACCTCAGGACGGGCTCTTTCGGCGCGCTCCTTCGTCGCTTCGCTCGGGGTAAATTCCGGACGTGATTGGACGCGGAGGGAAAGCAAAATCAACGGCAGAGGCAGCAGAGTTACGCAGAAAGCGCTGCGAAAAAGATCAGGTCTGAGGGGAAGGCCAGAAAATGGAAAACATTGGCCCAGAACCACCACTCTCCGGCTTAAATCCACCAATGGCTGCCGCTGGCAGTTGATGAGCCTGCGAAAAAG
>DASZFK010000144.1:0-2616 GCA_035939855.1 Candidatus Angelobacter sp.
GCCGCTCTCGGGGAAAGCTACTTCATGTCCGGCAAAGTAGAGAAGGCCATCGAAGAATTCAATCAGTTGATCGTTTTGGATCCGTCCGCGCGGTCCTATGCGTTTTTGGGATTCTCCTATCGCCGCTTGGGGCGCTTCGACGAGGCGCGCAAATATTTTCAAGAAGGCCTGAAGAAAGATCCGCGAAACTCGACGTGCCTGTTCAACCTCGGTTACATTGAGGAACGCCAGGGAAATCATCTGGCCGCCGAACATCTTTTCCAGGAAGCGCTCCGCGCGAACCCTGAGCAATCCGATGCCCTGCTCGAGCTCGCGAATCTGCGCATCAAAAGTAAACAATACGCGGAGGCTGCTGAGCTGCTTAGAAAGTATGTCCGCGTGAGCCGCTCGCCGGCGCCCGGATATTACAAGCTGGCCATGGTCGAGAGGAGCCTCCACCAAACCGAAGCCGCTCAGCGGGATTTGAGCGTCTTCCAGACTCTCTCCAAGAATGCCTCCACTGGGCCCTATCCCTACCAACATCTCTTTGATTATCTCGACAAGCGTTCAAATCTCTCCGGCAAGGAGAAGACGCAACTCGACCTCACCGAGTTGTCGGCGCAGATCCAGAAACAACCGGACCAGCCGGAAAATCTGTACTTGCTCGCCGAAGGCTATCTAAAACTCGGAAAGGTTCAGGATGCTCGCCAAGCCATCGCGCAGCTCGACCAACTCAGTTCCGGAGACTACCGCACGCAAACCGGCATCGGTGTTTTGCTAGCGCGTTACCATTTGTATGACGAGGCCATCCAGCATTTCCAGTCGGCAAAGCAAGCCAACCCTGATTCCGATGATGTGAAGTTCGATCTCGCGGACGCCTATTTCCGCAAAGGCCAATATCAGCAGGCCCTGGATGTTGCGCAACAAGTCTCGAGCGCTGGCCAGCAGGACGATGCTTTCCTGTCTCTGCTCGCCGACATCAAGGCTCATCTCGGCCAGCCGCCCGAAGCTTCGCAGATTTATCGCAATGCCATTCGTCGAAATCCTGACAACGACCAATACTATCTCTCGCTCACGCTGCTCCAACTTCGCCAGAACGATCTGGGCGGCGCCCAAAAGACCTTGCAAGAAGGCTTCACTCGAATTCCAGGCTCGGGAAAGCTTCTGTGGGGACAGGGATTGGTTTCGGCGTTACAAGGCAACACGATGCAGGCAGCGGAACAGCTGACGCAAGCCGTTGACCTGTTGCCTGAGTGGTCGGGGAGCTATTCCACGTTGGGTGTTTTCTACTACCAGACGGGCCAAATCGAAAAAGCCAAAGAAGTCCTGAGCCGCTTCAAAGGCAGCAACGCTGGCGGCCTCGACGTGAATCGTATTGAAGAGGCCTTGGAAAAAGCGCCGGCCATGCCGCTGGTCGTCAACGAACCAATGCCCATGCTGGCTCGCCAGCAACTGCTGCAATTCGCCCTTTCCGTCGCTGACCGGACTCTCTGAATGCCGAAGATCACGAAGACCAAAAAACTTTCACCCCGCAGGAATTATTTGATCGGGTTCACTGCACTGGCCCCCATGCTTTTGGCTGCTATCGCGCTAATGGCTCAATCCACACAAGGCCCGAAGCAAAAAGATGCTCCCATCAGCGTCCATTTTACGGATATCCGAAAGTCCGCTGGCATCACCTTTCTTCAGGATTCCACGCAAACCGAAGAGAAGTATTACCTGGAGACCATGGGCACCGGCGTCGCTTGGATCGACTACGACCAGGACGGCTTAATGGATCTTTTTTTCGTGCAGACTGCCGCGACCGACATTTACAAACCGCCGCACCCGTTGCGCTGCGCTCTCTATCACAACAACGGCGACGGCACCTTTACTGACGTCACGGAAAAAGCAGGATTGGCGGGTGAAGGCCATTACGGCCAGGGCGTAGCCGTCGGCGATTTCGACAACGATGGCTACCCCGATCTGTACGTCACCGGCTACGGCAACGCAATCCTCTACCACAACAACGGCGATGGGACCTTTACCGACGTGACCAGCAAAGCCGGTGTCGAGGATCAGGGTATGTGGTCCACCAGCGCCGGCTGGTTCGATTACGATAAAGACGGCTGGCTCGATCTCGTGGTCACCAACTACATCGACTGGAGCCCGAAGAACAATATCTGGTGCGGCGAACATCGGCCCGGTTACCGCTCTTACTGTCATCCCGGCAATTACAAGGGACAGAAAACCAAGCTGTTTCACAACAACCACGATGGAACTTTCACCGACGTCAGTGATGCCTCTGGTGTAGGGAAGCCGGAATCCAAGGGCATGGGCGTGGTTCTCGCCGACTTTAACAACGACGGCTGGACGGACATCGCCATCGCCAACGATTCCTGGCCCAATTTCCTTTTCCTCAACAAGCATGATGGTACCTTTGAGGATGTGTCGTTTGTTTCGGGCATGGCTGCCAGCGAAGATGGGCGCTACGAAGCGGGAATGGGCATCGACGCAGCGGATCTGGATCGCGACGGCTGGCAGGATGTGTACATCACGCACCTGGACTTCGAATTGAATCGACTGTATCACAACAATCACAATGGAACTTTTGACGATGCCACATTTTCCTCAGGCATCGGAAACAAAGCCATGGGA
>DASZFK010000145.1:0-5101 GCA_035939855.1 Candidatus Angelobacter sp.
ATTGCTTCGGTCGATCGAACCACTCACTACTGGACCTCTTTTGAGCGAAATACCCAACTCGTTCCACTTGCTGGCCTGGTGCTGGCCAACCGGATTGTGTGGCTGGCAGTTAGTTTTGCGATCTTTCTGTTTACCTATTTCAAGTTCCAATTTGCCCACCATGTGCCAAGAGGCAAACGTCGTCCGGCGGAAGTGGTGGAAGTACAGCCGGTTGCTTCGCTAGGCCTTCCGGTCACTCATCCAACTTTTTCATTGGGAGCTTCTTTTCGACAGCTTCTCTCCCTGATTCGTATCCAGTTCGTGGAGACAGTAAGAAAAAATATTGTCTTCAGGGTGATTCTTGCTGCCGGTTTTGCATTTGCGCTGATCCTGTTGATAGAAGGCAACAATCCTTTCTCCACGCCGGTATACCCCGTCACTTATCGTGTGCTGGAGTTGTCCACCGGAACTTTTGCCTTAGTCTTTCTGATCATCATCACCTTCATCTCGGGTGAACTGGTGTGGCGGGAACGAGACGCGCAACTGAGCCAGATTGTAGATGCCTTGCCAGTCAAGAGCTGGGTTTTATTTGTCTCCAAGCTGCTCACGCTCATTCTGGTGACCATTCCAGTGATGGCAATGTCGATGGTCGCGAGCGTCGCAGTTCAGATGGTTTATGGATACCATCATTTCGAATTCGGTCACTATTTCAAAGAACTTGTTCTGGTCCAACTGCCGAACTATTGGATTCTTTGTGCGCTGGCGCTGCTGGTCCACACGATTGTCAACCAGAAGTATGTTGGGCATTTTGTGATGGTGCTGTATTACGTCGCGGTGATCCTTGCGCTTCCATTGATGAGTTTCCAGCATTTCCTCTACCGGTTAGGCCGGTCTCCGGCCCCTACCTATTCCGACATGAATGGCTATGGGCACTTTGTGGAGCCAGTACTATGGTTTCACCTCTATTGGGGAGCAGCAGCGATCCTGCTGGCTGTGGTTACTAACATCTTTTGGGTCAGAGGCACGGAGACCGGACGGCGACAGCGCACACGACTTGCATTCTCACGGCTGTCCGGGCCAGTACGCTTAGGACTTGCCGCTTCGGCCCTCCTTTTTCTTGGCTGTGGTGGTTATATCTTCTACAACACCAACGTCTTGAACATATATCACAGTCCTTTTGAACAGGACGAACTGCGGGCTCAATATGAGAAGCGGTTCAAACAATATGAAAAGATGCCGCAGCCACGCATTACTGATATCAATACTCAGATTGATCTATATCCTGAGCGCCGCGGAGCGACGATTCGGGGAACGATGTGGCTGGAGAACAAGACCCAGGACAACATCGAACGTGTGGCCTTATCCATTGATGACTTGCGCTCGAAGCTGGAGATCCAAAAGCTTAATTTTATCGGCGGGCAGACCGCGGTTATCGAAGAACCCAAACTAGGCTTCTACATGTATCGCCTGGCTTCTCCATTGGCGCCCGGTGGGCGCATTGCACTGGAGTTTGCGCTGAAATTCGAGAATCCGGGATTTGTCAACGGCGGGCCGAACAATCAGATGGTCGAAAATGGCACGTTCATCGACAGCAGTTATCTTCCCCACATCGGCTATGTAGAAGGAGCAGAGTTGGGGGACGACAGCACCCGTCATCGGCATGGGCTGGAAAAAACCAAGCGGCTGCCTAAGCTCGAGGACCTGGCCGCCCGCCAGACCAATTATGTGACGCGGGAATCAGACTGGATCAATCTGGATGCGACGGTCAGCACCAGTCCAGACCAGGTCGCAATCATCCCTGGCTATCTGCAAAAGGAGTGGGTCGAGAACGGAAGACGATACTTCCACTATAAGACCGATGCTCCTATTCTTGGCTTTTTCTCGGTGAACTCAGGACGCTACCAGGTAGAGCGAGATCGTTGGAAAGATGTGAACCTGGAAATCTACTATCATCCGGGGCATGGATACAACCTGGAGCGAATGAAACGCGGGATGAAAGACACGCTCGAATATTGCAGCACCAACTTCAACCCATTCCAATTTCACCAGTTGCGTATCATCGAGTTTCCTCGCTATCGAACCTTCGCGCAATCACTGGCCAACACCGTTCCCTTTGCCGAAAGCATCGGCTTCATCGCTCGCATCGATGATAAAGACAAAGAAGCTGTCGACTTACCCTATTATGTGACGGCCCATGAAGTTGCTCACCAGTGGTGGGCGCACCAAGAGATCAGCGCCAACGTCGAGGGGGCAACTTCCATGGTCGAAACCCTGGCCCAATACAGCGCTTTGATGGTGATGAAACACCACTATGGACCCGAGTCGATCAAAAAATTTCTGCACCGTGAGCTTGCGGTGTACCTGCAAGGGCGGGCTACTGAGCGTAATGAAGAAAAGCCACTCTATCGGGTGGAGCCCAACCAGGGCTACATCCACTACAACAAAGGCTCGCTGGTAATGTACGCCTTGCAGGACTACATTGGGGAGGACAAGGTCAACCAGGCGTTATCGGAATTCATAAGAGCTTACGCTTTCAAAGGCGCTCCCTATCCGGTCTCAACCGATTTCATAGGTTATTTGCGCAAGGTCACGCCGCCGGATTTTCAATATCTGTTCGATGATCTGTTTGAAAACATTACTATCTATGACAGCCGGGCGAAATCGGCTACCTATACGCAGTTGGCAGACGGCAAATATCAAGTCCATCTTGCAGTGGAATTTCACAAGAGCCGCGCCGATGCTCATGGCCAGGAGCACGCAGCGCCCATCAATGATTGGGTCGATATCGGCGTTCTCGACAAAGATGGCCAATATCTTTATTTGCAGAAGCAAAAATTCAATAGTTCAAATGCAGAGTTGAACCTCGTGGTCGACAAACTTCCGGCACAGGCCGGCATCGATCCGCTGAACAAACTCATTGACCTGCGACCGGATGACAATGTGATTACGGTGAGCAAGCAGTAGGGTTGAGGATACACTTTGTCGCCAGTCGCTTTCTGAAGCTGAGAGGCGCTGGCTTCGAAGCAATCGGCCGGTCGAAGCCTGCCATTGGAATTTGCTGACTGATCTTTCGCCAGAGCACTTGAGCTATGCCGCCTAGTCCTGTTCCAGAACCGTGGAAATCATTCTTGTCCGATATCGACAGTGCATTGACCGAAGGCGTTGAGTTGGAATGCATTGGAGGATTCGTTGTCACTTCTTGCTCTATGACAAACGGAACCCAGCATATTTTGGCGCAAACGACACGCCGAACCATGGTGGACTATTTTCACAATCCTCCGCTGGGGGCACTTAAGAGCCGTTCTTCATATTTCAGCGCCGTGATGCTATATTATTACCAGGTAACACCTTGGAGTACCTGCCATGCCAACGGCTTCTACAACCAGCCTGAAACTCGACCTGAAAATAAAAAAACGCTTACAGCGGCTCGCGTCTGCTCGCCGGCGGTCGCCGCACTGGATCATGCGCGAAGCCATTGAGCAGTATGTGGAACGCGAAGAAAAGCGGGAGCAATTGCGACAGGACGCGCTTGCCGCGTGGACCGATTTCCAGACGACTGGCCTGTACGTTACCGCTGAGGAAGCCGACGCCTGGCTTGCTAAGCTCGAAGCGGGCGAGGACGCCGCGTCTCCTAAATGCCACGTCTGAAGTGGTCCCAACCTGCCCTCCGGGATGTGGCCCGTCTCCATGCCTTTCTAGCTGCCAAGAACCGGGATACGGCCAAGCGTGCCGTCAAAGCGATCCGGCAGGGCGTAAAAGCTCTCGGCAAGCATCCGGAGATTGGCCGCCCAGTCGAAGAGTTGCCGCCGCAGTTCCGTGAGTGGGTGATTGAATTCGGCCATGGAAACTACGTCGCCCTCTATCATTACGATGGAAAACAGATTCTGATACTGGCTGTTCGCCACGGGCGCGAAGCTGGATACTGAGGGAATCACATCTTAGCTAAATTAAGGGTAAGTTGCTGAGTCTACAAAAAACCAGATGATTCATTCCGACGGACTGGAACTCGACCGATTTGGATTGTGAATGGTGTTTGTTTCGTGTGCTCCGGCACACGGCGCACCAGTCACTGGCAGCGAGCGGACCCACTCGCGAATCAGCGCCAAGCCTTCCTGATGGACGACGCTGCGACCGATCTGCGGCATCATTTCTTTGGGCCGCGTCGATTCCATCCGTGCGACCAAAATGGATTCTTCAGGTTTTCCCGGCACCAGATCGTAGACCAGGCTCCCGACTCTGCCGGCGGAGTTCGGGCTCTTGCATAGTCCCAGGGATTCCAAGCTGGCCGAAGTCAAGCGCAAATCAAATCCCGTATAGCCGGCGCCTGCTCCGGGTTGATGGCAGTGGGCGCAGTTGTTGTCGAGATAAGCTCGTGCTCGGGCTTCGAGCGTGCTGCTCTGAGGCGCATCCCACCTGGCGGCCTTCGGCGCTGTTTGCGGAGAAGGAGCGCCTTGCAGATATCCCACCTGCATCCAGTGAACCAACTGATTGGCGGGGCCGTCGGCGTACACGTAGTCTTTATTCAGATTGCGCGCCTTGGGACCGATAGGAAGCATCACCCGCGCGTTCTCATGGCACTGCTTGCACTCGTTTGCGTTGGGAATAAAGTAGGTAAATGCATGTTTCTGCCCGGATGAATCCTTGTAGCTGACAGGAACCGGGTCGGGGACGAGGTCTAACCTGGCTTCGGTCTGGTTATCATTCCAGACATAAGGCAGTCCTGTCCATCCACCTTTGCCGCGAACCAGCAGGCGTGTCTCAATTAACTTCTCTTTGCCATTCTCCGTAGGAAAAGCAAAGCTCTTGGCGAGAATTGTGCCTACGGGAAAATCAAATACATCATCCTGCCGATATTCGGCGTATGTTCCCGCAGGCATCCACACAAAACGATACTTGGAGGCATAATCGGAAAACAGCGGAGTGTTGAGATCGTAGGGTACGACACCTTGATTGGGCTGTAACGTACCGTTAGATCCCACGAACAAATTCCAGGCGGAAAGCTTCTCCGGGAATGGCTCCTCAAGAAATGCTTTTACCGGCCCGGGTTTCGCGTGGCAACCGGTGAGAAGAATCGCGAGGAGAAGCGCCGCACCAGAGCACAGCCGCGCCGAAAATCGATTTA
>DASZFK010000146.1:0-6280 GCA_035939855.1 Candidatus Angelobacter sp.
TCCGGTCTATCTGCAAAAGGCCATAGCCGAATCCATATTCACAAAAATACTTCTCGCCGGCTTTGTCTATGTTCACGATGAAATCTTTATGCAGAATCACGTACGTCTCTTCATTGAGAGGAAAATTAAGGACCGGTGAACCTGGGCCGAGCGGCTGGAAACTGATGTTGAAGTTGAAAAGACGCACCTTCATTACGATCCATTCAAAAGTCTTTCCCAGTTCCCGGATGTCCACAATTGCGTAGCGCACGTCTTCGGCAAACTTGCCCATCAATCCGGATTCCTTCAGTTTGTAATAGAGCTGGGAATAACCGAACCCCTGCCAGTTCGGAGTGCTCCTGGAGCACCAGCTAAAGGGACTGGCGCTGGCAGAAGATTCACTGAGTCGGTCGTCCACTGCTGCTTCCGGGCTGCGGAAATCCGTGATGCGCATAAAATATTTCCCGATAAACTCTGCTAATTCGTCGCGAATGGTGGGCAGGATCGCGGTGGCGCCAGTATCAGCGCGGTCATACAGCATCTCCTGCATGACACCCATCAACTCCATTGGCGTGCCGTTGATATATGCCGAGTCGAAGAAGCCGGTCCCCCGCATAGGACGGTTGAACGATTGAATGAGATTGAATTGGTGGGTAAAGTTGCGGGAGGCATCTCGTTCTTTCCACCAGAGCCTTGCCTCGATTGCATTGGACAAGCTCTGGTCTACCCTGCGAAGAACGAATAGGTCATGGTCATCCAAAGGCAACGAATTGGCCACATCAACAGGAACTACCGGTAGTGTAGCTGCGGAACTCACTTTCCGGAATCTCCCCAGGCGGCGCGCAACCTTCCTTGAGGATCGTAAAAACGAAAGACATAAAGATTCGATAGAGTACGCGGGAAAACACTTACGGCAGAGTTCATTGACATCATGCCATCTGCGCCTGAAAACTGTCCCGTACCGCCCAGGATTGGTCCGAAGCCCGCGAAACGAAAGAGGGGCATGGGAAAGCCGGTCACCTGGGTTCGCATGGCACGGCCTTCCACCATATTTGAAAGCACCGATCCAATCGTGTTTCCCTTTTCATCAAAAAATGTAAACACCCCATTGGTGGTCTGGATGGGGATTACGTTGGCGGGATCGAGAAAATTGAAATACAGAATTGCAGAAACCTTGCCCACAATGGGACCTTCTTCGGTAATGCTCCGCAATCCGGCTGATGTGTTCGTGTCGAAGCTAAAACGCACCAGGCGCAACAATTCATTTACACGCGATCCAATGAACCCCTGGCCATCCGGGGAAGGTATGAGTTCCACGCCCGCTGACGGATCAACTTCACCCAGAAACATCATGAAAACTGCATTGCTATCCGGGTCTGGAATGGGCCGGATTGGAGCAATGGGAGGACGAGCCGCTGCGTGAAGCACGCCGTCTGGATCCATCATTCGGATCATCAAGTTCAGCCCTAGATTTTGTGGAGGCTGAATGTAGCCATTGATGCAGAAGGCCCCTTGCAGCCCTTTGAACTTGCCCAGACCCTGCAGGACGTCGATCGCCGCCCCTATGCGAAGCACTCCCTCGCCGCCTTCCGTAGCTGGATAGGTGTGACCCGTGCCAAACGCATGAACACCACTATGATCTGCATCGGTGAAAGTCAACTGGCCGCCCAGCATGCAAAACCGCTGCGACATGAAAGGATTCAACAGCCATGGCGGTGGCTGCACGTTTGGAGCCGGCGCATAAAAATCAGGAATGGGAGTCCACTGTATATGAACGTCCGCGGCTGGTTCTCCTACCAGGTTAGTGGCGCGTATGCCCATGGCTGTTCTGCATACATTGATTTCGAAGCGATGGAGTTGCTCGTTAACGTCCACCGATCGGATGAAAAACGGCAGGCCTGGAATTAGCTGATTAACTTGGTTCGGCTTGGCTGGGTTGTGAATATTGAAAATGGGAAAGTATGCGGCACTCTTCAACAGCGCAGTGACCCGCTCTATGTCGTAGATAGTAGGATCTTGGCCGCGCGGAACCCACGGGAGAGGAGGAATGCCAGGACTAGCCTGCAAAGGACTTGTGATGGATATACCGCTCACGGCCTACGCATTCCTCCGTTTGGAACAAAAAACACAAATGCGGACTCCTAACACATGGGGCTACAGGGTCCTATCATGCCTGGAGAGTTCCTCTCGGCCAATCAGCGGAGATTTCTCTCGATTCCTTCCAGAGCAATGGTTTGACGTCTTTCGTAGTCAGCATCACCTTTAGCAAATCGGCTCACGACCTTGAAGTCAATGGTGATATAACGCTGATCCTCATCCGGAATATCATTAACTGCTAGCTTGTCAGGCGAATCGGGTTCTGGGTAATTGGCATCCTTCCAGCGTTCCGGACGATTAAATTTCTCTCCGGCAGAGAACTTGGCAATCATCAGCCCACCATAGCTGGCAGCATTGGTTGAGTAGTTCACGACATCCTCGGTAAGTCCCTTCAAAGGTGCTTCGAGGTCGCGCTTAGTAAAGAAGATCGAATACACCACGGTTTTGATGTCATCGCCACTCAGGTCCTGATCATTCGACATGCAGTTCTCCTTGTTTGTCAGATTTGCATTTGGCTGCCCACTCCAGCCTGCTTGGGGCGCAGTCGTGGAGTTGGTGGCGTAAGCATTGGCAGAAGGTAGAGAGGGCACACCCGAAACAGTAGGCATGCCAATGGGCGGTTGTTGGCCTGGACTCGCCCCGGGGCCTGCACGCTGAGCCCCGCCGATCATCTTGCCGAGCATATCCACCGTCGTCATAAAAATGGTGACCGGCAGATACAGCAGTTGCATCCAGAATGTATTCCCCTGCCGGTTTTGGGTGTCAGTATTCATAAAAACCTCATCGTCCGCCAGGACGCGGAGGCACCGGCCCCCACCCCTGCGAAGGTTGGCCACTGCAACCGGAAGAACATGAACCCGTGCCCGGAGCCCATCCCTTGGTTAAGGCGCTTGGATCAAGAAATCCAAACATCAGATTTACGAACCCCCGCTGCATGTTGTCCCCAGTCCGAAACATGCCTTGGAGTGATGGATCCATCTGGCTCACAGCCGCCTGGATCACCGGTTCGAAAGCATTCCCGCCGGATTGCCTGGACCGGTCTTGCGGGCTCAAAAGGTTCATAGCTTGCTTCACTCCCAGCAACGACATCGCCCAGGAAAGACTAAGTGCAGATTTTGCCAACTCACGCATAACAACCTCAATTCGTCAAATAGTCGTTCGCTCCCGCACTCCCATATAACACTAAGAGTGTGTCTATATGGACAAACGATTCGCGACAATTTGCACAAGTTCTTGATATTGACAATCGCTCTTGGATTATCCGCAATCAGGTTTCTCTTGGTCTCTTTCTCTTCACTGATGAAGTTTCCTGAGTCATCGTGTAGCCGCAGTGAGCGCTCCAGATGGGATTGCAACTTGCAGCCAGCGCGGCTCAGGATCAGCACATCTGCTCTCTGCGAGTGGAGACAAGCCTGTCAAAAATATTTGCACTTTGGAAAAATCAGAGTGGTTCAATCGTTTCATTAGCTTACTTGTCAACTGCTGTCCAGAGTTTTGTTTCGATCCTCATCGTCGAGTTACGGCTCTTCACTGCAAATCACGGTTCTGCATATGTCTACCTGAGAAGCAGGTATGAGCCATGGCCCAAGTGGAATCAAATTCTCGCCATGATGTAGTGATTCTGGGCGCGGGCATCGCCGGGCTGACGCTGGCGCGCCAGCTTTTGATGTATTCAGATAAGAAAGTTCTCTTGCTGGAGAAGCGTTCCCACATTCCTCCTGAGCGGCAAAAAGTTGGCGAATCAAATGTCCAGGTGCAGGGCTATTATCTTTCCAAGATATTGGACATGGAAGAGCATCTGCTTCGCGAGCACTTCCTGAAATACAATCTTCGGTTCTATTGGCCCACTCCCGGCAAACCTAATACCAATTATCAACATTACAGCCAGTCCTATATTCGGCTTTTGTCGAACGTTTGTTGCTATCAGCTTGACCGTAACAAAATTGAAAGCGAGCTGCTGCGGGTCAACCTGATGGATCCGCGATTCAGTTTTCAATCCAATGTTTCTAATCTTAATGTCTCTCTGGATTCAGGCTCTGCTCCGCACAATATCGCTTATGAAATCAACGGCGAGAAAGCCGAACTTCAGGCTAGCTGGGTGATTGATACCAGCGGGCGCGCGAAATATCTCGCTCGCCGGCTTGAGCTGACCAAAGACAATCCAATCCGGCATGGATCGATGTTCTTTTGGGTCGACGGGTTACTCAACATCGAGAAGCTGACTGAGCTGTCTCACACTGAAAGCCTGCTTCATAAAAACCGCCGCAAACTTGGGCATGTTCCCGCCTGGCTGGCGACCAACCACTTTTGTGGAGAAGGTTATTGGTTTTGGGTGATTCCACTTCAAGGTAAGACCAGCCTTGGCCTGGTTTATGACCGTGCCAAGGTAAATGAAAATGAGGTCAATTCTCCTGAAAAGGTGATTGCCTGGGTCTGCAGGCGGCATCCGTTGTTTGGGCGGGAGTTATCCAAATTGAAGATCGTGGATGAAGGCATGTACCGCGACTTCTCTTATGATTGCAAGCAGACCATCAGCGCCGAACGCTGGGCGCTTGCTGGAGAAGCTGGGCGTTTCACCGATCCGCTCTACAGTCCAGGGGGCGATCTAATCGCGCTCTACAATACTCTGATCACCGATGCAATCCTGACCAAAGAAGAAAGTATTCTCGCCATCAAGGTGCGCCTCTACGAGTTATTAATGTGGGGACTCTACGAAGCCTATGTTCCCAGCTACGCGGTCAGCTATGAAGTATTGGGAGACCAGGAATGCTTTGTGATGAAGTACGGCTGGGAGCTGACAATTTACTTCACTTTTTATGTGTTCCCTTTTATCAACCAGTTGTTTACGGAGACGAGTTTCGTGGTGCCCTATCTTGATCTCTTCGCAAAGCTGGGCGCCCTGAATAACAGCGTGCAAAATTTCATTACCGGTTACTACCGATGGAAAAAAGAGCAGCCAGTAGCGCCAAGGGAGCCGGATCTATTCGACTTCACCGGCCTTGAGCCTTTGAAAAAGTCAGAAGAGCTTTTTTACAAAGTAGGACTTTCCGCGCGAGAGTGCATCAAGACCTTGCGGCATTCCATGTCGAACATTGAAAATCTTGCTCGATTCATCGCAGTCTATATTTATTCAGTCGTGCTCAATGACGAAGAGCTACTCACCAACAAGCAATTTGTCGAATCAGTGAATATCACAAGCCTGAACTTCAACCCGGAAGCCATGGCCCGAGAGTGTCGCGATTTAGATCCAACTCGCGATCCAAGCCTGGCCAAGTTGGGCGCAGAATTCATCCGGCAATTCCGAACTCCACAGGCGACAGACAACTCAAAAAAGACAACGACATCGACAGCCTACGCCAGTGTGGGCTCTGATTAGGATTCAAATCCCTTATTAAAGGCCGTTTTCCACAAGCCCTTTTAGCCTTTGCCGAAGTCATCTGGAATCAAAATTGACTCGCTGCTCTCTGTGCCCCGCGGCCTAGCATGCTGGCTAGAGTCTTGGTACGATAGGAACCGCCATGCAGCAACCAGTTTTCAGTGCAACCGAAAAACCAATCTGGAATTTCGAACAAGAGCCCTTCGTAGACGAAGCGCCCGACGAGACAAGCTATAACCTGCGCGCCTACATGGATCGCGTACCGGACGAGAAGCTCCGCCAGTATTCTCCGGCCTGGAACGACGAACAGGTGATGGAGTGGTGCGGGGATTTCAAAGATGATGGCACGCTTATGATGGCCTGCAGCGAGCGCGACGTTGAAGTATCCGAGTTCCGGCGCGTGTTGGAACAGGCTATCGCCTACCGCGATCGCGTCCGGCCTGTTCTGGCAGGCAGCCGGTCTTAAATCAAGGGTTTCGGTCGATATTGAAAATTCGGCGATGACCTCTGAATTTTCATGGTATATGATTGAAACGTGATCGACCGCAAAACTGACACGGCGCTGGTCCGTGCCGCCCTGAGGCGGAGCCGCATCGTAGCCCTGCTTGGTCCCCGGCAATGTGGCAAAACGACCCTCGCCCGCCAGTTTGTATCCCCTGACTCCCTCAACTATTTCGATCTTGAAGACCCACACAGCCTGGCTCGCCTTGCCGAACCGGAGACGGCCCTGCGGCCACTCAAGAAGCTCGTGGTGATCGACGAGGTCCAAAGGAGTCCCGAGCTTTTCCCGCTATTACGGGTACTCGCTGACCGTGCACCCTTGCCTGC
>DASZFK010000147.1:0-4012 GCA_035939855.1 Candidatus Angelobacter sp.
AGATTGTTGCTCACTTGGCCGATTCGGAAATCGTCGCCGGCTGGCGCCTTCGCCAGATATTGACCAAAGACGGAGTCTCCATTCAAGGTTATGACCAGAATGCCTGGTCGGCAACCTTTAATTACAAACGGCGGGACACCAGAAAATCTCTGGAAATATTCCGCATCTTGCGTGAGTACAACCTGGCCATGCTGAAATCCGTGCCTGATGCGCTCTGGGAAAACCACGGCATACATCCGGAGCGCGGCAGAGAATCCGCACGGCATGTCGTAAGGATGTTTGCCGGTCACGATGTCAACCATGTGTCGCAAGTGGAAAGGATTGTTAAAGAAGCGCGGAAAAAGTAGCAAAAGCAAAAACGACGGACCTTGTGCTGCTCATTCCATTCACCCGCCGAAGCACAAGATCCCTCGTTCGTGCTCTGCATCACCTATTTGCCCAATCGCACCCCTATTTCATTACTGTTCAATCGCTAAGATGCACGGCCTCTTGAAAGTTTTGCCGCAAACCGAGAGCTGCTCCCGCATTTCTGGCCACCGTCAAGTCGGCCTCGGCATCCCAAACTAAAAGAAGCGTGGCGAATCACTGACAATCCCGCAAATTCCTTTAAACAACCCCGTAGCAAAACGGGCTACCTATCATTCAGGCAATTTTAAGAATTGAGGAGGCCGTGATGAAAGCTGTTGTCTTTCGTGGAATAGGAGACATTCGTCTGGAAGATGTCCCAGAACCAAAAATTCAGAAGCCCAATGATGCCATCGTCAGGCTGACTGCCAGCGCTATATGCGGAACCGACCTGCACATGATTCGAGGAACCATGCCCGGCATGGTACCCGGCACGATCTTGGGACATGAAGGCGTTGGCGTTGTGGAAGAAGTCGGCCGGGCAGTGCGCAACTTCAAACCAGGAGACCGCGTGGTCATACCGTCCACCATTGGATGCGGCAACTGCTCTTATTGCCGGGCTGGATACTATTCGCAATGCGACGCGGCCAATCCTAACGGACCTGCCGCGGGCACGGCATTCTATGGTGGTCCGGCAACCAGCGGGCCGTTTCATGGAATGCAGGCGGAATTTGTTCGTGTGCCTTTTGCCAACATCAACCTAGTCAAATTGCCGGATGCCGTGCTCGATGATGAAGCCATTTTGCTCTCCGACATCTTTCCCACTGGCTACATGTGCGCCGACCTGGCGGAGATTCATCCTGGAAGCACGGTGGCTGTATTTGGCTGCGGTCCTGTTGGCCAGTTCGCTATAGCCAGCGCCAAGCTGCTGAATGCCGGACGCATCTTTGCCATTGACGCTATTCCCAGCCGCCTGGAAATGGCGCGAGAACAAGGTGCGGAGATCATCAACTTTGAGCAAGAGGACCCTCTCGAAGCGATCCGCGGATTCACCGGCGGCATCGGAGTTGATCGCGTGCTGGATTGCGTAGGCGTAGATGCCAACCGTCCACACAACGGCAAGTCGGGCTTGCTGAGGATGTTCAAGTCTCCGCGGTTCAAAACCGAGCAATCCAACGCGACTTCCTTCCGAGAGAACCGCAAGGGTGGTAACTGGCATCCTGGAGATGCTCCCTCGCGAGTTCTCGAGTGGGCAGTCGAAGCCCTGGCCAAGGCCGGAACGTTCTCGATCGTCGGCGTTTACGGAGAGATGGTCAACACCTTCCCCATTGGCGCAGCCATGGAAAAGAACCTCACCCTGAAGATGGGAAACTGCAACCACCGCAAGTACATTCCTAAACTGCTGGAGCTGGTCCGAAGCGGCGTTGTCGATCCAACCGAGGTTCTGACCCAGGTTGAACCGATGGAAGACGTAATCGAAGCTTACAAACAATTCGACAAACGTACTCCAGGCTGGGTCAAGGTAATGCTGGAACCAGAGAGTGAACGCAAGGTAGCGTGAGAAGAATCGGGTGATCGCGCGTGATCGGGTGATCAGGTGATCGGTAAAACCAGCCTTTGGAAACCCCAGAAAACAGCTCCACCAGGGATCCCACCCTTCGTGCTCTTTGCGAAGGGTGGGAGAACGTAACTTCTCTTCATTGCCAGTGCCGCAAAATCGCACTTTTTCTCGAAAGTTTTCGATCAAACCCAATCCTCTCTGTATCCTCTGCAGTCTCATCGTACTCTGCGATTGACTATTGTTTTGATCTTTTCCGTGTCTCAGTGCCGAAGGCTGCCCTCGAGCGAAGCGAAGGGTGGTGGGTTTTGGGTTTGGGTGTGGCTTCGCTACGGTGTGTTCTCTTGCAGTTAAGAGTGATGCTACCCAACGATTAATTCGTGTTCACTCGCGTGAATTCGTGGCTAATCGGTTTTGATTTGGCTGAATGCTGATGCTATTTACAATTCCCGTGTGCCGAATTTACGCAACTACCAACCTCAGGATTTCGAACGGCTGCTGGAAATCGATACTGCCTGTTTCGTTGAAGGCATCGCCTATTCCGCAGAGGAAATGCGGTACTTTTTGCGCCAGCCCAACGGCATCAGGCTCGTTGGTGAGGAAGGAAAAGAGATCCAGGGATTCATTATCGCCGATCACTTTCGCATTCGCCGTTCGCAGCAACCCATGGGACGCATCATTACCATCGATGTTCTGCCGCAAGCCCGGCGAAGCGGTCTGGGTGGCCATCTGCTGGATGCAGCAGAAAAAGAACTCCAAAGACTCGGCTGCCACCATGTCTCACTGGAAACCGCCGTCGATAACTTTGCTGCATTACACTTCTATAAGAAACACGGATACACAGGGCTAAAGATATTGCCGCGTTATTATCTGAATTCCGTCGATGCCTTGCTCATGGGGAAAAAACTCTGATCAGATTCTGTTCCGAAGTCCGATCACCCGATCTCCCGATCACGCGCAGCCTGCACTGAGGTGAAAGCCGAAGTGATCACCCGATTGCATGTCCGTTGAGAAACTCGCCAGGAAGTTAGCCTTTCAATGGACCACGCCCTCGGTGTGGTTACGCGGCTGATTTGCTGAATGCTCTTAAGCTTGGTTACGAAAGATTGAACTAAATGCCCTCGCAATCCGTCTATAAGATTATGGAAGATGGCAGAATTCCGAGTCTTGCCCTATCCTGTTGATAACCGATGGCTGAAAACAGCACCTCCCGGAAAGGGTTGTCGTGGCGTGAACCAACCAGCATAGCCCTGGAGACCCTTCGAACCCACAAATTGCGCTCCTTTCTTACGCTGCTGGGAGTGATCCTGGCTGTTTCCACGCTGCTGATTGTGGTTTCACTGATCGAAGGAACGAATCGCTATTTCTCCACGCGCATCGCCAACTTCGGCGCCAATGTTTACCTGGTGAGGCAGTTTCCGCTGATTACCAGCTTCGAGGAGTTCGTCCGGCTGCGCAAGCGGAACAAGAGAATCACCATTGAAGAATTCGAGTATGTGCGCGACAACATGACGTTGGCCAAAAATGTGGGCTTCGAGATCCGGCGTTCCGCCAAGGTCAAATATGGCAATGAGAGCCTTGACGAAATCGACGTGCGCGGAGTGACCGCCAACATCAGCGAAATGGACACCGCAGAACCCGACCTAGGCCGCTATATCAGCGACGGCGACAACGAACATCGCGCCGACGTAGCCATGATCGGCCATGATGTCGTAAACCGCTTTTTCACCGGAGTCGATCCTTTGGGCAAAACCATCATGATCGACGGCAAGCCTTATGAGGTGATTGGAACCGCAAAAGAGATCGGCACTACCTTCGGCCAGTCACAGGACTCGTTTGTATACATCCCGCTCGAAACCTATCGGAAAGTCTACGGCACGCAGGATAGCGGTAACATCCACATACAGGCGCTGGGGCCGCACCTGATGCAGGGCGCCGAAGACGAATCACGCGCTTTGCTGCGCGCTCGCCGTCATCTTTTGAATTCCGGTGAGGAAGATAATTTCGGCATCCTTGAGCCCGAGGCGCTTATGGCGCTCTGGAAGAATTTGACCGGGACTCTGGCAACGACTTCCGTGGGGATTGTTTTCCTTTTTCTTGTCATTGGCG
>DASZFK010000148.1:0-3934 GCA_035939855.1 Candidatus Angelobacter sp.
TCTTCAGCAGACCGTCTTCCCCGGTGATGTCTTCCGGTGTCTTTACGCCTGCCAGTAGTTGGTCAACAAGCTCCTTCTCAATGGCCATCGTTTCTATTCTCCTATCCCGATGGCCGTTTACACAGTCCCTTTTACACCCTCTTTTATTCGTGTTAATTCGCGTGTATTCGCGGCTAAAAGGTTTTGATTTCAATTCCGTTCATTTACCAAACTTAACAAAGTGCCCGGAAACAACTCTGCTTTTGTCGGGTTTTGGTCTTTTGTGCTCTGAAATCTTCTTTGCATCCAAATGAATGAGAGATTCTCGTTCCAATACATTTTGCAGATCATAAAAACGATTCATTCGGGTGAATGCGATGCTACTTCGACGTTTCTTTCTTGCTCTTTCGATGTTGGTGCTTATTGTTCTTGCAGGTTGTGGTGGTGGTGGCGTTCAGCTTGCTTCGCGGCCCATGGGGCCATTTAGTCCATCCAGTCTCTCGGGCATGTACGCGGTTTCGCTTACAGGCGTCAACAGCTTCGGTTTTTTTGCTTTTGCCGCGAGTTTCCAGGCAGATGGAAACGGCCACATCGTCTCCGGGGTTGAGGATGTGAACAGCGGTTCCGGAGTCTTTACCAACGTTGCTTTGAATGGCACCTATACGCTTGGTCCCGACGGACGCGGCGTGGCCAACATCAATTCCGGGGTGGCGAACATCACCCTGGATTTCGTGATGCTTTCTACCAAGCGCGCGCTCGTGGTCCGGTTCAATAACAATGCAACTGCCAGCGGCAGCCTTGATCTTCAGGATTCCTCGGCATTTTCGAACGCTGCGGTCCAAGGGGCGTTTGCTTTCAACCTCTCCGGCATCGATGTGGGCGGGCATGCCTTTAGCACAGTGGGCAACATTGCTCCCGATGGAGCCGGCAACATCACCTCGGGTGTCCAGGACCTCAACGACAGCGGCACAATCGCAACCAACCAGGCGCTCACCGGTTCTTACAATGTGGCCGGCAGCGCAAACGGCAGGGGATCGGTGACGCTCACGACCTCGGTGGGAACTCTGACGTTCGCAGCCTACGTGGTCAACGCCAATCAACTCAAGCTCATCGAACTCGACAACACGCCGGTACTCGCCGGAGATGTCTTTCGGCAGCAGGGGCCGTTCTCAAACGCCACACTTTCCGGCCCATCAGCTTTTACTCTCGGCGGAGCCAACAGTGTTGGCGCTCCCTTGGTAGTGGGTGGTGTGATGAGCGCCGATGGCGCGGGCAACATCACCAGCGGAGCTGAAGACATCAACAATAACGGAGCCGTTTCGCAAAACCTTGCTCTCACAGGCACTTATGCGATCGCTGCCAATGGGCGCGGTACGCTCACCCTCAACAGCTCGGCTGGGACGTTGCAGTTGGCGCTTTATCCTTCGATGGGCGGGCAAATGCTCTTGGAAATCGATAACGGGGCCACCAGCAGCGGAGCCGCGTTTGCCCAGCAGGGCGCGCCATTTTCGTCCGGCTCTGTTCAAGGCACGTATGGGTTGAATCTCACCGGAGCAAACGGAGGCACGGAGATCGACTCCATTGCGCAATTCTCCGCCGACGGAGCCGGGAACTTGACCGGAGCCCTGGATTTGAATAACAACGGCGCACTTTCCAACGGACTGGCGCTCAACAGCAGCTACACGGTCGCCGCCAACGGACGCGGGACCGCCGCTCTGAAAAGTTCAGCCGGAACCCAGAACATCATCTTTTACGTGGTGAACAATTCCAGGGTGTTGCTCATCGAAACCGACGCAAACCCGGTGTCAGTGGGAGAGTTCGAGCATCAGTGACCAGCTATAGCTAAGCTAGCGTCACTTACTCTTGGGCATTTTGACCTGTTCGAAAGAATACATTCGTCATCCCGACGGTCTACCCGCGCTCCAGCGAGGGTAGATCGGAGGACCTTGCGTCTCGCCTTGAACTGCGGCCTTGCAACTAATAATCTTAGAAGGGATTTCAAGCATGGCCACTCTTCAAAAACAGCAAATCATGGACCTTCTGGGCCAGGAACGTTGGCCGGAGGCTGTTGGTTTGTTGCAAAAGGCGTCTCCGGCCCTGGTTGCGGAGTTTTTAGGCGGCTTGACTGACTTGCAGCAACAGGCGGTGTTCCGGCTGCTTCCGGTGAAGACGGCTTCTGAAGTTTTGAGTCACTTTCCTTATTACCATCAGTACGTTCTTTTGCATACGAGAAACCATGAAGATATGGGCGCGATTCTTGATGCAATGACTCCCGATGAACGTGCCCGGTTCTTCGATGAACTGCCCGAAGAGGCTTGGCAGAGGCTGAACGAGGAAATTGGCAGACCCAAGCTTTCGAATGAACCGCAGCCAAAGCCGGCGTCTCCCGCAATGCCGGCGACTAGTCCACAAGCTACTCAAGCTCAAGCTGTTTCCGTGACGGAAGCAGAGACGGGCGAGCCGATCATCGAACTGCGCGGTGTAGAAAAATCATTTACGCAGCAGGATGGTGAGTGCGTCGAGGTAGTTGCGCCGCTCGATTTGTCGGTATATCCAGGGACCATCGTGGCTTTACTGGGCGCTTCCGGCTGCGGCAAGTCAACGCTGCTGCGAATGCTTTCGGGGTTGGCTGAGCCCACATCGGGGCAGGTGCTATGGCATGGAAAGCCGTTTGCCGAGGCGAAGCCCAATGTTGCGATGGTGTTCCAAAGCTTCGCCTTGTTTCCCTGGCTTACTGTCCTGGAGAACGTGGAGGCGCCGCTGCTGGCGCGCGGCGTGAATGCTCAAGATCGCCACCGCCGCTCCTTGCACGCCATCAACACTGTAGGACTCAAGGGGTTTCAGACAGCCTATCCCAAAGAGCTTTCGGGCGGAATGAGGCAGCGGGTTGGATTTGCGCGCGCCTTGGCGGTGGAGCCCGAGGTGCTTTTCATGGACGAACCTTTTTCCGCCCTGGATGTGCTCACGGCCGAGAACCTGCGCGGCGAACTTCTGGAGCTGTGGCTGGGCGGCAAGATCGGCACCAAGACCATCTTTATCGTCACCCACAATATTGAAGAAGCAGTACTGCTGGCCGATCGGGTGATCGTGCTGGGACGCAACCCGGCGCGCATTCGGGCCGATTTTCGGTTGCCGTTGCATCAGCCTCGCGACCGCAAGTCTCCACAATTCTTGTTGTATGTAGATTTCATCTACAAGGTCATGACCAAGCCGGAGGCCATCCTTGCCCCGCCAAAGTTGAAGGCGGAGACGTATCACCTGCTGCCGCACACCGGGCCGGCGGGCATTGCCGGACTCCTGGAAGTTTTGGTTAACACGGGCGGCGAAGAGGACCTTTACCATCTGGCCGAGCGTCTCCTGATGGATGTGGAAGACCTGCTGCCGATCATCGAGGGCGCGGTAATGCTAGGCTTTGCCAAGCTTGAGGAAGGAGATGCCAAGATTACCCCGGAAGGTAGGGTATTTGCCGAAGCGGATATCGGCCCACGCAAGAAGCTGTTCCGCGAAGCCGTGCTGGCCCGGCTTATCCTGTTCCAGCAGATCACGAAGGTCCTGAATGCCAAATCGGACCACAGCATACCCATCGGATTGTTTCGCGATATTCTCGATGAGCATTTTCCCGATAACCAGGTGGAGAGCCAACTCGCCACAGCTTTGCATTGGGGTCGCTACGGCGAGATGTTCAACTATGATTCCGAACAGGAGAGGCTGTTTGCAACCGATGCTACGCCTGTAACCGAACACCGCATTTCGCAATAATCTCTGTGAAATCGACTCAGCCACAAGCACACGCGCCTGCCGCCGCTCCCTGGGCCGCCATCCCATGGTCGCGTTCGCCGGTACTGACGGAGCTGCCGGTTTTGGCTGGAGGATTGGCGCTCCTGTACGCGGTGGTTGTTTTTGCGCACGATTGGGCTAAACCGCTCACCCCGCAGGTCGAAATCAGTCTCAGCTC
>DASZFK010000149.1:0-3781 GCA_035939855.1 Candidatus Angelobacter sp.
CGCTTTTTGAGGCAGGAAAATGGTGAAGACCGGCTTGGGAGCAGAATCCCTTGCGGTGCTTTCTCAAACTCGCCAAAAAGGCCGAGCGACCGATGTTGGGGGCTTTAGCCGATGAGGTATTTGCTACCCGGCAACAGCGAGAGCAGCTTGAGACCGAGATAGGTAATAAGGAAGGTAGTGAGTGCGATCGCTGGAATGCGCACAAACGCATTCCCGATTATGGGCGCCATGCGGGTATGAACGGCGTTGAGTACGATGATGTGCGCCAGGTACATGCCATAGCTCATGCGCGAAAGATCGTCTATCAATCGCCATAGGATGCTGTTGCTGCGATTCGCATGAATGTTTCGGAAGAGCAGGAAGAGTCCTGCTGCCATGATCGCAACGTTCAGCGTGGTGAAGTTCCACGTCAGCTCGAGGTCTTTTACTTTGTGCTCGTAACCAAGTCTGTAGAGAAACCCTCCAGCGGTAGCGGAGTAACCCACCACAATCATGCCGATTGCGAGCCAGTCGATACGCCGCGAAGGCGCCATCCAGAATCGTTTGATGTAGGCGGCCAGTACGGCATAGCCGATGAAGCCTGAGAAGTAGTAGAGGGTTGGCGTTGCATTCCAATAACACTCGCCCCATACTTCTGCGAAGAAGAGGTGAATGAAGGGCAGCGTCAATGTCACGCCCCACAGCACCAGGAAGAGTTCCATGCTCTTGCGGCTTGCCGATACGATCCACGGCGAGAACACCGGTGCGATAAGGTAGATCGCCATGAGCATGTAGACGAACCACAGATGGCCGACTTCAGTGCCGTAGTTGACGGGGATTTTAGCGATGTTGAGCAAGGCGGTCTGAAGAGTGATTGCTCCTTGCGCGTAGTAATAGAAGGCGTAGACTGCGCACCAGATCACAAAGGGAATCAATACGCGGGTGAAGCGCTTCCGGAAGAATTTACGCTCATCTTCGATGGGAAAAAGGAAGAACCCGGTAATCATCACGAACAGCGGCACGCAGGCGCGCAGGAGCGAGTTTGTCCATCCCACGGCCCAGGAGCCGGCCGTGTGCAGTACGGTCCCGTTTGGTGATATGTACTCGAACTCGCCGGTGTGGATCTGCATGACCATGTAAATCGCAATAACGCGCAAGAGATCGAAGCCGCGATGACGCGTGTAGACGGGAGAAGCTGAGATTTTCAAGATATGCGGGTTCCAGTCATTTGAAGTTGATAGTGAAGGCCTCGTTAGCCAAAACGGTGTAAGGGGAAGCTGCGAAAGAAGTTGACAGACTGCGTTGTGCCCAATGCTAAGCGCGTTAATGATAAATCGCGACGCACGTTTCGAGCACAATCTGATCTGGAAACGTGCCTTGTCCTGTCAGCAACAACCGAGTATCTACGGCGCCAGACAAGACCCATTCTGCAGATTGGCCTCGATTGCTGTCTTCGGTTCTGGAGACCCTGTGCTCGGCGAAGGCTTTCTGTGAGTGGCAAGGTCGGCATTTGCTCTGACAGATCAAATATGAAATGGATGGCGAATCAGCCCTGGTTGATCGCAGTACAAATTCGCTATTGACCCCCAAGCATGATTAGTCTCACAATGTAATTCTAATCATGCTTGGCGAATTTGAATACGTGTTGATCACCACCGCTGCCGGGCTTGGGGACCAGGCCTATGGTGCGGCAATTCGGGAACAGATTGCGCAGACGACGGGACGCACATGCTCCCTCGGCGCGCTCTATACAACCATCGACCGGCTGGAAACGAAAGGCTTATTGAAAACCTGGATGGGCGATGCTACGCCTCAGCGCGGTGGCCGAGCCAAACGCATGATCCGTGTGACGGCGAAGGGAGTCCAGGCTGCGAAAGACTTCTACGACGCGGTGACGCGCGTCAGCCGCGGCGCATCGTGGGTCGTGAACCAGAAAGGGGGATCCGCAGGATGAGCCTCGCCTGGTCGTTGACAGAGGTTGCCGCGCATCTGCTGCACCATGAAGAACGTGAGGTGGTGATTGGTGATCTGTCAGAAGCGCACGAAACCGCGTGGCGCGGGTTACTTGATGTGCTGGGCCTGGTGACTCGCCGGCAGCTACTGCTTTGGAAGAACTGGCGACCCTGGTTGTCGGGGTTTGGATTGGCGTTGCCGAGTAGCTTTCTTCTGATGGGAGCTTCCGTTGGGGTGAGCATGGCGTTTCAAAGCCACACGGGCCCAAGGGATTTTAATCAACAGTTGCTCTTCATATGTCAGGTCCTTCTCCTGGCTGCATGGTCGTGGAGCGGCGGCTTTGTTATGGGGAAGCTTTCACGACTGACTCTTTGGGCCAGTGTCCTTCTCTGTTTCGCGCCGTGCCTGTTCTGCATGGCCAGATTTCGGATTCCGTCCCTTTCGAGAGGGAGCCTGCTTGTCTTTCTGTTGCCCGCGGTGGTGGGAGCTTTCCAGGGTGTCCGGCGAATTGAGATCAGCCTGAAAGCAGGGTACGCTCTGGCTGTCTCAGTAACGGCACTCATGGTCTTTATGTGGAGCAGCGGCCGTCTGTGGTTCGTTAACTGGTCGCTGCTTTGGCCGGCGTGGTACATCGTTTTCGCGGCACGGCATGCAAGCGGAGAAGTTGAACGACATTGAAGTGGCGCACGGAGGAGATTGCATCCCATGGTCTCGATACGGACACGCAGTACGCCTGCCTTGCTGATCGCTTTTGCTCTCGCTGCTTTCTGTGCGTTCTCGTCATTTGCCGAAACGGCGAGGAGCCGCGTCGTGGACCGGGAACTGACGTCGAAGAATTTTGCTGACAACAAAGTCGGCATCGGTCCGGTGCGGAAAATGATGGTCTATCTTCCCGCAGGTTACGACGGATCAACGAAGCGCTATCCGGTGATCTACTTTCTTCCGACTCCTTTCGAAAGTTATCGAGTCCCGTTCGAAAAAAGGAACGCCCAAGGCCTCTTCGATCGAGCGATTGCGGCTGGAGTGATCGACACGTTCATTCTCGTCTGTGTCGATATGACGACTCCTCTTGGGAGTTCGTGGTATGTGAATTCTCCTGTGACCGGAAACTGGGAGGACTTCATGGTCAAGGAGCTGGTGCCTTACATCGACGCGAACTTCAGGACTTTGCCCAACAGGAATTCACGCGGCATTGCCGGAGATTTTATGGGCGGATATGGAGCGATCCGTTTCGGCATGAAATACCCAGACGTGTTTGGGTCGGTGTACGCGTTGCATCCGGTGGGTACCGGGTCCGGGCTCAAGATTATGGACTCCTTGCCAGATTGGAACCTTTTGGCCAACGCCAAATCCCTGGAAGACGTGAAGAAGGACGGTTTTTCGCAGATATTTACCAGCATCTTTCAGGCGCATCTGCCAAATGTGGACAAGCCGCCGCTCTTCATCGATCTTTCGGCACGCAGAGTCGACGGGCAGCTTGTAATTGATAGCAAGCTCATGGAGCGGTTACGCAATAACTTTTTTTTGGAGTCGATGATCCCACAGTATGCCGACAACTTGAAATCGTTGCGAGGGTTCAAGATTGACTGGTCGCGCAGCGATCTGAACCAGGATCACGTTTATTCCAATCAGGCCTTAACCCATAAGTTGAACGAATTTGGAATCGTCCACGAGGCGGAGGAATACAACGGGGCATGGGGAGAGCCGAATTGGGGTGAGGACGGCCGCTTTTATAGCGATGTGCTGCCATTCTTCCGAAGGCATCTGATTTTTTGAATCCGAGAGTGGCCGTAGCCAAGTCTGACCTTACGAGCGCGTGCAAGTGGACACGATTCCAGCGATGTCAAGT
>DASZFK010000150.1:0-23972 GCA_035939855.1 Candidatus Angelobacter sp.
TCTTCAGCAGACCGTCTTCCCCGGTGATGTCTTCCGGTGTCTTTACGCCTGCCAGTAGTTGGTCAACAAGCTCCTTCTCAATGGCCATCGTTTCTATTCTCCTATCCCGATGGCCGTTTACACAGTCCCTTTTACACCCTCGACGAGTTCGCCACTGTCTCCTCCATCGTGCGTAAACTGAGCATACCCCAGCCCAGCGGGTGTTTTTATTTCGACAATATCGCCAATGCGTGCCTTCTTTGATTTCGTTTTCATTTTAAAACTCTATCGATTTAAGATAGTTTCTGCCGAACTCTAACGCCTTTTTGTAAATCGGGTTCGTTCGAGCAATGCTATTGACAGTGATCAATGTGCTGAGAGTATAAATATCGACCGTGCATTATGCTGTGAAGTTCCAAAGCTCCACTAACCATGATTGATTTCGGAAAGATTCACTTTGGATTCCTCCGATTTCGCTCTGTTGCGAAGGTCCTTTATAACCCTATTCCAGTGGGCGACGGCTTTAATATGCTCTTCTCTAGTTAGCAGGACCTTGTTTTCAGGGTCCGTTGCACTGCCGCCTAGGATTACTGGTTTGATTTCGAATATTTCTTTACCGCGGTAGCTTGGATCGAGCGATCTTCGCTTTGACCATGATCGCCCCATCTAACCAGCCTCATACAAGTGTTTGAGAAAGTCCCCAACAGATTTTCCAACAGGCTGTGCCAGAGCCCAATCCATGCCGACGAAAGGAACCTGGACGATATGCCATAGTTGCATTCGTGTGTCGAATCCGTATGCCTCTCCCCCGCCATCGGATCCAAATATTAGAAGCCCTGGAGCGTATTCCTGCACTTGGTATGATTGATTCATTGTGGCGAGTTCCTCCACACCCCAGAGGATTACGTATGAATTCTTACCAATAAATCCTTCACCCCCATTTGTTACGCTGAGCAGTTCTAAATAATCGTTAGGAAGTTTGATGCCTAATTGATCCTGGCTCTTGGTCAGCGCTGAATCGCTCATAGGGGCACGCCGGGTCAGATTCTCTAAATACTTTTCGATATTCATTCCAACTTCTTCCCTAGTCATTGTAAACTCCTCAGCAGAGCATTCCACCAAGTTGTATATTGGGAGTGAACTGCTGGCGCTAGTGGAGCTTTGTTTGCAGGAGCGGTTGGACTACCACCAAATTTCACGGGGTGTATCTCGTGAACTTGTTGTCCACCGTATGTTTGCGGATTGGCCTGACGTAGTGTACGGTTCGCCTGGTTGGCGGCGGCTCTGGCGGTGGTGTATTCCTCGCCTTGTAAAATTCTGAACGGCCCACTGGGTCGCGGGAGACCTCTGGGGTAGCCCGACCAGTCGTGTATGGAAAACGCGCCCTCTGCTAGCCCGGCCTCTGGTTCTGCAACTCCTATCATCACCTCCGGACAATGCGAGAGCCCGGCACATTCTTTAGCCTTCCGAGCAGTCAGTTCTGCATCGGTCTCCCAGCGATAGCCGCCTAGAACGTTACCGAGTCTCTGTGTGAAAGCATCCCATGACTTGCAGAAATTGCACGCCTCGTAGCCTACCTGGAGTTGCAATACATTATTGAGAATTGCCTCAGCTTGTACTTGACTCAGCGAGGGCGGACCAGCAACTGCCGAGCCGAAGCTACCGAAAGCACAATTCACAAAGAAGCATAATCCGATATTAGGACCGTTAAAGTTGAAAGCGTCACCAGTCCCAAAAGGCCCGCCGAATACTCCGAAGGGACCACCACTCGATCCGCCACCGCCCCCACTGACGATGAAGCCACAGATCGCACTCGCCTCGCCGTTTTGCACGCAGGCATCCATTCCCGAAGGATCAACGGCGCTTAGAGGGTTATTAAGAACGTAAGCGTAAAGATTCAGTGATTGCGGATCGCCAACTCCTCCGCCATGCGGATCGGGACTCATGAATCGGCCAAATTGGCTACTGAAATAACGGGCATTGGCGAAGTCGAGGTTAGTTTCCCCATCGCGCATGTAGCCGGTGAAGTAAGTCGGGGTCGTGCCAGCGGCAGAGCAATTTAGTGCATCGCCAAACGGCAGGTTGGTGCAAGTTTGCTGGATGGCTCCGTTTTGGTCAGTGACGGCACGCAGGTTGCCCAGCCAGTCGCGGTGGTGGAAATACGCGCCCGTACTGGTGTAAGTGGCCAGCCCTCCAAATTCCTGGCGAATCAAACCGCCGTTCGCGCCCAGAACTCCAACGGTACCCCCGCCGCTGTCATGAATGTAATCGGAGAAGGCCGCGCCCACGGTGGAGCGCACGCGCAAGCCATCGGCGTTGTAGATATAGGTTGCTGTCTGGCCTCCGTCAACACTGATCAGACGGCCTTCGGCATCATAGGAGTATGTATGATTGCCGTCGCGGACCAGGTTTCCGGAAGCGTCATACTGGATGGCCGGGTCGCTGATCTGATTGTTGATGTAAGGCTCCTCGAACCCTGCTCCTCCGTTGAGAGGAGTCTGGTGCAGGCGGTTTCCGTAACGGTCATAGTCGTATTTGTAGCCAACCGAGGGTGTGAATGCCTGCTCTAGCCGGCCAAGGTTGTCGTAGATGTACTGCCAGTTCCCGTTGACGCTATCGCTGGCCCCGAAGATCGTGCCTGAAGGATCCGTGCCTACATCCAGCGCATAGACAAAAGTGTTGCTGTCGGCGCCGCCTGCCATGTTAGGAGCGGAAATTGTTGCTGTGAAAGGAAGCGGTGGGGGATTGGTCGCGTTCGCAGCATTATTCAACTGCAGAGAAACAGGATAGTTCGTCGCCGATCCACCCACAGCGCTTTGCAGGAACACTACACCGTTGGACGCCGTGGCCGTCACCGGTGACCCGGCGCCATTGACCATCTGGGCCAGGGCGGCAGCGATCGTGGCAGGTGTGTCTGAGAGCGCAAAGAAGTAGCGATAGAGCTGCCCATTCACCACCAGGTCAGCGTAAGGCCCAACGGGCCCTGTGAACCTGCCGCCACTGATTGTGACGACGGCCGTGGAGGAGCCTCCGGCAGCCGGATTGGGCTTGTCCGCCCCTCCCGCCAGTGCACCCGACGCGGGACTAAGGGTGAATGACGGCGTCGAGAATCGGGTTGGATCGTTGGACTGTGAATTGGCCGACAAGCTGTAATTACCGGCAGCCCCGGGTTTCTTTGACACCAGCGTGATCTGCGCGCCCACCACCGAGGCCATGACCGGCGCAGCCGCCGACTGATTGATCACGTTACCCAACGCAACTGCGACGCCGGGAGCGTCGCAACTGGAGGCGTTGCAATAAGGGATCGACGCGTTGAATGATCCCACCGACAGGGTTACCACGCCCGTATCGCTGATCTGCGTTTGCGTTGAGCTGGAATCGACACCGCCGCTCAGCGCCGATCCAGAGAAGCCAACCGCATACGATGAACCAGTAAATCTGCTGTCGGTAGTGGTGCTGCTCGCCGAGACAGCGTGGTTGGTACTACTGCCCACCTTGCGCGCCGTAAAGAGCAGTTGCCCCGATTGCGTTAGAGTGACCCACACCGGCGAATTTGGATCGGCGTTGAATGTCGACATGACGGTGTTGAGGGGATTCGGATTGCTGGAACCATACGGGACGGTTTCAGAGAAGCCGTTCACCGTGACGGTGATCGTGCCCGAATCGTGGGCGGAAGCGCCCGAGTTGGCATCGTGGCCTCCGGTAAGGCCGCCGGAAGCTGAACCGATGCTAAAGGAGGGCGGTAGCGGGTCAGGGAAATCAACCTTGTCGTTGGTCGCCAGGGTAGCGACACCATAGTTCGTGTTGGCCCCCACCGCCTTGGAGGTTAAGGTGACAAGGTTTCCCGATGCAGTTGCCGTAACCGGCGCTCCGGCATCGAGGTTGATTTCTCGGGCTACGGCTGTTGCCAGCCCGGCAGTTGTCACGCCCGAACCTCCCCAGGCAGTGGTGTTGGTATGACCATTGACGATCACGGAGAGAGTGCCCGAATCATAGAGCGGAGTACTGATCGGGTCCTTGCCTCCCGACAATGCCGAACCGCCTGCGGCGCTAAACGATGGCCCGCTGAAATCTGCCGAATCATAAGTTGTGGCCACATTCAGGCTGTAATTGCTCGAGGAGCTGGCAGACTTAGCGGTCAGATTGATGACGTTGCCGGAAACGGTTGCCGTGACCGGCGAACTGGAAATATTCAGCCCTGTAGCCAGCGCCGATGCTATCTGCGCGCTGCTACTGTTTCCCGTCTGGCTATAGGGTGCGCTGACTGTGAAATTTCCAACACTTAGATTGACCGTGCCGGAATCATAAAGTGTCTTAGGCAGGTCGGTACCGCCACTCATGGTGACCGCCGATGGACAGGTGAACGACGGGGGATTGAAGCCTTGGGTGCTCGCTGAGCTACATGTAAACGAGACGTTTCCGGCCGTGCCTCCTTTTTTATAGGTCAGATTGAGAGTTGACCCCGAAGCGGTCGCGGTAACCGGTGATTGAGAGCTGCTGAGCAGCGCCGCCAGGGTCGAGGTCACACCGGCGCTGGTGTCAGGGTTTTGTGGGTCCTGTCCATAGAGCATCTTGGCCACGAAGGAACCGATGGTAACGGTCAAAGACCCCGAGTCGTAGAAGCTCGGGCCGGGATTCGTTCCGCCGGTGAGCGCCGAACCGCTGGCTGCGGCTGCGAACGACGGGCTGCTGAAAGCGGGCGAATTATAGGTGCAACTGGAAGCCAGCGGATAATTGCTGCCCGCTCCGGTCTGCTTGGCGGTCAGCGTCATGGTCGCGCTCGACACGCTGGCATTGGCCAACGTGCCGTTGCTGATCAATCCAGCCAGTCGCGAATTGATGGTCGCGGCAGTGTCGGTCTTGTCGAATGCCGTGCTGTAGACCGTTCCATTGAGGGTTACCGAGCATGTTCCCGAATCGAAGACTGGAGGCGGGCCATTGCTGCCTCCGGTCAGCGTTGCTCCAGAAGGCGAGGCTGTAAACGAAGCCGTGCCGAAGTCGGTAACATCGCTCGTAGAGGACGATGCCGAGAGCGCATAGTTCGAAGCGCTACCGCCCGCTTTGCTGGTAAGCGTAACCACGCTGCCGTTGGCGGAGGCGGTGACCGGCGATGCCGAATTGGAATTGAACCCAGTAACCAGGCTGGCAGCCAGCAAGCCTGAATTGCTATTGGAACTATAGGAAACAGATTGTGTAAAGCCATTGACGGTAACGCTGACCGTGCCGGTATCGAAAACCGTTCGCGGGCAGGAAGGATTCGGATTGCTGGGCGTTGGCGTTTGGTCGGCACATGGATCAACTGTTGTAGACGACTCGGTTCCTCCAATAGTGACCGTACCAACGCCTGGAGTCGATGGGCCAGACTTGCTCTGCTCGCTGCCACTGAAGCTGACCGTTCCTCTGCCCGCAATGGCCTCCGACCCCTCATGGAATTGCAACGTTCCGTTGATTGTGAAACTTCCGGTACTTTGCGCTCCGGGAACAGTTGTCTGCTTGCTCTGCAAGGCCCCGTTCATGCTGACCGTTCCGATCCCCGGAACGCCGGGAACGTCGATGTTCTGTTTCACCTGCTGATTACCGGCGACCGTCAAGGTGATCGTCGACGGGGCCGCATTACTGTCGGATATGCTGCGCAGCGATCCCGACACGTTCAAGGTGGCCGTCCCCGGCTGTGCAGTCGTGGTGAGATGTTGCAGAGACCCTGAGACCGAAACCGTGGCCATGGCGGGCGTGGCAACATTGCCTGGAGGAGTTGGAACGAAGCTTGCCCGGCTGCCGACCCGCACCGAACTCAGCCAGCCGCGTGCGCCGGAGTAATCTGCGGCCTGAAGCAACCCGTTGCCTAAATTTGCCGAAATAAGCCCGCCGAATTGATCGTATTTGGCGTTGGAAAAGATGCTTGCCGGATGTGTGGCGTCGTTGGGAGTTACATTGAGAGACGTCACCTGCCCGGCGTTGTCGTACTTGGCGCTTAGGTTTCTACCCCAGGAATTGTTGAAATTGACGATGTTCCCCAATTGGTCGGGGACGTAACTGTTGGAAAACACGCCGGTCCCGCAGTTTTGCGGAGTGCACTGGGAGTTGTCGATAAGGTTGCCGGCAGGATCATAGGAGAAGACTTCTCCGGTAAGCATCTTGCCTTTTGCATCTTGCGTATAAGTCGAGGAAATCTTCCCGATGGTATTGGTGAGCAACGGCGCCCCTATGATGGATGAGGAGGACTCGTCATAGTTGTAAAACGCCGTTGGAGTTCCGTCGGAGTAGGTCGTTTTCGTCAACCGCCCCAATGGATCGTACTGGTACCTGGTTGCAATCCCTCTGGCATCGACACGTTTGCACACCGCCGACGATGCGCCGCCGCAAAGCGATCCATCGTCATTCACGTAGCTGTAGGTTTCGGTACCTGCTTCCGGTGTCGTGACCTGCGTCACGCGCCACAAATGATCGTACAGATAAGCGCGGGTGAGTTCCCCTTGCACGACCTTCACCAGTTCGTTACCGATGTTGTACTGGTAGCAGGTCGGCACGATGAGCGCACCGGTGGCGTCGGGCTCATCGGCCTCGATGATCTTCCCAAAAGCGTTAAACCAAACCTGCCGCCGCTGCCCGATCTCGTTGATGCTCAGTACAGGAAAGCCGGTTCCATACGTAGCCGGTAAGCAGTATTGTGTGTTGTTTCCTCCACGGCCAAGGTCAAGGGAATTCACGATGTTGGAGCCATAAAAAATCTGGCTCACGCTGCCATCCGGATGCACCGTCTGCGTTGGCCGGTAAAGCGAATCGTAGGAATTTGTCGAAGTCACAGTCTTCGGCCCGCGATGGGGATTGGCAACTGTCAACAGGTTTCCCGCAGGATCGTAGGTCATCTCGCTGCTCACAGCGCCGTCAGGATCGCTGACCAGCGTGGACTGGACCACGCGTCCCAACACATCGAGCGTGTCCGATTCGTGGATGCATCCCGAGCAACTCACCGACGGTTGCGAATCAGTCAGTCCGCTAAAGGCATCGACGCTCAACAGCGAAGGATATGCCATCGCCCGCCAGCCTTTGGGACTTACAACCTGTGTCACCCGGTCGAGCGCATCCACAAAATGCGTGTAGCTCTTCTGCCCGTTGGGATCGATCTGAAAGGCCTGCTTGCCGGTCCCCAGGTAATAGCCGGATTGCAGCTTGGCCTGTACTTGGCCCACCGAGGGCAACGTGATGGACGTTAGATACGCATTCGTCGCCTGAGAAGGATTGGCCGATGGGGGCTGCGATGTGCCGTCATCGTTATAGAAGTTGTCGGCATAACTCAGGTTGGTTACATTGCCTAACGAGTCTTTGACGGCGACAATCTGGCCGGTCGTATCGTAGGTGAGGAGGGTATCGAGAAATGAAGACCCGCCTGTCCATTGGCTGATCTTGGTCAGATTGCCCCTGTGGGAATCTACGTCGGCGTGATTGACCACTGGGCCTGGCAGCGTCGTAAGAGCGGTTGTGTCATAGGCGTATTGCGTTAGCGTGAGCTGAGCGCCGGATCCATCCTGGCCGCTGACGGATTGCACCCGGTTGATAATGTTTTTGGAGACCAGCGCCGCGTCTGTGTTGTAGGTAATGACCGTCTGCCGGTCGGGCGCTGCGGGAGGCGTGGCCGAGGCGTCCCCGGCATAGAAGTTCCATTGCTGCACCTTGGTGACATTGGCCGTTTGCGGACCATCGTAGGTGAACACACTTTGGCTTGTAATCGGCCCGCTCGGAATACTGTGTGTCTCCCGGATCTGGCTGAGAGTCACATTGGCCGCGCCCTGGCAACCAGCACAGGTCTGGTTGAAGTTGTAGGACTTGACGATGTGTACGGCATCCGGGATTGAGTCGGTCGCGATGTCGGTGTTCCAGGCGCCGCCGTTCATGTTGAACGTATAAGTCAACGTGCCCGTGCTATTTCCTTGCGGCCTTTGGACCACCGCCTTTTGCTGGGTGGGCGAAATAACCGAGTAAGTGACGCTGCCATCCAGCGTGCCGGCCGCCCAGCGATTGACTACCCCAAATGCATCGATAAAGCTTGTGTAGGAGTAGTTAGCCACGGTGGTGCCGTTGAGGGCAATGCTCTGAAGCATTCCGTAGCCATCAATGAATGAGTTGGGCGGCCCTCCTGGCGGGTTCAATATCGCTTCGTCATAGGTGAAGGTATATTTGTCACCGGTAGGAAGGGTCAGGCTGTCGACAACCGTGATCATCTCCTGGTCATCGGTGATGCCGCTCTGGTCATGCCGGAAGAAGGTGGCTACCTGAATGGACCTGGTGGTCACAGTGATGCGCGAAGTCTTCCCTTGAGAGTTCAGGACATCGTAAAACGTCTGGTTCCCGCTGGTCGTAGTTGTCACCACGGTGCGTGCCAGAGTGTCGATGACGTTCCCGTTGGCGTCGGTAGAAAAATGGTTGCCATTGGTATCCTGTATGGCCGGAAAGACTTGGGTGCCGTCTTTGGCATAGACCACGGCGTTCTGGTAGCCGGTCACATACATGTGGTACCCGGAAGCGTCTGCGGCAAAGCTATCGCCGCTTGGCGTATCACCGGGACACCCTTGGCCTTGGGCGGTGGCGATGGGAAATTTCCGGCGTGTCCCATCCGGCCCTTGCCACACGAAGTTCGTAAACTGAAGCAGGAAATTTGTCCCATCGCACGATACGGATGAAGAATCGAATGTCACCGTACCCGGATTCGCGCTGCTCACCACTCTCCAGCCGCCCATGGAATTGGGCACATTGGTCGGCTTCCACAGCAGGCTTCCGCCTGCCTTTACCACCTGCCAGATTCGGCTGTCGTAGACCAGCTTCATGGCGAAACCGATCTCGCCCCGTTGCGGAGCTGAAGCGATCGGAATCTCAAGATGAATATTTCCGTTGGCAAGGTTGGTAAAGCCGAATACGACCGGCTGGTTGACAGAGAATGCCGGGCTGCCGGGCTGGGAAACGTAATCCTGGGCGCTGCCGGGAAGCGCAAAGACCACCAGCAGCAAGAAAAGTGTCGCAAGAGAAGATGCTGTCCTCGACAGGAATCTCGATGGCACACGGTTGGCAATAGACTTCAAAAAGCGCATGAATATCTCCTGTTTCGGCGGCTAGTTCAGTTGGAATTCCGAACTGCTGGGACTCTCGCCCGGCGAGAATGAGTTAAGTTGCAGTCCCCAGGTGGCTTGTCCGGAAATGCGTTCCTTGATGGAAAAAGGCACTTGCGCGCCGTTGATAGCGCGATAATCGCGATATTCAACGCCATGCTGATAGGATTCGCGTAGGTGACCGTTAGGATAAATTGTGTCTTCGATGGCAATGATGGATAGAGTCTGCTTGTCAATAAGAATATTTGTGGTTGCAGAGTCACGGCCCAGGATGAGCCGTTCCTTCTGGTCCGTGGGCGTTTGAATCACGCGAATCCTGTAAGCTTCTCGTCCATCCACAGTTGCCACTTCTACAAGCTGGATGGAGGATGAATGGCCGTCCAATAAGGCAACGACCTTGAGAATGGGAAGAGTGATGCCTTCGAGAGATGACAGGTTATGAGATCCAATGCGACCAGTTTGCTTGTTTCCTGCTGATAGAAAGCCCACTCCATCGTTCCACAACCATACCCGGGTTTCATTCCCCAACGAGGCAGTAAGGCGGAACCGCTTAAGTCCAGCGCCCACCAGATCGGCGCTTCCGCTTTCCACCACCTCTCCGGAGCTATAGAGTGAAAACGTCCCAGTCGCTCGAAAGTTCCCAGCATGCTTGTATGCATCGCGTCCGCCAGCCGCGGCGATGACTTGTTCTAAAATTTGTGATCCTTGAGCATCGGCAGCTTGGGCAGATATAGCGCTAAGCAGTATTGCGCACGCGATCAACGAGTGTCGTAACATGAAAGACCTCATGAATCTCTGAAAGGCAACTTCACGTTAAGGCACTCTCATTGAAGCGTCAATGCTGTCATCCGAAAGTCCTACGCTGGTTATCGTGCTTCGAAATGCATGAGGGTGATGGCGCCGATTTGAGCGGCTCTTCAGCTACACGGGCGAGCGAAAGTAACTATAAGATCAATTAATTATCCCCACGACCTCCCAAAAAGACTTAACATACTCCGAAAGTCCTACGCTGCAGCGATAGCTCCTGAGGCACACTTGTGCTAGAGAACGAAGTGTGTCTCAAGTGTCTATGACAAACACCAGCGCCTGCCCGCGTAAGAGCTACAGCCGAAGCGATCCATACGGTAGGGGGTCAGTTCTGGAATTTACGGTTGAAGATCGCGTGGATCTTATGGAGAAGGGGTTCCAGTTGGCCTACTTCATCCTCCAGGACCGTTCTGCGGCAATTCGCGTTGTCATGGATGCTTTCAACAAGCTTGCTGTCCAGCATAACCGGGAACAGAAGAGGGTATATTGGCGCGACAAACATCTTAAGGGGAAAATAACTCGCATTTCACGCCATAATACCGATGCCTTGCAGTGGCTTATCTGCTTCGAGTGCGAGCAGCATGAGAAGCAGCAAGAGCAACTGGAAAATCAGGCAAGCCGGACCATGGTCGTCCGCTATATCAAGCATTTATTGCAAATATCCACGCCTATGTCGGCCTTTTATGTAAGCGTGGGTTTGCATCGCCTGTTGTTTAACTACAACACTTCCGAGCTTCAGCGCGTGTACGAGTGGGTAACCGAGCACTATCCAGGCCCGCAAGAGTACAGAAGGGTAAAAGGTGCTTTGATGAGTCAACTGCAGGAGCGGTTTACCGATCTAATCCAAACCACGAAAGGCCACCATGGAGAATTGCGTTTCGAGACCATGGAGAATCAGGACGACTGGGCTGACTTTGTTGATCAATGCTTGAAGATCTTCCGGCCCTGGAGTATCAGTCATAGTTCAGAAGCATCACACATTGAGCCCCAGGCTCTACTCGATATGCTTGCCAGCAAGATCCATGCTGTGGTTGACCACGACAGAACCGAGACTTATCAGTGCCATCTATTTATTGATCCAAGCTGCTATCAACAGATTACAAGAAAGCTAGGCTTGGACCCGCCGAGGCAACGGCTGGCATTGCCACGATTTTATTTCAACGCGAGCAAAAACAAAAACCAAGAGAGTTCAGGAGATGGCGTACCTAAACTAACTGACGAAGAGCAGGAGAGCATCACAGAGCACTTGGCCACGGAAGCCAAGCGACGACAGCGGTTTGCCCCCACGCTTGTCAAGATCATGGCTCACGGAAAAGAATATGCCCGGCTTAACCCTGATAAAGGCGATTGGCACTATTCTAAGCTGCCGGAAGGAGTCAAGTTAATTGAAGTTTGGGTTGAACAACAAGGAGAAGACATTCTGCTTGCTACCCATTGGGTGGACTACACCGAATGGCATGGCATTGCCGCTGCGAATACAATTATCGGTCTGGGTGACAAAAAAGAGCTGCTAATAAAAATTACGCCAACATCGGAGCTCACCAGCAGTGCTTCCCTGGCTTTGAAATGTCGTTCAATCGTATTTTTTTCTGTTCTGGAGAAGGCCCTTGAGCCATTTTCCTGGTTGCAGAAACAGCCAAAATTAGTTTTTGGAGCCATTGGATTATTGGCGGTGGGATGGATTCTCGGAGCATTTCTTTCAAAGCGTGAACTTGCCCTGCGCCAAGCAACAGTGGAAGCCGTCAGCAAAGAGCTCGCCCATGAGAAAGCTTTGCGCGAAGCTTTACAGCAAACTGCGGGACTCGGACGCCCATCAACTTCGACTCCCACTTACCAACTGGTTCCCGATGATATACGAGTGCGTTCACCGCAGGGTGACAAGCCATCCGTCGTCCACTTAACCTCAAATTCCGCGTTGGCTGTATTGGAGCTCCCATTCGCCGCTCAAAACAAAACGTCTTACCGTGCGGTATTCAGATCATTTCTTGACAGAAAAGAAATCCTCAGCGAGGTCTTCACGGAGGCAAGTCTAAGGGACAACAATTCTATTAAGTTTGCGTTGCCTTCTGCGCTCGTTGAAGATGGTAAGTACTACACCATCAGCCTGGACTCCATAGGCGCTGGCGGCAGGGCCGAGGCTTATCGCACGTTTACTTTCCTGGTAACAAGAGACTGAAGTATAAGCTTATGTTCGCTCAACGACTCCATCAAAAATCCCGCCCAACTGAGCCGCTGGGCATCTGACGCCGACATAGAACTCGCCAAACAGTGCATAGACGGCGCTGACTTCGTCGAAGCGCATCTCGTAGATCAGCCTCTTGAACTCCAACGGGTCATCGGCAAATAGATCTACGCCCCATTCCCAATTGTCGAATCCGATTGACCCGGTAATGATCTGTTTGACTATGCCTGCATAGCGGCGGCCTACCATGCCGTGCTCTTCCATCTGGCGCTGGCGTTCTTCAATGGGGAGCTGATACCAGTTCTTGTCTTCGCCGCGCCGGCGATCCATGGGATAGAAACATATATATTTGTTAGAAGGCATTTGCGGATAGAGCCTGGGCTGCATCGCCTCTTTTTGCCGCTTTAATGTGTCTTCGACCGCGGCATTCCATTCGGGCGAATTAGGCTCCACTCCTTTTTCCTGCAAGGAGCGATAAAGCTTAACCGAAGACTCGTACAGCCCCAGCTCCACAACGGAGAGATATGAGGTGGACTGATCCAGGAAATCACTCAGCCGCAGGCCGGCAATGCGTGTCTCTGCTGTTTTAAGCTCCTCGAAGGAGTTGCGAAAATGCACCAGCAGCAGATCGCCTTTATGCCCAAGGAGCGAGAACAGCGCACTGGGGAAGGCGGTATTCTGTTCCATCTTCTGTAAAACCGCCGCGGCTTCCTGCAGGATCTTCTGCTTCTCCGAGGTCTGAACCTTGCGCCATTCCGGCCAGCGGACCCGGAACATCTGGTGAAGCACGCTTGACCCCTCAATCGTGAGCGGAACCGGCGCTAGCGGGCGGGTAAATGTGTGGAGTTCGCCTCGGGTAGTAGTGGATGACATTTGTCTCCCTCTGGTATTGTGATGTATCCCGGCAGTTTTAAAACCTTAGTGCCGAGGTGATTCTTTCATGTCGATCGCTCCAGGCAAAGCGCATAAAGCAGCGGCCAAAAAAGCTAAATCCAAGCCGCAGAAAAAAAGCAGTTATAAACCAACAGCGCCCGAAAGAATCAGCAAAATTCTACACCTTTTAGATCAATCGTACCCATCCGTTGTGTGCGCCTTAAAACATGAGAATGCCTGGGAGTTGCTGGTAGCTACCATCCTCTCGGCCCAGTGCACGGACGTAAGGGTGAATATGGTGACCCCGGAACTTTTCCGGAAATATCCGACGCCTAAAGATTTCGCCGCCTTGCGCCCGGAGCAGTTAGAACCTGATATTCGCAGCACCGGATTCTTTCGAAACAAAGCCAAGTCCATCGTCGGGGCCGCAAAGAAGGTTGCCTCCGAATTCGGTGGCGAGGTGCCCGACGAGATGGACAAGCTGCTTGGACTTCCCGGAGTTGCGCGCAAGACTGCCAACGTCGTCCTCGGTTCATGGTTTCGGCAGGCCATAGGAGTCGTCGTCGATACTCACGTTCACCGCATTTCGCGCCGCCTGGAGTTGACCCGTTCGGATACGCCCACGGCCATCGAGCAGGACCTGATGAGGGTCCTCCCGCAGAACAAATGGATCGAGTTTTCGCACCAGATTATTCATCATGGGCGAGCGATCTGTATTGCCCGCAAGCCTAAATGCGCGCAATGCACACTGGAAGGAATTTGCCACGCAGCCGACAAAACCTGGTCGACAGTGGAAATCCATAAGGCGGCAAAGCCGTAGGTATTTTGGGGGATAGATTGCAGATGCTTATTTCCCGTAAACCATCAGGAGCCTCATGCGCACCTTATACTCATTTATAGTGGTAATAGGAATGGCTACTAACGTACTGACTCAATCTCCTGCTCACAGTTTCATCACCGATCCCAATCAGATCCGCAGCAAGGAAAAGTTCGATATCCAGCCCTTCACCGTGGAAACGCTTTACATGACCCGGACTGTCGGTGAAAGCGACTGGTCGCCAGATGGGAAGCAAGTGGCATTTATCAGCAACATTACCGGACGAAACAATCTGTGGATCGTTCCAGCGGAGGGCGGCTGGCCCCAGCAGCTTACCGTGAGCAATCAACGTCAAACAAGCATTGCCTGGTCTCCGAATGGCCGATGGATCGCTTATGCCTCCGACTACGACGGTAACGAACAATGGGACCTGTTCGTCGTCTCCCCCGCCAGCGGACAAGTGGTTAACCTCACAAAGACTCCTGAGATTTCAGAAGAAGGACCTGCATGGTCGCCGGACGGCAACATGCTGGCCTATATGGTCAAGCCCAAAGAGTCTTCGACGTTTGAAATTGATGTGATGGAGTTCGATACCAAGAGGGTCCGGCACCTGACCACCAACACTGCGAAGGAACTCGGCAACTTCAGCCCGATCTGGTCCCACGACGGCAAATGGATTGTCTTTTCCCAGGGCCATGCAACCGGCAAGGACTCGAATATCTTTATTGCCGAGGTAGCTACAGGAAAAGCTACGAATCTCACTCCCCACGAAGGCGAGAAGAATTTTTCAGCATCTGATATTTCGCCCGACGGAAAGACGTTGCTCATCACCTCCAATGCCCACAATGGTTACGACAATGTAGGGCTCCTTGAAATCGCAACGAAAAAAATCACCTGGCTCACCAGCGACAAATGGGAGATTTCTTCGCAAAGGTTTTCTCCTGACGGCAGGCAAGCAACGTGGGTCGCCAATATCGACGGCAACTGGGATGTCTTTGTCTATGATCTTCTCAGCCGTCAGGCGCATCCTCTTCCGCTTCCAAAAGGAGTCAATGCCCTAGGAGGCAATGCAACTCCGTTCGTGCGGGATGGAAAACGGATTCTGTATTACCATAACGGACCCAACGCCCCTCAGGATCTATGGGTCTACAACACTGCGACTCAGAAGTCCCAGCAACTTACTCATTCCCTGGTGGGCGGAATCCGCAATGAAGATATGGTTGAGCCTTACTTGGCGCACTACCCCAGTAGTGATGGCAAATGGGAGATCTCGGCTTTTGTCTATGTTCCCTACAATGCCGAACGCAATGGCAAGAACGCTGCGATTGTTTACATTCATGGTGGCCCGACTGCGCAGAGCGTCAATTCCTTCAATAAGAGCATTCAATATCTGGTGAACCAGGGATATTTCATCATTGCCCCCAATTACCGGGGCTCCAGCGGATACGGCAAAGAATTCCAGGACGCCAACCGTTTCGACATGGGCGGAGGCGATCTTCAGGACGTGATCAGCGCGGCAGAGTGGATCAAGAAGACAGGCTTTATCGATCCCAAAAAAATTGCCGTCATGGGAGGCAGTTATGGCGGATACCTTTCCATGATGGCCGTGACCAAGGCCCCCGATCTTTGGGCAGCCGGTGTGCCCATCGTTCCCTTTGTGAACTGGTTCACCGAGGTCGAAAACGAAGATCCACTGCTGCGTGAATATGACCTGGCGACCATGGGCGATCCGATCAAAGACAAGGCCCGTTATATTGACCGATCTCCGATCAATTTTGTAGACCAGATCAAGGCCCCTCTGCTGATCTTGGCCGGCGCTCATGATCCACGTTGCCCTCCTACTGAATCGGAGCAGGTAGCCAGTGCAATCAAAAAACGCAATGGCATTGCGGAGTTAAAGATTTACGAGAATGAAGGCCACGGCTTTGCCAAGGTGGAAAACCAAATCGACGCCTATTCGCGCGTTGGCGAGTTCCTCAAGAAGCACGCTACGCCAGCGAAATGCGGTTGCAATATCGACGAACTGAGAAAGTAAAACAACAGAAACACAACTAAAACCCACCACGGAGACACGAAGGCACGGAGAAGATCAAAACCAATATGCACGATTGTTCCAAAACCGATCACCGGATCACCCGCTCACGTGCAGCCTGCACTGAGGTTTGCCGAAGTGATCACCCGATTGCATATCCGTCGAGAAACCCGCCAAGAAGTTAGCTTTTCAATGGACCACGCTCTCGGCGTGGTCCAATGCTGGGTGCTGACTGCTAAAGCTGAGTGCTCGTTCTCCTAGGGGCATTGGGGTATTTGTTCGCAATCACCATCCGCCTGGCAGGTTGTGAAATTGAAGGTGCAGTAGTGGGTGAGAATGCCTCCATGGATCTGTTCCACCTCCGCTGCGCTTAGTTCACGGCCATACTGGCGGCTGAGGACTCTGTTGTTTTCTGTGCTTTTTGGCATTGGAATTCTCCTTTTGCAATAGAAAGCTATTGCCGCCTGTACTTTACATCTAATATTTCATTTCAAACGAAAATAAGTCTGCACCATCGTTCACTGTGCAATATTCTGCATGGCTAGAAATGTTGAGATCACGATTGTTCCAAAACCGATCACCGGATCTCCCGATCACGCGCGATCACCCGATTGCATATCCATCGAGAAACTCGACAGGAAGTTAGCTTCTCACTTGGCCAAACTCCTGGTGTGCTCGACTAAAGTCCTGCCCTCTTCATGAACATTGCACGCTGAAAAGCAATTGCATCTGCTGGTGTAGGCAGCGCGAAGGTCATGAAGGCTAGCGCCATCTCGTTGGTGGTCTGTTCGCCGTAGGTGACGCGCACTGGTGGATTCACCGGGTTCCTGGGGTTCTTGTCGGAATTATCGTAGATGTACTCCATCTCCACGCGCGTCCCTTTTGGAAGCGGCACGGGGGCTTCGTAGACATAAGCGCCCTGCCAGTTGAAATCCCAGTCCTTGATCCAGATGAGCGGCTTGGTAGTTCCATCGGGCAGGTATGCCGTTACCTTCATGTCTTTGCACAGATAGTGAGCATGAGGTGTGATGCGCATCAACGCAGCATCGGCTGGGACTTCAGTGGAAGCTTTGACTACATAGTGCGAATCGCCCGGCGCGATGTCGATCTTCTGGGTTCCCAGAACCATTAGAGCGCGGCCTTTCGTGGGCGGGTCAGAAAAGAACAATCCCAGTGAGGATTGGTCCTGCTCAGGCTTACCGTCCGGGTGATAGTGAATCTGGACCACTAAATCGGTCCCCTTGCGCACGGGCGCGGCGTAGCCAGGGATTGGCTTTGTGGGCACGCTTCCCGGAGCCCATCCGCCCATAAGACCTGCAGGCGGGAAACCTGGTCCGCCAAAGCAGTTGTAGCCTCCATCGGGCGAGTTCGCAGCCAGTTTGCGCGCCTGTCCGCTGGTGTCTGCAAAGAGCAGCGCATGATGAACGGTGCGGCGATTGTCGGGACGAAACTCCGTGGCGCCCAGAAAGACATCGTGATCAAGATTCATGGGGACTACGAAACAGCGAAACTGGTCGGGCCCCTCTGCGGGCACGTTGAACTTGGCCGGCGGCGTCAAGACCAGGTCGGGTTTACCCAATTGCCATCCTTCTGGAAATGTCGGCGGCGTGGGCTTGCTGGCCGGGTCGCCTTCGGGCGCGCCGTTACTGGCCCATTGACTGATCAGGGCAAGCTGCTGGTCGGTCAGCCGCCGCGCGTCTTTGAAGTCTCCATAACCAGGCTCCGCCTTCCAAGGAGGCATCACCCTTTTCCTGGTGATGGAGGCTATCTGCGTTGCGCGCTTCTTGGCATCCTGATACGTCAACAGAGAGAATGGCGCGACTTCGCCCGGCCGATGGCATAGGGCGCAATTCTGGTAAAGAATAGGAGCAATATCTTTGTTGTACGTAGGTACGGCGTTATCAGCGGCGCTGGCGCAGATGGCGAACAACAAAGCGAAGCACACGAATATGGCAGATTTCATCTTAAAAATTGTTCCTTTCAAGGTGTTCTGATGATCGCACAACCAAAAGGTTTTGTGCGAGGGCGCGAGACGGCTTTACCGTTCACAACAGCCTCAAGGGCATCGCGCAGATCAAACTCTGTTACCTGAACCCGATGTTTGCCATAGTCTTCCAGGCGATTATCGATCCGCCCCATATACAGCAGTTCGCCGCCAGGCGAGAGGACTGCAGCTTCAGGGGTAGTCGTTGCGCCGGTATAACTGGCAAGTGACTCCTGGGGGTCGATCAAATAAGGAAAACTGTAGCCAAACTCCTTTACATGACGTCGAACCTCTTCGGAGGCAATAGTGGCATCACCCTGAACGGCGTAGAAGGTTATGCCTTTCGGGCCATAGGCGCGCTGCAACCGGTTGAATTCCGGAACATAACCATTGCTGAGCGGGCAATCTGTGGTGACAAACAGCAGCACCACAGCACGCTTCCCTGCCCACTCTGCTGATGTATGCACCTTGCCGTCGCTATCAACAAGCGACACTTGCTGCCAGTCATGGACGTGTCCCTCAACCCCACTCCGGGGTTTTGGATTACATAGTGCAACGCTCAAGATCGACAGCAACAACGCCAGGACAGTTTTGATTCGTCCCCATCTCATCAAGCTTAATTTTAAATGGTCGCGATCTGCCTTAGAACAGTCTTTGATTTGTGTGTCTAAGCTGTTGAATTCTTGGCAGATAGACGGCTCGATCAAGACCAGATGAATCCCCAGCGATCAGGGCTGGGAGCTTAACGAAGCCTCAGGCGAGTCGGAGTAGTTACTTTAGTCTAGTACTTAAGTAAGATTTTTCTTGGCGAATTCTTATTTATGGGGTATTGTTTTGCGCACCACCGAAGGATTCGCACCCCACGAAGTCCAGGCATTTCAAAAATTTTGGCTTTACCCAAGCAGTTATTCCTTGGCAGATGCTGATCCCGGTTCTTCGAGCGTCCCGAGCCGGCTGCATCTTGATCAAGCCCAGAACCTGCATTGGGAAAAATTTGTTCAGGTCCCCGAGAGCTATGACCTTCAAATGACGGAAAGGAAAAAGGCAATGAAAACAGTATTCTCAGGTTCTTCCGGGTGTAAGTGGCGCATCATGAATTGTGTTTTCAGCATTGTTGTAGTTTTCGCGGCTCTTATATCGCCAGCTTCTGTGATGGCGATTGTCAATCCTAACGCTTACGTCAGCAATAACTCGAGTGGCACCGTTACGGTGATCAATTCGACAAACAATACGATTGTCACCACTATTTCAGGATTTACATCGCCGAGTGGCCTGATCATGAGCATCGACGGCACAAAAGTCTATGTGGCGAATACTGGCACGAACATGGTGGCCGTGATCAATACAGCCACTAACACGATCGCAAAAATGATCCCAGTAGGCGTAACACCGACGCATGCGTCCGCCAGCCCCGACGGACTGCACATCTATGTCACCAACCAGGGCAGCGGAACGCTCTCAGTGATCAATACAGCCACTGATACGGTGGGCGCCACGGTGATACTCGGCGGGCTTCCTGCTCAGTCGGCAGTGACTCCTGACAACGCGCATGTGTACGTGACCGATTCGGCCGGACTCGTTGACGTAGTGGCTACGGCTACTAATACCGTAAGCGCCACAATCGTCGATCCATCATTTGCGCTTCCGATACCTGTAGCGATCATGCCCAATGGAACCACCGCCTATGTCGGGAACCTGGTGGGTAACTCAGTCTCGGTGATCAGCACTGCCACGAACACCGTTACCCAAACCATTCCAGTCGGGCAGATTCCTTTTGGCTTGGCGGTAACGCCCAACGGCGCGACGCTGTATGTTGCTAATTCGGCGGACAGTACGATTTCCGTGGTGGCCACAGCTACCAACACCGTTAGCTCAACCCTTGCGGAGCCCATGGCCAGCGGTCCCGAGGGGATGGCAGTGACTGGGGATGGCACGAAACTGTTTGTTGCCAATAGCGCCAACGATACAGTCGCGGTCATTACTACCGCTACTAATACCATCGGCGCGACAGTTCAAGAGACGGCGGCATCGACTCCGACGTCGGTGGCGCTCCAGGTACCGCAACCGGCTCAGCCGCCGAATCCCTGCCCAGTGGACGATGATGAAAAGCACAAGAAGAAAAATCATGATGACCGGGGCGGCGGTGATGACCGCGATCATCGCGATCATGGCAAGGACCACGACGGTGATGATGATGACAACAGTTGCGACCAGAGCAATGACCGCGATCACGATCACCACGATCACGACCGCGACCATCATGACGACGATCGCGACCATCATGATGACCATTTTTAGTCTTCAAAATTAGCGATTGATTCATTCACTCAAGAGGGGCCTGCTGTGGAAGCAGGCCCCTTGGTCTTGACAGCGATTGTGAGTTCCTGCATATTTAGATGGGAGGTTATGCGCCATGATCGCCAAAAGCTGGGGTTCTAAATGCCTCGCTGGCGTGGGCCCGCTCGGGTACCACGTGCCGGCGGTCGTCGGCAGCTCCCACCTCGGAGATAGCTCAATGGTAGAGCAACGGCGTTTTACGCCGTGGGTTGCGGGTTCGAATCCTGCTTTTCCGCCAAAGCTGCTGATAACAGCTCCGAAAACAAAGTGAACCGGGCCATGCTCCTGCGATTCTGATTCCGGTTCAGCAGTAGGAACCGGAAAAGGAAAAGCAGCGCCTTTGCGGCCCTGATTCTTCCCCGAAACTGCTCAGATTCCGAATCGCACCGGTCGCTTCGCGTGCCTGTGGCACAAGCGCGTCCAGTGTCGCCGAACCGCGTGGACGGCCGCTGCGAAACGGCAGAGCTAAGAGGGAGGGACCGCTGCATGAGTCGTGGAGAGTGGTCTGGGGCACTTTCTCCAAAACCGAAGGAGGTGTATTTGCAATGTAGATTCGTCGCATTCTTGTGGGCGACCGTAACCGCGTGCTGGTGATTCGCGCCGGCCGCTTCGACCGTATTCTGGAGCCGGGGCAGTACTGGTTCTGGACTTTCGGTCGTAATCTCGAATTTGAAACTCTTGACGTGAAGGCCATCGTCTTCGAAAGCCCCTGGTCCGATTACCTGGCGGCAGAGCGCAAGGCCGTTGCCGACCGGTACTTCACCATGGTCGAGACGTCTGACTCGCAGGTGGCCGTCGTGTACTTCGATGGCAAGCTGGCGCGCGTCATCGGCCCTGGCAAGCGCGTGCTGTTCTGGAAGGCACCGGTGTCTGTGACCGCGGAAGTCATCGAGATAAAGGAAAATCCTGACGTTCCGGCCAGGCTGGCTACCGCGCTTGCGCGTTGGGGAGCCTTGTCTGGCGCGACTTTCGCGCAGGTGGAGGACGGAAAGACCGGCCTTCTGTACCTTGAGGGCCGTTTCATCCGCGCTCTTGAGCCGGGCTTTTATGGCTTCTGGAACGCGGCCGGCGCTCCCCGCGTGGATGTAGTGGAGTTGCGCTGGCAGACGCTCGAGATCCCAGGCCAGGAAATCCTGACTCAGGACAAGGTGTCTATTCGCGTGAACGTGTGGGCTGAGTATCGTGTCACCGACGCGGTCAAGGCCAAACAGTCGGTGAAGGACTATGCAGAGTTTCTGTACCGCACGCTGCAACTGGCTGTTCGTCAAACTCTGGGTCGCCGCACGCTGGAAGAGATTCTGGCGGAAAAGGTGGACATCGACGAGTCGGTGGCCGCCACCGTCCGCAAGGAAGCCGAGGCAGTAGGCGTGTTCCTGGGCAACATGGGGCTCAAGGACATCATCCTGCCGGGCGAGATGCGCGACATCCTCAACCAGGTAGTGACGGCGGAGAAGCAGGCCCAGGCCAATCTCATCCGCCGCCGCGAGGAGACCGCTGCAACCCGCTCGCTCCTCAACACGGCCAAACTGATGGAGAATAACCCTCTCCTGGTGCGGCTCAAGGAGATGGAGACGCTGGAGAAGATCGCCGAAAAGGTAGACAAGATCACCGTAGGCAGCTTCGACACGCTCCTTTCCAACCTCGTAACGCTGCAAAAGTAAAGCGGGGTCGGTAACACCGGCCCCGCTTTTTCTCATAGCCCCAACCTGGGTGTGCAATTTTGCTCAGAACGCGTGCCCGTTGGGAGCCTACTATTCGATCAAGTGGAGAAGACGGTTGGTAGACGTTGTCTTTTGATACTGCCGGCAGGCCAGGCCCGGACAAGAGCTTTTGCCAAGAGGATAAAATCATGCGATCTGATTATGTGTTCGCTGCAGTACGAAAAATCCAAAATCGTTTTTTGCTTTGTGGCGTTACAATTAGATCCGCTCATCGTCTTCAAAAGCCGCAAAAGCCATTTACTGAAAGCATCAACCAATCTCTCAATTTGATCGCCGGCGACTCAATTTCTGGCAGCCAACAGGTGCGTATTACGTCCCCCGATGCCGCTCCTGATGTCCTATGTCTCAAAGCAGCGTCTTGAATCAGCCGGTAGTTCGCGCGGATGAGAGACGATCATAAAGCTTGTGGTCAAAATGGATCAGTTGTTTTGTTCCATACTCGTCATCATTGAATTTGCGCAGAATCGAGCAGAATGCGCGTGAAAAATGACAACCTGCTGAAGAGGAGAACACCATGCTGATAACAACGTTAGCGATCCTTTGGGGCGGCTTGACGACTGTCCTCGTCGCACTGCTGGTCTACAGAGGGACCTTGCGGATGCACCAGACCCAGATTCTTCTGGACCAGCACTTGGCCAATGAGCAGGAACAAGTCATCACCCGGATCAAGCGGCTTCAGCTTTGGGTGCGAATCTCTGGCGCCGGCTCAGCAATATTAATTGTGATCATTGTGGGCCTGGAAGGTTATGCGGCCATGGCCCATTAACCAAATCTTTGTTATCCCTAGAATACATCACCGGTTCTGCTTACCGCGAAGAGGATTGAACAGATCGATACCGGCAAAATGCCTTTCGTTGTCCGTAACAAGAACGCAATTATTTGACCGGGCAATTGCAGCGACAACCATGTCAAACGCGCTGCGTGGTCGACCAGCACTGCTCCCAGCCGCCATCAGATCGCCCCAAATGAGTGCGGCGTTCTCGTCGAATGGCAAGACTCGTCCTCGAAAAATGGCCTGGGGGCCTTGAGGTCCGCTAAACCATTGTTCCAGCTCTCGGCGCTTCTTTCCTGCCGATTTTTCCCGGATCCCGCGCCAGATTTCGGCCAGGCTGAACGACGAGATGAATAGTGAATCGTCAATTTGTGCCGTCATCCATTCAATGAGCGATTGCGAAGGGAGAGGTTTTGTAGCATTGCTAATGATGTTGGTGTCCAGCAGATACCGTGTCACAGGTCAATTTTCCTACCAGTATCAAAAGGACGCTCAATCTTAAGATCAGCACCAACAAGCGGTGATCGGCGAAGCGCCGCAAGAACTCCACCCTTTTGAGACTGGCCAGAAACAGCGCGCGTAACTTCCGAACGAATGCGCCGTGCCTCGGGCTCATCTTGTGCCAGCTTCCTGGCAAGCGATCGAATCAGTTCACGGTCGGCGTCAAGCCCAAGGACCTCGAAACGGGCAACGCCCCGCTTCTGTAGACGGCGGCGATAATTCTTAATGGCTCGTTTTTGGGCTGCATTGCTCATTCTTGAACTCCATATATCCAGTAATATATCTGGATTCACATACCAAATACAAGGGATAGCTTGATATCTTTGTCGTGACGCTCACGCGTCCATGTTCATCGACGCGACCACTCCAACTAGATGTAGTACTTAAAAAGAAGAAGGCGGCTTCGAAGCTCCTCAGTTGCAGGAATCCAACGCCGGGAACGGCTCATGCGCGGCTGACCTCATAAGCACCACAGTGGCCGGCAAAGAATCGTAAAATCGAGCACAGGGAGCACACGAACATGAAGCCTAAGAACACGATCTGCCTCTGGTTCGACCAAGACGCGCATGACGCGGCGCGCTTCTACGCCGCCACCTTTCCGGATAGTAAAGTAACCGCTGTTCACGAGGCTCCCGGTGACTATCCGGGTGGTAAGAAGGGCGATGTGCTGACCGTGGAGTTCACCGTCCTGGGCATTCCCTGTCTCGGTCTCAACGGCGGCCCCACGTTCAGGCACACCGAGGCCTTTTCCTTCCAGATCGCGACGGAAAATCAGGAAGAGACGGACCGTTACTGGAACGCGATCGTCGGCAATGGCGGCACGGAAAGCCAGTGCGGTTGGTGCAAGGACCGCTGGGGCCTCTCCT
>DASZFK010000151.1:0-3164 GCA_035939855.1 Candidatus Angelobacter sp.
TATTGTCGAGGCTGCGTGAATAGGTATAGGCCACGCGCAGGTCGAGTCCATTGGAAAAGCGCCGGTTCAGGGTTGCTTCCAACCCGTGATAGTATCCGTAGCCATTCTGATTCAGGTACTCGATATAGCCGAAGTTTGGAAACGGAACCTTGCCGGTACTCACGCCATTCACGATGATGGGCTGGTTGAAATCGCTCAGCCGGTCCAGATGAGTCGATTTTGTTCCAACATAGTTCAACTCGGCGCTCCAGTTTTTCGAAAACTGGTGTTGAACACCAAAGCTCCATTGCTGCACCATTGGAACCGGGTTGTCGGGATTGACTGCGCGAATGTGAAAGGCGCGCAAGTCCTGCAGGTTGACAGAGCCCGGATCGAGGAAGTTGGCGGGAAATCCGTTTTTCGCGATAAGTACAGGCGTGGTATTACTGGCCAGGGTCTTGTTGATCAGGAACGGCGGATTCAAGGCCATTTCGTTTTCGCTGCCAAAGCGCTCAAACAGCGTGTAGTAAATGCCATAGCCTCCTCGAATGACTGTATTCCAGCCGGGCGAGTATGCCAATCCGAAACGCGGGCTGAAGGCCGTCTTGTAGGGATTCACGAGAGCGCGTTGCTGAAGCGAGCCATCCTTGGCAAACACCAATGAGCCGCCATTCGCAGGAACGAAATTGGCCATGCGGTTCTGGCCTTCGGTCACGGGTGAGGCAAAATCGTAGCGCAAGCCCAGATTCAGAGTCAGTTTGGGAGTGACCTTCCAGTCATCTTGGGCAAAACCACCGATCATCCACAGCCGCTGATCGACGAAGAATACATTCGTGAGCTGCGTGCTCTGCACCAAACCGAGCAGGCCGTCGGCATAAGAAAGTCCGCTGTTGGCAGGGCACCCGCTCGCCTGATGACAGGCTGTAAATACGCCGGTAAAGCCCAGGTCGCCGCGGGTCCCGGGTTCATCCTGAAAGATATTGCGCATGGGGCCGTAAAAACTGAAACCCAGCTTGAGAGTGTGGCGCTTAAAGGTTTGTGAGAGTGTGTCGAACCATTCGAATTGCTGGGGAATCTGCCGTTTCGGAAGGAAGTCAGGAGACCCGAGAAACCCGAAGTTGGCAAAGGTCGTAAGCGGCACGCCGCCCGCGATAGCCGGGTTGTTGGGAATGCCGGGAACAAATTGGTCCGCTGCATTTTTCCCAAACGGATCCTGCTGGGCGTAGGAAAAGTTACGCACAAAGCCGAAGTGGAAGTCGTTGACGATGCGCGGCGAAAAGATATGCGTCCAGCCGATGGCCACACTTGAACCGGTCAGGGTCTGCCTTCCTAAAGCCGAGGTGCTGGTGCCGTCGGCGATACCCCCAAAGTTGCCCGGCAGAAAACGGAAACGATTGAAGTAGCTATAACGGCCGAACACGTTGTCGGAAGGAGTTGCATTCCAATCGATACGACCGTTGTAGCTGTCGTTATTGTCGGTGACCAGCGCATTGCGGGCAAAGTTATTTACATTGCCGGGCAGGTTGGCAGCCGGGAACAAAGCCATCAAGCTGGAGACGACTGAGTCAATCCGCCCGCTGGGAATCTGATTATTTGCGAACGGCAAGCCCGTAGTGGGATCGTAAATCGTAGGATACTTCACTCCCGCCTGGGCGGCAGCCGCTGGACTGAAATCGCCGATGCGCTCGTTGGCCAGCGGAACTGTAGTGATTCTGGAAACTCCCTGATGGATTCGTGTTCCCTCGTAGTTGAAGAAGCCAAACAGTTTGTTTTTGATCAGTGGCCCGCCGATGCTTCCGCCGAATTGGTTCTGGTTGTTCTCCGGCCTGGCCAAGTGATTTCTATTGGAGAAGAAGTCATTGGCATCGAAGAATTGGTTGCGCAGGTACTCGTAGGCCAGGACATGGATTTGATTGGTCCCGCTCCGGGTGCTCACCGAAACTGCCGCTCCTGGACTCCGGCCATACTCCGCCGAGTAGGGGTTGGTGATGATATTGAATTCCTGAAGCGTATCAACCGACGGATGAGAGGCCTCGGTGCTCAGCTCCTGCACATTCTCCGAGAAGGTGTTGTTATCGATCCCGTCGAGCAGGAAATTGTTTTGCAAAGAATGTACGCCGTGAACGTTGAAGTCGCCTGTCCGGCCTGCGCTCGTGGCTCCGCTCTGCTGGGTAAAGCGGCTGATCTGGACTCCAGAGACTACGCGCAGCAGATCATCCCAGTTGCGCAGGAACAGCGGAGTCCTCTCAATGGCATCGCTCGTGATCACGGTCCCGATGGAGGCATCCTCCGGAGAAAGGCCGCTGTTGTTCGTCGTGACCTCGATGGTTTCGGAACTCGTGCTGATCTGGAGGGCAAAATCGCGACGGATCTTTTCCGCGGTATTCACCGTGACCGTCTGCCCCATGGTGGCGAATCCGTTGCCGTTGACCGTAACTCGATAAGAGCCAATCGGGAGATCTTGAAGATAGTAGTAGCCGGCATCGTCGGTTTCGGTGCTGCGGCTGTAGCCATTCTCCGGGTTCTGGACCGTAACTTGCACGTGCGGAACCACAGCATTGCTGGGGTCGGTAATCAATCCGGCCAGGCTCCCGGTGTTGACTTGGCATAGGCCAAGGCTGCACAAACCAAACACCATGATTGCCGTCTGCAATTTCGCAAAGCGTCCCATGATATCTCCTGAAGTCCCTTGATGTGATCGCTCTAAGGACCGTCAAGAATATCCATCCTTTTTAAATGCAAGGTTAAGATTTGGTTTAAGCCCGGTAATTTTTGGAATTCAACTCACCGCAAGGACGCGATAGACGCAAAGGAACCCAAGAATCAACCGCAGAGGCCGCAGAAAAAATGCAGAGAAGAATTCAATTTGATGAATGATAGCTATGACAGGAACAAATAGAGATTTTTACGGCTGTATAGCAGAATCTGTGGGTAAAAAAGGGCCGTGGAAAAGGCGCGTAGTGGAAAAGTCCAAAGGCGGGACTTTCCCACTACGCTTGGAAATCCCGCAAGAGCAGCGGGATTTCCACTTTTTCACCGCCCCGGAGGGTGTAAAAGGGACTGTGTAAACGGCCATCGGGATAGGAGAATAGAAACGATGGCCATTGAGAAGGAGCTTGTTGACCAACTACTGGCAGGCGTAAAGACACCGGAAGACATCACCGGGGAAGACGGTCTGCTGAAGA
>DASZFK010000152.1:0-10089 GCA_035939855.1 Candidatus Angelobacter sp.
GTCCGGTCTCGATACCCTGGATCCATAGCTGCATAAAAGCCCTTGAGTAGATAAGGTGATCGCTGCTGTTGGACTTGCTGTGCCGCCGCAGATCAGACATTACCGATGCTATGTGCTGCGCCAGCCCCGGCTGCGTCGAGGGATCAGCCTGGCCGAGCTGGCCCAATTCCGCTTCCGCCGTTGCAGTCAGAGATGCCTGCTCATCGATCTCGCGCTGTTCATTGCGAATCGCGTTCTTGAGGGCCTTCGAGTTTTTCAATCGCGCCAGCTTGTCCTGAAATTCGGTTGTATTTTCCAGTCCTTTGAAATCCAACACCAGGGAGCGCAGCGCATAATATTGATTCAAGGCTTCACCGCGTTGCTCGGCTTGAGCTGCTTCCGTCTTGGTCTGCTCGAAGATTCTACGGACAAATGCCAAGTCAACTTTCTCAGTTCCGGCCTGCATGGCCTTCAGTTCCAGCCATTCGATGGCGTCTGCGGCAATCTCCGGCGGCGCCCATTGGTGAGGACCAGGATAGACTTTCACCTTGAAAGCCGCGCTGCTTTCATCTTTCTTTCTGCGCAAAGTGATGATCTCGGGATAGTTGAAATCTTCGTCTCCCACGGCCGCGTAATAAAGAAAGCTGTCATTTGCAGGTGGACTGGCGCCTTGAGTGGTTGGGTATCCGGCTCCATGGGCGATGACACCGGCAACCGAGCAGGTATAGCAGTAGAGCGCAAATGAGGTTGCCATGCGCGCTCCGCCCGAAAGGCCGGTGGTGTAGACGCGGTTCTTGTCGATCGAAAAGCGCTTGTGGGTGTCGGACCAGACGGCTTGCGCGGCTGCCAGTTGGGGCGCGGTTGGGCCGTTTTTCGAATTGTTGGAGCCGACCACGATGTAGCCGTACTTCTCCGCCGCAGCCTGATAAACCTCGACTGCAGTTTTGCCTCGGGCAAACGGATCAAAGGCATAAAGAATTGGCCAGGAGCGGCTGGGCGAATATTGCGATGGCAAGTAGAGAGCATAACTTTGCGTGGGATCGTCGAGCGAGACAACAGCACTGACAACTGTTCCGGCAGGAAGACTTCCGGGTTGCGGTAACGCCCTGGCGGTGATCAGCAGGGCTATGAGGATGTGTAAGTATCCCACTGCACCAGAGTAGGGAAACGATGAGGGAAAAGCAACGACGACAAGATGTTTCGAGGCCGAAGGTACAATGGATGCATCTAAGTACTCGGATACGCGGCTATCAGGTCTTGAAGGAGACGCTTGAGAAAACTTTTTGGTACTGACGGCATTCGTGGCGTGGCTGGCGTGTATCCGCTGGACAAGAAGACGGTATATGCAGTGGGGCGGGCTTTGGGCGATCATCTTCCTGCCGGACCTCGGCGCATTGTACTAGGGCAAGATACGCGTGAGTCAAGCGATTGGATCGCGCAAATGCTCGCTCGTGGGTTGCAGCAGGCGGGCGTCGAGGTGGAGAGCGCCGGTGTGATCACTACGCCCGGCATTGCCTGCCTTACTCATTCGAAGAAGTTCTCGGCTGGCGTCGTAATCTCAGCCTCCCACAATCCCTGGCAGGATAACGGCATCAAGGTTTTTGGTCGTGACGGATACAAGCTGGCCGACGAAACCGAACTTGAAATCGAGCAAGAAATTTTTTCCTTGCTGGCGGGTAACGGCGATTCACCAGCAACTGCTTTCACCCTGACCGCCTCCGCTGAGTTGCATAATGCTTATGTTCAATGGCTCACGCGCTCATTCTCGGGCTCAGGGCGATTGAACATAATTGTGGATTGCGCCAATGGGGCAGCCAGCGCCATTGCCCCTGAAGTTTTCCGGCTGTGCAACATCAGATCCGAGTTCATCCACAACTCTCCCGATGGCAGAAACATCAACGAAAATTGCGGCGCGCTTCATCCTGAGGTAGTCGCCAGTGAAGTGGTGGCCCGCAAAGCCGATCTTGGAATCTGTTTTGATGGAGACGCCGACCGCGCCTTGTTCGCCGACCATCGAGGTGTAGTAGTAAACGGCGACGCGGTCATGCTGATGCTGGCGCGGCAACTCAAGCAACGCGGAGAGCTGGCTAAGGATCTGCTGGTTGCCACTACCATGTCGAATATGGGGTTGGAGATTGCGCTGAAAGAGCTGGGCATCAGCATGTTGCGCGCGCCTGTGGGAGACAAATATGTCTTGGACGAGATGAAGAAGTCAGGCGCAGTGATCGGCGGCGAGCAGTCGGGACACATTATTCTTTCGCGGGAAGCAACCACAGGTGATGGCCTGCTGACCGCTCTTCGAGTGATCGAGGTCATTGCCGGCAGCGGTAAGCGTCTGACAGAACTGGTTGGTGGCCTGAAGGTCTTTCCCCAGGTGATCAAAAATGTGCGGGTACGCGAAAAAGAGCCGCTCAGCCTGATTCCCGCCATCTGGACGCGCATTGAAGAAGCCGAGCGCGACCTGAATGGTTCGGGCCGCGTGGTCGTGCGCTATTCAGGCACCGAGGCGTTGGCACGAGTGATGATCGAAGCCGAATCGAAAGAGAAGATGGAGCGCCACGCCAACGCGATTGCCGAGGCGATCCAGGCGGAAATCGGAGCCTAGGAGATTGGGTAATTGGGTAAGTTGGTAATTGGGTAAGTTGAACCCCGTCATTTGTTCACGCCTCAATCGTGGAGATTTAATCACCCGATGATCCGATCACCAGATCTCCCGATTCCCCTAATACACTCCCGTCTGGCTCTTGATCCGGTCCTTTTCTTCATCTCGCTCAAGGTAGGGAATACCTTTTTCCATCCATTCAGGCGTGGCGTCTCCCTTGAGGTAGTGGTCGAAGAACTGTTGCAGGCGAACACTGTAGTCTTTTTGATTGGCGCGGCGACGCAACCCATGAGGTTCGCCGTTGTACGAGAACATGTAGACTTCTTTTCCCAAACGGCGCAAGGCCAGGAAGTACTCGATCCCCTGGTACCACGGCACGGCATCATCGGCATCGTTGTGAATCATGAGCAGGGGCGTATTCACACGATCGGCGACAAAAAGAGGCGAGTTCTCGATGTAGCGAAGCGGAACCTGCCAAAGGTTTCCGCCGATGCGGCTCTGTGAATGCTCATACTGGAATTGTCGCGGAATGCCCGGCCCCCAACGGATGCCGTCGTAAGCGCTGGTCATGTTGGCTACAGGAGCGCCGGCCGCCGCGGCGCGGAAGCGGTTGGTCTGGGTGATCATGTAGGCGATCTGGTAGCCGCCCCAACTGTGTCCTTGAATGCCGACGGCCTTTTCGTCGACGAAGCCGCCGGCGATGACTGCATCGATGGCTGGAAGGACGCACTTCAATGCACTCTGGCCAGGCTGGCCGATGGTGTAGACAATATCCGGCTCCAGAACGAGGTAGCCATTGCTCACATAGTAACTGGGAATGATCGTGTGGCTCGGACGTGGCTCTACAAAGTTATGCAGGTTTTGGCTTAGCTTTTCGTAGATGTAGACCAGCAGCGGATATTTCTTCTTGGGGTCAAAATTTTCCGGCTTATACAGGATGCCTTTAAGCGGCACGCCATCGGCGTTGCGATAGTGAATCAACTCCGCTGTTCCCCACAAGAATTGCGATTTTTGCGGATTGGCATTGCTCACCTGGTTGAGCTTTTTGAAGCTCGAATCGGTTACCTGAAGATCGGGAAACTGCTCAAAGCTGGAAGCCGTGAGCAGCAGCACGTCCGCATCTTTGGCCTTCACCGGAGAGCTGAAGGACTTTGCATCCATCAGCAATTTCTGGGGAGGTTCTTTGCCATCGATTCTTACGCGATAGAATCCGGTGTCGCGAGTTTCTTTGTCTTCGGCGCGCAGCAATAACGGTTGTCCGGGATCGATCCACTTGGCATCCGGGTCAGTTCTGTCGGGATTGACGTTTACATGGCGGAAGATCAAATGGTTCTTGCGCCCCACCCCCTGGGTCAGGTTGATGGCTTCGGAGCCATCGGGGGTCATGCGCCAAACGTCGAATTCATCGTAGATCAGGACGTATTTTCCATCTTTGGTCCAGCTTGCCACTCCATGCGGTGGGGGCGTGGCCGGCTGGTCGAAATCTTCACGCCAGAATTTGACCTGTTCCTTGGGATTGAGCACCGTGGTGACAGCGCCGGGAACAGAAACGGTGATCCAGTGCTGGTCATTGAAATACAGAACATACTTGCCGCTGGGCGACCAGGTCACCTGGCCTTGATGTTTCTTCACGACAGGAGTGCGTTTGCCCGTGCGGGTATCAACCAAATAGGAATCCGCATAGCGGGTGTCGTACTCCAGCATGGAGCGATATTCACGGTCGTCCCCACCGAGCGCCCACAGGCCATCTTCGCTGGGGACAATTTCGGGCATGGTGCGGTCCGCCAGTTGCACCAGAGTATTCTCAGGGATGTGAAAGACGGCGCGAAAAGTCCTGGTCTTTTCAACTTCAGCGCGGACCTTTTGCATGGGTTGGATGTAGTCGTCCTTCCAGTGCCAAAGGTCGACTGCCACTTTCTCGTCCTCCGGGACTGCCTTGTCGGAATCTTTTTCCGGGCGCGGCGGCTTGGCGCAGCCGAAGAAGATGCGTTTTCCATCGCGGCTGAAGCTGATGGAAGCCTTGTCGCTGATCTCGATGCCTTCCTGCAAGCCGGGCGTGCTTGCGGATGCGACTTCGACCGGAGCCGCGGCCTCACGTTGCCACAAGTAGAGTTTCAATTTGGGTTGCTTGGAAGCTGCATCGTCGCGATCGCTCAGAAAGGCCAGTTGTATCTGCTGCTCGTCGAAGGCAAGTTTCGTATATTTCCCGCGTCCCTGCAGCAAGGCGCGAGACGGGGCGTCATCGCTGGCTGCGTTGACCATGAAGACGCCGTTGTTTTCTTCCTGTTTGGAAGAGACGGCATACACCAACAAGGCTCCATCTTTGCTCAAGACATAATCCAGCACATCCGCGTAGGCGTGCTCTTTGCCGCTGGCGGCGTTGCGCAGAACCAGTTCGCTGCCATATTCTTTTTTCTTTTCCGGTTTCTTGCTGGGCGATTCAGCCGCAGGTTCGGCGCTGCCTGCTTCGTTTTCTTTGGCATTACCTTTAGCTCCACCAGTTCCACCTGGGCTGGGTTTCTCTGCCCGCAAGTAGGCGACAACGGCGCCGGCTTTTTCAGGAACGCGGAAGCTCTTGACCTGAGCGATCCGGGTTGCTGTGCCGGAAGCCAGATCCATAATCACCACACCGCCCTTGGGCATTTCTTCCGGCTTCTTTTTTTCTTTTTTGGCTTTATCTACCTCGGCTTTGGTGGGAAAGGTAGAGAAGACGACGAAACGATGATCAGGAGTGAAATGTATTGAGATCGAGGGAGGCTGAGGTGGCTCTTCTTCGACCAAGGCCGCCTGATTGGGGCGTGGAGGCTCCGGTCGAGCGCCGGCCGGCTCCCGCCACTCGGCGCTGCTCTTAAGATTGCGGACAATCACCTCGCCATCGCCCTCCTGGGGAAACAGGCCATACACCAGAAAATTTCCATCGGGAGAGAGCTTCTGGCTGATGATATTGCGCCAGGTATCGTAGTCGGTATGACGCAAGGGACGCTTGGCCTGCGCGGCCAGTATTGAGGCTGAAACAAGAGTTGCAAGCAGAAATGTCAGAGATCGCCGGAGGAGTGTTGTCGCCATAATGGCGAGAGTTTAAACCAACAGGAAGCAGTCAGCAATGAGCAGTCAGCCCGCTCGGCTTTTCGGTTTGAAGGGAAGCAGCATCGTGGATATGGTTGGGGGGTATTGCCAAAATTGCCATAATCGCCGGAACTGGTTTGGCTAAGAGCTATGAGCTATGAGCTTCTTTTCCACATGTGATTCACTGGTCCTGTACCCTTCCCAATTCGAGCAGTATTCTCCAATGCGCCGATGACGTACTGCTTTGCCTGACGAGCCGCCTCAACAAGATTTTTGCCTTTTGCGAGATTGCAGGCTAATGCCGTGGAGAAGGCGCAGCCTGTGCCGTGGGTCGATCTGGTCTTGATTATTTTGTGGGTGAAAGTCTTGATCTGCCGTCCTGATTCCCAACTCAGCAAGTCGCTTGCAGGGTTGAGATGGCCGCCGGTAATTACGACTGTTTTTGCTCCCATCTGATGAAGGCAGATGGCAGCGGCTCTCATGTCCTGGGGATCGCGGATGGCTAGGCCAGTGAGCACGGAGGCTTCATGGATGTTGGGAGTAATCACGTCCACCAGAGGCAATAGCCGCGTTCGCAGAACACTCACGCCTTTCGCAAGCAACAGGTCAGCACCAGAAGAAGACTTCAAGACAGGATCAAGGACTACATTTCGTACGGTGTTGCGCTCCAGGAAATCGACCACTGCCTGCACAACTCCAGCAGATCCCAGCATTCCGATCTTCACGGCAGAGATGGGAAAATCTGAGATCAACTCCTGCAGAATTTTGGTGACGAGCCGGCTCTCAACCGGCTCCACTTCTTTTACGCCCTGGGTCGACTGCACAGTGAGCGCGGTGATGCAGCTAACTCCATAACAGCCGTGAGCAGCGATGGTCTTGATGTCGGCTGTGATTCCGGCTCCCGACGAAGGATCGTAACCGGCAATCGAAAGAACGATGAGAGGCGTTTTTTTGCTAGTTGAAGCCAAGACTCCATTGATTCTACATGGTGTGGAATTGCAGAAGCTCTATAAGTACTCCTTTTCAAAGAAAGTAAGGCGATGTATACTGAAGTAAGGAAACTGGGGGCGCTCGTGGAAAAAGAAGCCAAGATCACATCCAAGGGCCAGATTACTGTGCCGCTTGCGATTCGCAGGGTACTCGGGGTCCAGCCTGGGGATACGCTGCTGTTTGAGAGCGACGACCAAGGTGTCAGGGTGCGCCCAAGAAGAACCGAGAGCCGTTTCGCGAAATACCGGGGCATCGGCAATCGCGGCGTTGGCTCTGGAAGAAAGGCCATCAATCGCTGGGTTCGGATGATGCGCGGATGACGACGGCATTGGATACTAACGTGATTGTCGCCCTTTGGGACCGCGATCCGGCGGTGAGTACGCCTGTGCAGGTAGCGCTCGATGCTGCCGGAAACAAGGGACCGCTCGTCATAAGCGCGCCCGTGTTTGCCGAACTCATGGCCGCACCCGGCAGAACCGAAGCGTTTCTCAATACATTCTGCAAAGATACAGGTATCAGCATCGACTTCGATCTGGGAGAATCAATCTGGCGGGGGGCGGGGCGAGCATTTCAGGCGCATGTGGCTCGAAGAAAAAAGCAGCGCGATCTTGGCCCCCGGCGAATCCTTGCGGATTTCATCATTGGCGCCCATGCTTCGCACCGCGGCTATACTTTGTTGACCCTGGATGAAGGCATCTATCAAGCTGCATTTCCCAGTCTTTCCCTAGCCACAATCTAAACCAAGCTGTTCTAAAAGAAAAGCCACGCCGGAAGTGAATCCGGCGCGGCAAAATCCAGGACGATCGAGACCTACCAGTTGAAGCGCAATCCGAGCTGCATCAACCTGGGATTGGCATTGGTGTCGCCAATGATTTGACCCGCCGACGATGAGGCCAGATTTCCGACTGGCAGATCGAAGTTGGGATGATTGAACAGGTTGAAGACATCTGCGCGGAACTGGAACTTCATGTTTTCTCTGATGGCAAAGTTTTTCATCAGCGAGAAGTCGAAGTCAGTGTAGCTCGGGCCATAGTAGGCGTTGCGTCCCACGTTGCCGATATTTCCAGCCGCCGGCAGCGAGAAATAGCTGGTTGGGAATACATGCGCCGGATCGCCAAAGCTGATCGGTAGAGAGCCAACTCCGGCATTTGGACGATCTGCAAATTGATTGAAGCCGCTGAAATCGACGGCGGTGTTGGCCAACACCGAGAATGGGAACCCAGTGTGCCAGTTCGTGATTCCGCTGATGTTCCAGCCGCCCGCAATGCTGTCGAGGAATCGATTCGCATCCTTCATGAATGCCCGGCCCCGTCCAAACGGAAGTTCATACAAATAGGCGACAACAACCTGGTGACGAACGTCAAAAGCTGATGGTCCATAATCCGCCGTGGGGTTGCGGCTATCGGCAAAAAAGCCGGTCTCACCGCTGCTGCCGAAGAACGATGAATTGTTATCCAGAGATTTCGCAAAGGTATACGAGGCCTGGAACGACAGCCCGTGAGCAGGCTTCTTCTTCATCGTAAGGACCACTCCGTTGTAGTTGGAGTTGCTGGCAAATGTGCCTACCGGAATGGCTCCATACTGTTGGAAGGGGAACGAGCGCAGATTGGGCGACTGGCTGCCGCGTTTCGTGGGATCGACCACGGTGACGAACGGTTCGTTGGCATCGAGGAATGTTCCGAGTTTTCGTCCCTCGGTCCCGATATAGGAAGCCTGGAAAGCATAATTCTTGCCTACCTGGCGTTCAATCTCCAGAGCGAAGTTCATGGCATAAGCAGTCTTGCCGGTTGTATCCCAACCATTGAAGCCTACGATTCCCACCAACCCACCACCGGCAGTGACTGTGGGATCGGGTTGAACCAGCAGGCGGTTTTGATTGAGTACTGTTCCCCAGGTGTAGGTTGAGTTCGGCAATGTGGTTGAGAGTACAGGGGGGAAGTTAAGCCCCATGTTCACCGGAATATTGGAGAAGAAATCGTCGTAACTGAGCCGGAAGCCGGAGCGGATGACGGTCTTGCCATCGCCAAACAATGCAGGCAGAATCTTGGGCGACCACGCCATGCCAACGAAAGGAGCAAAGTTTTTCTTGGCGGTGTCGAATTGCCCTGAGGACGGCAAGAAGGTACTAACCGGAGTCAACGTGATGGCCGCCGGACCTTTAACCGCGGGGTTGATATCAATTCGCAGATTGGAGTTCAGTTTCATGATACCGACGCCGGGCACGAAATTACTGCCGCTATCATTTTTCTCCACCATCGCGCCGGGAAGTTCGTAACGTACTCCGTAGTTAAACGTAAAGTTGGATTTCATTTTCCAGGAATCCTGGAAATACATGTAATAGGCCCGCCGGGTCCAGGTGCGGAAGGTTTGGTCGGGGCCGCCGGTGCGCAGAGAACCATTTCTGGGTTGTCCAGAGGCGAAATGCGCCCAGTCGGCGAAGGAGATCGCGCCCCGGAAATTGCCGTTCAGGAAGCGGAAGGTTTGCTCCTCGCGGCCCTCGCCGCCGAACTGGAAGGTATGCGTGCCGTGCATCCAGGTAATGTTGTCGATGAGCTGAAATGTGTTGGTGGTGCGGCCTTGAGGCATGTTGGTTCCGGCTCCCAACCCGAAATTAGAAAGCGGAACGGCTGCGCTGGAAGTGATGGTAATGCGCGGAAGCCCGCCATTGAGAGCATTCTTAGTGGTATCCACAAATCCGGGGAGGGGATTTCCCGAGGCATCGGTGAAGAGGCTTGCCGGGTTAATTTTCACGTCTTGCGGGCCGAAGTCAGTTACGTTTCGGACGAATCCGACACGCGCCACATTCAGCCACTTGGAGTGCGAATAGGTCTCCTCGATCGCTACTGACTGCGAGCCCGGCAGATTTGTGATCGAGCCGTTGAACGGGTTCTGCTGAAGTGAAAGGCTGTTTCCACTAAACCATGCATAGTGCCCCATTAACCTGTTATTCTCTGAAAGGTTGTGGTCCATGCGCAGCAGATAGGTTTGGTTGTAGCTATTCTGGGCGGCATTCCCGGCCCAGTTGGATTGGGCGCCGGTCGCGCCCGGAATGTTGGGCGAAGGAATGAATTGCAGAAGCTTCTGCGAGACTGGATCGGTGACAGTTGCGCGGGCTGCCAGAGTTGGAACGGTAGCAAGCTGGGGCAGAGGATTGATTTGCTTAAACCCTTCGTAGCTGAAGAACCAAAAGGTTCTATCTTTAACCAGCCACCCGCCAACCGTGCCTCCGTATTGATGGCGACGCAATTCATTTTTGGGTTTCCCAGCCCGATTTAAGAACCAGTCATTGGCGTCCATGGCCTCGTTGCGGCCATAGTAAAAAGCGGTGCCGTGATAAAAATTGCTGCCGCTTTTGGTAATTACAGATACCTGCGCGCCGCTGCTGCGTCCCAGGTCGGTACTGGCGATGCTGGTATTTACGTTGAATTCCTGGACGGCATCCGCGACGTGGA
>DASZFK010000153.1:0-3827 GCA_035939855.1 Candidatus Angelobacter sp.
GCAGGATGTTAAATCAAGTATTCAAGTAACGTCACAACCGGATTCGCTCCACCTCGCTCAGTGTTATTTCGTCCTTGGTCCGGTCGTAAAGTTTCGTCGTTCGCGGAGATTCGTGCCCGGCCATCTGCTGAGCATGCTCAAGCCGTCCGTCATTCTCCAGGTAAATCGTGATGCCGGTTGCCCGCCAGGTATGACATCCGACGGGGGTGAGAAAACCCGCCGCCTTGGCCCGCTTCCGAATCGCAGCCCAGGCGTTGTAACGGTTTAGCGCTCGTCCGGTCACTGCCGTTCCAATCGAATTAACACTCTGAAATAGGGGCTGTCCGCTCTGGAGACCTGCGGCCACAATGTATTCGTCCAATATCTGCTCAAGCAGGTGATGCACTGGCATCTCGTGCTCCTTGCCGCCTTTTTCGTGGAGTCTCAGCCTCCGACGCACGCCATTATGATAGTAATCATCGACCTTGAGTTTGGCATGGGTCGCGAACTGCACCCCATGCGGAGGATGCAGAACAGCATTTTCGGGTAACCCACCCATTTCACCCCTGGCGCGGACGGCAATTTTGGTTTGTTGATTGCCGGCTGTGTTGGGGCCAGTGGAGAGTTTTTTATTATACCGAAGATGGGCAATCGGCCTTTTTCCCAGCGAGTTGGACCGATGTCGCTCAAGCCGATCCGTTTGTGGTCCTCTCCAGAGGGCGAGCGTTTGCCCGATTCGAAGACCTGCTGCGATTGGTCGATTTGATCGAGGATCTCAAAGCGAGCGCTGTAAAGTAAATTAGGCCGGATCTGTAAAGTAAAATACGCCGTGCTTGACTGTCGCACTTCTTTAAATAATTCCGTATATACCTGTATAATGATTAAAATAGTACATTCAGCCGGTAATTTCCCCTTGCCATGTTAAATAACTCAATGCATTGTGCGGTGTAATTTACTTTACATTCTTACTTTCGTGCCGCCCAACCAAAAGAAAATCGAAGCGCTACGCTCCTGTGGCGCCCTCAATCGCAACCCGCAAAAAGTCTGCCACCCCTTATTCACCGGAAATGACTTCTTTGATCCCCACGATTTGGTTCAGCTCAAATACGAAACTATTCGGGCTGTCGAGGTCGATGGCCGTCCGATCGCTCAGGCATCCGTGGATTTTGGCCTCTCGCGGCCCACTATCTATGAGGCGCAGGAGAACTTCCGGGACGAAGGACTCGGGGGTCTTCTGCCCCAAAAGCGTGGTCCGAAAAAGGCACGCAAACTCACGCCGGAAGTCCGCCGCTATCTGGAGGAGCTTGTTGGCTCAGAGCCCGATCTTAAAGCCTCTGTGCTAGCCAAAAGAGTCCGAAGACGATTCGGCATTGTTCTCCATCCCCGCACCATAGAAAAAGCCCTGGTAAAAAAAGGGCGCCAGAAACCGTGAAAAATCCACAGACCAAACAAGAAGAAGCACATTGTTGGACGCGCCGTTACGAACAGTTGCGAGAGGGGATTATATCCCAGAGCGACATGACCCCCACAGACTTTCGAGGCTTGAGTTTGATGATCAGAGAAGGGCTAATCGCTTGGATGCGAGCCTGGCAGGATCCGCTGTGTTGTCCTGCAGCAGCCCTCCAAACAGAAGCGTGGCCGATCATTACCCCGACGGAGTCCTGGCAACAGGAGGCAACCCGGTTGCTGGTTAATATGGCTTTAGGCCATTTAAAACTTTAGCCCGCCATAACTCATGAGCTTCACTACGCTCAACTCCAATTCGAAAATCACCCCCGGCCATTTGAAGAAGACGGCCTATCTCTACATTCGGCAGTCGACGCTGCGTCAGGTGTTTGAGAATACCGAGAGTACGCAGCGCCAATATGCGCTGCGTCAGCGGGCGATTGTCCTGGGTTGGCCTTCCGAGCACATTGAAGTTATCGATTGCGACCAGGGTCAATCGGGAGCTTCGACAGCCGAGCGCGAGGGCTTCCAGAAGCTGGTTACCGAGGTGAGTCTAGGCAAGGCGGGCATCGTGATGGGACTGGAAGTATCGCGTTTGGCGCGCAACTGCGCCGATTGGCACCGCTTGCTGGAGATCTGTGCATTGAGCGGCACACTGATCCTCGATGAAGACGGGCTCTATGATCCGTGCCACTTTAATGACCGGCTTCTGCTGGGACTTAAAGGCACGATGAGCGAAGCCGAACTGCATGTGCTAAAGGCTCGTCTGCGCGGCGGCATCCTGAGCAAAGCCCAGCGGGGCGAATTGAAGATGCCGCTGCCGGTGGGCCTGGTTTATGATCCGGCGCAACGGGTCGTGCTCGATCCCGATAAACAGCTGCAAAATACACTACGGCATTTTTTCGAGACGTTTCGTCGGACCGGCGCGGCGTGGGCTACGATGCAGGCCTTTGCTAAAGAGGAGCTCAAATTCCCAAGACGCGGGCAAGCGGGCTCCGGCGAGCTGATCTGGGAAAGGCTGCGATTGAGTGCCGCGTTGGATACTCTGCATAATCCGCGTTACGCGGGAGCCTTTTGTTTCGGGAAAACCCGATCCTGGAAAGATCCCCAGGGTGGACGGCATTGTGTAGACTTGCCTCGGGAACAATGGGCGATCCTGATTAAGGAAGCTCATCCAGGCTATATCAGCTGGGAGGAGTTTGAGGAGAACCAGAAGCGGTTGCAACACAACCAGCAGACGCGTGGCCTTGGACGGCACAGTGGGCCGGCGCGGGAAGGCCCGGCCCTGCTTCAGGGCTTGGTCATTTGCGGCAAGTGCGGTCGATCGATGACGCTACGTTACCACAAGCGCGAGGGTCGCCTCAGCCCCGACTACCTTTGTCAGCAACAGAGGATAGAACACTATCTGTCAACGTGTCAGAGCATTCCCGGTGCCGTAGTTGATGATGCACTCTCGACGCTGATCCAAGAAAGCCTCAGTCCGCTGGCTTTGGAAGTGGCCTTGAGCGTCCAGCAGGAACTCCAAGAACGCTTGGCAGAGTCCGACCGTCTGCGTCGCCAGTATGTCGAGCGCGCACAATATGAAGCCGAGCAAGCTCGCGTCCGTTATATGCGCGTGGACCCCAGCAATCGCCTTGTGGCCGATACACTCGAGGCACTCTGGAACGACAAGCTCCGGCAATTGGAGCAAGCACGTGAGGATTACGAAAAGCAACGGGAAAGCGGCCAACGGACAATCACCCGGCAGCAGAAGGCGCAGATCATGGCTTTAGCCGAAGACTTTCCCCGGTTGTGGAAAGATCCCGGCACCAGCGATCGGGACCGCAAGCGGATGGCTCGGTTGATATTCGAAGACGTTACCTTGAACAGAGAACACTCCCAGGTCATTGCGCAAGTACGCTTCAAGGGTGGCGCCACCAAAGTCTTGAGAATTCAGTTGCCGGCCAGAGCATGGCAACTGCGCAAGACCAAACCCGAGATCGTCGCCGAAGTCGATCGCTTGCTGGAGCAGTGTACCGACTCCGAAATCGCGGCCAAACTCAATAGCAAGGGTTGGCGCTCGTCGGGAAATCAGTTGTTCGATGCTCGGATGATTCGCAGTTTGAGCACCAATCACAAACTGCCAAGCCGAAGCGCGCGTTTGCGCGCAAAGGGACTTTTGACAGCGAAGCAAATTGCTGAACTGATCGCAAGCAAACACCGCCTAGTCCATTATTGGCGGCAAAAAGGGCTGCTGAACGGAATCCGCCTAAATGACAAAAATGAATATCTTTATGAACATCCGAATGAGGACACGATCCAACAGATAAAACGACGCATTAAATTGAGCAAACCAACCACTTATCCTGGATAGTAGGCCCACTGTCCTCCTGGCTGCGAAAACATACGCTAACGGCCCGCTA
>DASZFK010000154.1:0-20388 GCA_035939855.1 Candidatus Angelobacter sp.
AGTGGATTTCCAAGTTCGATCACAGAAGCGGCGCTAGCGGATTGAGGAAACCCTCGCTTACTCCTGGGCCAACTTTCCAACCACGGCTGAGCACTTTGGCAATGCTATCTTGAATCACGTCGATCTGCTCAAGAGGTTTCCATACCTCGGTAGTCCAGTAGCAGAACATGAAGGCGTTCGGGAGCTTGTCCACAACCCTTATTCTGATTTATTACCGCATCCATGAAAAGCCAAACGTTGTTGAGATTCTTCACTTCCGGCATGGTGCTCGTTCCAAGCCGCACTTTTAGGGTTTTAGGTGTGCCAAAAGTGAGCCTAACGGGGTGATCCCCGATGCGCTAAGGACGATTGATGACGATTCGGGTCGGATTTGTTTCGTCGATGCTGATTTTTTGACCGCATCCTAATTTGTTAGAATATAGAGTTTGTCCTGTATGATTTGCGCCACAAATGGGAAGTCTTAATGCCTGAAACGATGCTGGCTGTTGTTAAACCGGAGGCCGCGCCGGGCGCGGATGTCCGGCAGATGCCTCGGCCGGCGATCGGTCCCGATGATGTTTTGGTTAAAGTGAAAGTTGCGTCGGTTTGCGGCACCGACCTCCATATATATAACTGGGACAACTGGGCACAGAATCGCATCAAGCCCCCACTCATTCCTGGACATGAATTTTGCGGACACGTAGCCGCAGCCGGCAAAAATGTAACTACGGTCAAAGAAGGCGATTTCGTCTCCGCGGAGATGCATGTTGCTTGCGGGAAGTGCTACCAGTGCCGCACAGGCGAATCCCACATTTGCCAGCACGTTAAGATCATTGGGGTCGATGCCAATGGGGCTTTTGCCGAGTATGTAAAAATTCCGGAATCGAATATCTGGAAGATCGATCCCAGCATTCCTGCCGATTATGCCAGCATTCTTGATCCCCTGGGCAACGCAGTTCATGCTGTGCTGGCGGGCGAAATCTCAGCCAAGACGGTGGCCGTGGTCGGTTGCGGCCCGATCGGACTGTTTTCCATTGCCGTGGCGCGGGCTTGCGGCGCAACCCAGGTGTTCGCGCTGGAGATCAATGAGCATCGCCGCCGCCTGGCCAGGCAGATGAAGGCGGATTTTGTTCTTGACCCCTCGACCGAGAACGTCTACGAAAAGGTGATGACCGCTACAGATGGGATCGGCGTGGATGTCATGCTCGAGATGTCGGGCAAGTCCGATGCTATCCGCCTGGGGTTCAAGATTCTGCGCCTGGGTGGCCGCGTTTCGCTGCTCGGCATTCCTTCGAAGCCTGTCGAATTTAATTTGGCTGACGACTTCATCTTCAAAGGCGCCGTCGTGCAAGGCATCAATGGACGACTGATGTATAAAACCTGGTACCAGATGGATGCCCTGCTCAAAGCCGGCAAACTCGATCTGGGGCCAGCCATTACCGATCGCATGGCGATGGCTGATTTCGGTAAGGGCATGGAGCGGCTCAGGACTGGAGCGGCGAGCAAGATTTTGCTTTATCCGAACGGGACAGAGAAGAATTTGTAATTTGAAATTTATAATTTAGCTGCTAGCTACTGGCTGCTTGCTTGGAAACCGAACTTTGACCGCAGAGAACGCAGAATGCGCAGAGATGGGTTTCAAATTTGAAATTATAAGTTTTAAATTACAAATTGCATGGACCAGAGTGATCTGATCTGGTGCTGACTGCTCGGTTAAGGGGATTTCTTCAAATGGCTACGACTGTTTTTCGTCCGCAGCTTTCTTATCTTGGCGATCAACTCAATGAACTGCGCAAAAAGGGGACTAATTTCACGTTGCGTGTGCTTCAAGAGGCGCAGACGCCGGAGTGCACTTTTGATGGCCAGCGAGTCATCAATCTGGCGTCCAACAATTATCTCGGATTGACCACGCATCCCAAGCTGCGCGAGGCGGCACTGGAGGCCACTCGCAAATTCGGCGCAGGCTCAGGGGCGGTGCGGACGGTTTCCGGCACCATGAGCATCCATATTGAATTGGAAGAAAAGATTGCGCGCTTCAAAAATGTTGAAGCCTGCGTGGTTTTCCAGTCGGGGTTTACAGCCAATGCCGGCACGGTCTCGGCCATCCTGGGAAAGGGCGATTTCATCATTTCCGATGAACTGAACCATGCCAGCATCATCGACGGCGCGCGTCTTTCAAAGGCCACCATCAAGGTCTTTCCCCACAAGAACGTGGAACGCGCCGAAGAACTGCTCAAAGAAGTGGCAGGCGAACCAGGACGGAAGCTGATCATCAGCGACGGCGTCTTCTCGATGGACGGGGATATTGGGCCTCTTCCCGCCTTGTGCGATCTTGCGGAAAAATACGGCGCCATCATGATGGTGGATGACGCTCACTCTTCTGGAGTTTTAGGACGCAATGGCCGGGGAACGATCGATCACTTCAATGTTCACGGCCGGGTGGATGTCCAGGTGGGAACCTTGTCGAAAGCCATTGGCGTGATGGGGGGATATGTCTGCGGCTCGCGCGACCTGATCGAGTTCCTGTATAACCGGGGACGCCCGTTTCTGTTCTCGACCTCGCATCCGCCTTCGGTGACTGCGGCCTGCATCGCGGCCTTCGATGTCCTGGAGCAAGAGCCTGAATTGATCGATAAGCTCTGGGACAATACTCGTTATTTCAAAAAAGAACTAGGCACGCTAGGATTCAACGTTGGTGGAGTGAACACTCCGGCCAGCGAGACCCCCATCACACCCATCATCGTTGGCGAAGGACGCCTGGCCATGGAGTTCAGCAGCGAGTTGTTTAAGGAGGGAGTGTTTACGCCGGGTATTGCATATCCGGTGGTGCCGGAAGGAAAAGCCCGCTTGCGGACGATCATGACGGCAACGCATACACGCGATCAACTGGATCGAGCCTTGGAGATATTGAAGAGGGTGGGGAAGCGGATGGGTATCCTCTCGTAAGTCTTAAGCAGCTTTGCCAATCGGGTGATCACTTCGGCTCCTGTTGATGACCTCAGTGCAGGCTATACATCGGGCGATCGAAAAAATACAAGAAGCTAGATGACATGTTTTGCTTGGAAGAGGTTTCATTTGTATTGGTCAATCTTCCCATGGCGTAGACGAGCGACTTTGTATGTCCACTTCCCTTGCTTCGATGGGGTGATTTCCGGGGTCCTGACAACTCTCACGCTTGAAAAATTCCGCCGATGGAAATTTAAGACCATTCATCCGGTCAATTATGACCGGCAGAAGGATTGGCTCAGCACCAGTCTTCCCAGGCACACTGCAGTCGCGGATTTCCTGTTTCATCCGCAGGCGGAGTTTTGGGTCGACCATCATCCGACTTCATTTCTTGCCCCGGAGTTGCAAGCCACCTTCGAGCAGCGCAAGGATGCAAATTGGATCTATGACGGGAGCAGCGGTTCATGCGCCTCTTTGCTGTGGCGAACTGTGGCCAGCTCTCTCCACGGAGATCAGCGACTGGAGGAGATGGTTTACTGGGCCGAAAAGATCGATTCTGCAGCCTACACATCGGTGGAAGAGGCATTTTCGACAGCGCATCCTGCCCTGGTGCTCAGCAAGAGCCTGGCAGTGAAGGCTGACGCTGAATATTGCCGGTTTCTCATTACCACGCTCCGCACCGCGTCGCTCGATGAGGCTGTTCGGATGGAAGAGGTGCAAACGAGATTTGTTTGTGCGCAAGAACGCAGTGCGCTTGGCCTGGAACGCGCACGGCAGAGGATGCGGCTCATCGATAACGTGGCTGTGATGGAAGTGGAAAACGATGGAGTGCTGATCAGCCGTTATTCGCCGTATTATTTTCATCCCCAGGCCCGGTATTCGATCATGACAATTCGTTCAACATACGGGACGAAGATTACGGCGATGAGAAATCCCTGGCTCGATTTTGAAAGCATCGAGTTGGGAAAATTTATGCGACAATTCGGGGGTGGCGGACATCAGCGCGTGGGATCGTTGGTGCTGCAGGAAGGCGAAGAAGGCAAGGCGCCGCAGATTGTTGCCCAGTTGCTCAGAAAAATGACATCTCAGAACGAAGTGGATGTGAAAGCGCACCTTGGTTGAAAAATTCAATTTTTACGACATTTACGGCTATCTCCTTCCGGGCATCGTATTCGCCACGCTCTTTTGGCTGCCATTTGGCTTGTTTCTACACAAGTGGCCCAGTGACCTTTCCGCCGCCCTCATTGTTGTAGTGCTGTCTTATCTGATCGGCCACATTGTCCAGAGTTTTTCCAGCAAGGTGTTTCCCTCCGCGACGAAAGACAAATTCGGGCTTGAGCGTTTTCCTTCCGACCTGATCCTGGATGTACATACGGCCTTTACGATGGAGACGAAAAAGAAGATCGATGAGCTCAGCCAAAAATATTTCAACATCGCACTGGAGCCTCAAGATAACCCCAGCGAACAATCCAAGAACCACGAAGCAATTTCACACCGTCGCAAAGATGCATTTTCTCAGGCCAGAAGCGCATTGTTGAAAGATAAGGCAACGTCGTATTGGGAGCAGTTCGAAGGGCTGTACGCGCTGATGCGAGGCATCTCGGCGGCCAGCGCAGTTGCCGTAGCGTATTTCCTGGGTTGGGGATTTGCCTTTTCCCGCAAGGCAGGCAGCGCGTTCTACGGTTTTTCGCAGGCAGATAGCTGGACCAAGTGGGGCGCAACGCTGCTTTTATTTTTCGCAATCAAGCTCGTTCAGTTTTCTTTACCGCAAGCGCGCAAAAATGAAGAACCGGGCGCCCATCAAGAAAGCGCACAGAAAGAGGAAGAGAAAAACAGAACCATCACTTTGCGCCTATTGCTTCTGTTTGTTGCATTCTTGACCGGCCTGACGCTTGGCCTGGAGATCAAGGACATTCAACCACCCAGCGGGCCATTCATCATGCTTGGCTTGGCGATGGCTGCCCTGGTCGTCTCCATCCGGTGCTATGCGGCGTATACCAGTTTTGCCTGGCTCTTTGCTGAACACGTGTGGAGGGACTTCGCCAATATCGACAAGCCTTCACCGCCCTCTACTTTTTCCCGGGCTTTTCCAAACTCCTGAAGACGATTTCACCACCAACGATGGTTGTTATAACTTGTCCCTGCAGCTTCCAGCCGTCAAAAGGTGAGTTCTTGGATTTCGAGAGCGAATTAGCGGCCCGATAGCTCCACTTCTTTTCCGGATCAAAAATGGTGATGTCGGCATGTGACTGGGGTGCGAGAGAGCCTCGTCCTTTGAAGCCGAGGACGCGCGCCGGATTCACTGTGAGCAGTTCGATGATTCGCTTCAGAGGGATTTTTCGTTGCTGATGCAGAATCGAGATGCATAGACCTAAAGCCGTCTCCAGCCCGGTGATGCCGAATGGGGCCAAATCAAATTCGGCGTTTTTTTCGTTGTGGGCGTGGGGAGCGTGATCGGTGGCGATGCAGTCCACGGTTCCATCGGCGATCCCCTCGAGCAGCGCTTCTTTATCGGCGCGCGAACGCAGCGGCGGATTCATTTTGAAATTGCTGTTGTAATCATGCACATCTTCATCGATCAAGGCGAAATGATGAGGCGTGACTTCGCAGGTCACCTTGACCCGCTCGCGCTTGGCTTCGCGCACGGCTTCAAGCGCAGCCCTGGTGGAAAGGTGGGCAACATGCAGGTGGCCCTTAGTTTCCGCAGCCAGTTCGATATCCCGCTTGACGATGGAGCTTTCCGCCTCTGACGGCCAGCCGCGCAAGCCACGGCGAAAGGCAGCGGCTCCGGCGTTCATCGTAGCGCCTGCCGTCATGCGCGTATCTTCCGCATGTTGCACGACAGCCAGATTTAACCGCGCGGCAACCTGCAAGGCCTGGCGCATGATTTTTTCATGCAGGATGGGTTTGCCGTCATCGCTCAGAGCAACTGCTCCCGCTCGTTGGAGCGCAACATAATCTGTAAGTTTTTCGCCCAAGCTGCCCACAGTAGCTGCTGCGATGGGGAAAACATTGACCTTGGCCTGGCGCTCAGGATCTTGCATCCAGCGAGTGATGGCAGGCGCATCATTGATGGGATCGGTGTTGGGCATCGGGCAGACCGAGGTAAAACCGCCGGCTGCCGCAGCCATGGTTCCTGTGGCAATCGTTTCCTTGTGGGATTGTCCTGGTTCGCGCAGGTGAACATGAATGTCGATGAATCCGGGAGAAACGATCAAACCGGCAGCATCGATGACCTGATCAGCCTTAAGCTTGCCAGGGGGAGCAATTTCAGCCACGACACCATCTTTGACCAGAAGATCGTAATCGGCATCGAGGTTCTGAGAGGGGTCAAGGAGGCGGCCATTTTTGATCAGGATCGTTTTCATTGTGAAGCCTCTAAAACCCTTTTAGCCGCGAATGCACGCGAATGAACACGAATTGCTACAAATCCCCTATCACTCCTGTGCAAATACATAACAATGCCATTCTTACATAGACGCCGTTGGCTACTTGCTCTTCTATTACGGCTTGTGAGGAGTCTGCCACTTCGTCTTGGATTTCCATTCCTCGAATCATCGGGCCGGGGTGCATTACGATGGCGTCGCTCTTGGCGAGTTTGAGCCGGTCCATGGTCAGTTGGTAATGCATGATGTATTTTCTGATGTCGATGTCGAGTCCGGCCAATCGTTCTTTCTGCACGCGCAGCATCATGACCACATCCGCTTTTCGCACCGCATCTTCGAGGCGCCGGCTGATGGTGATGCCGGGCGCGAGGGTGGACGCAATCTCGGGAAGAAACTCCAGTGGTCCACACAGAGTAATCTCTGCGCCAAATTTCGAGAGCAGGTGAACATTCGATCGGGCCACGCGGCTGTGCTGGATATCACCGACGAGCACCACCTTCAAGCCTTTCAGCGTCTTCTTGTGCCGCAACATGGTATAGGCATCGAGCAGCGCCTGGGATGGATGCTCGTGCATGCCATCGCCGGCATTGATGATGGGGACACGCAGATTCCTCGCCAGGACATTGGGCGCTCCCGAACACGGATGCCGCAGCACAATGCAGTCCGGTCCAAGCGCTTGCAGGGTCTTGCCGGTATCGACCAGCGTTTCTCCTTTTTCAATGCTGGAGGCCATCGCATTGATCACGGAGGTGTGAGTGCCCAGCAGTTTGGCGGCAAACTCAAACGACACACGCGTGCGCGTGGAAGGCTCGTAGAACAGCAAGGCAATGCGCTTCCCATGCAGCAGGGGCCGGGGACGGGCGCCATGCATCTTCCGCGTGAGCTTGAGAATGGAGGTAATCTCGCCCGGACTGAGGCTCTCCAGGCCAAGCAGAGAACGTGGGCGGGCCATACTGGCTACGATACACGCTCCACCAGCACGACTTGTTCCTGCTGATCGATTTCGTTGAGTCTGACTTCCACAATTTCTCTGTCGGTGGTTTGGATGGTGCGTCCGATAAATACGGCTTCGATGGGCAGCTCACGGTGGCCGCGATCAATGAGCACGCAAAGCTGTACACGCCGAGGCCGGCCATGATCGAAGACGGCATCCATAGCGGCCCGGGTGGTCCTGCCGGTGTACAACACATCGTCCACCAGGATCACGTTCTTGTTATTGATCTCAACTCCCAAGGGGCTGCTTTTTTGAATTACCGGGCTGACTCCCACGGTGGAGAGGTCATCGCGATAGAGCGTGATATCTAAAGTGCCGGTGGGGATTGGCTTTTTCTCGATATTCTGGATCAGGCTCGAAAGCCGATTGGCGAGGGGCACGCCCCGCCGCTTGATTCCAATCAGCACCAGGTCTTCACTCCCATTATTCTTTTCTACGATCTCGTGGGCGAGGCGGACAAGGGTGCGCTCGATCTCGGAGGCGGACATGATGCGTCCTTTTTCCTGGAGGTTCGGCAGACGATGTGCAGTGGTTGAATTCATGGCTCACCGCATGATAGCTGATTTTGCGACTTCTTATCTTTTAAAACGGTGTTTATTGCTGGGGCTTCTTCGCGGCCATTGCTCCTGTCACGGCTCCTGTAACAGTTGCGGAGACCAGGAAGATGATGAACAAGATAAGCAGGCCGAAGACCAGCAGAACCATCATACCGTGGCTTGAGGTGAACCACCGAAGCATCTCTTGCGCCCGTGGATCAGGCATTCTGGCTATCGTTTGTTGCATTTGCTTGAGCAGCTCTTCGCGATCGGCATTGCTGAGAAACGGAATTAAGGAGAGAGCAGAGGCCAAGGAACGCACCAGAAGATAAATTGCAAAACTGAAAAATCCCATCAACGCACCTAATCGTGCTCCTATTCCCGCTGAGATCTCTCCAAACAGGCGTTGATGACGAAAGACTGCCCAGACCACCATCGCAACCAGCGCCAACCAACCAAGAGGCGGACCGACAATACAGATCAGCCCAACTGGAAATGCCAGAGGCAAAACAGCAGGCAGCAAGCTTTTCCGCTGAACTTGGCGCAGAAGTGGAACGGAAGAATGCTGCTCTGTAGTGACCCGAACTTGCGCGGCCCCACAGGAAGGACAAAAAGGCTCCTGTTCCTCGAACGATGCTCCACAACGGTAGCAAGAGCGTTCCATACCCTCACGTTACAGCAGCCGATTTGAGTTGGCAACCAGGAGCCGAACAGATAAGGGCCGCCGCGTCAGCGTAGTCAGGAGCGCGGCTGTTCGAGTACCAGCGCATCAACATCGACTCGCAGACTCTTACCGTCGTATTTTCGCTTTGATCAGCGTGTCGAGGTCGTCAGGGTGCACAGCGTAAAGTTGAGCATCCTCGCGTCCAATGTGGCCATCCGCCAACAAATCAGCCAGGGATTCTTCGAGGCTGAAGGATCCTGACTTCTTGGTCATGGTGATCTCCTGGTGAAGATGCTGCAGAGCATTGCGCCGAATGTGCTGGCGAGCGCCATAGCCAACCACCAGCAATTCCGCGGCAGGAATGCGCCCTCCAAGCTTGCTGGGTAAGAGAATCTGCGTATGAACCGCAGCCAGCGCCAACGCCAATTCCTGGCGAATAGTGTTTTGCCGCTCCGTTGGGAAGGAATCGGAAATGCGCGAAATTGTCGAAGCTACGTCGGTGGTGTGCAGCGTGGAAAATACCAGGTGTCCGGTTTCGGCGGCGGAAACCGCGATGCGCATGGTCTCCGGGTCGCGCATCTCTCCCACGACCAGAACATCGGGGGCTTGCCGAAGTGCGGCTCGCAGCGCGGTCGGGAAGTCGGGCGCATCGATCCCAACTTCGACCTGTTCGACGACGCTGCGCAAGTGAGTATGCTCGTATTCGATGGGGTCTTCAATTGTCAGAATGTGGCGGGCTTCGCGGCGGTTGATCTCGTGAATCAAGGCTGCCATGGTGGTTGATTTTCCAGAACCTGCGGGCCCGCCAATCAGCACCAGTCCTCGCGGCAGGCGGGCCAGAGATTCCACGCTCGGCGGCAGATGCAGTTCCTGGATTGACGGTATTCTGGTCGGCAATGCACGAATCGCGGCGGCCGTGCGGCCACGTTCATGGTGAAGATTGATTCGAAAGCGTCCTACTCCGGCGATGCGATAAGAGGAATCGGCAATCCCGGCTTCCTTAAAGATCCGTAGAGCATGAGTTGAAAGCGCGGCAGAAACCGCGGATTCAATCTCCGGGCCGCTCAGAGGCCGCGATTCAATATTGAGCACCTCGCCTTCCAGTCGGATACATGCCGGGACCCCCGGAACCAGCAGCAGATCACTGCCTTTGCGTTCTACGAGGGTTGAGAGCCAATGGTCGATGCGAGCGCGTGCTGAGGGCCCCGCTACTTTGACTTCGTGGTCGTCGGACTCGCGAATCAGTTCAATTTTGGGAGTATCGTCAATCGCCAAGCTTTTGTCCTCTTCCTGAATTCTGAAAACAGCCATAAAGCATGTTACGACTTCGTCTTCACAGAACGCACAAACTCCATTCTTTTGCACAAAATGAACAATCGAATCCAGGCTCGTCCATGACTTGCCGCTCGTTACCTGTCATTCGCCGGTAACCCCCCGCTGTTCGCCGAAAAACCCAGGCAACGCCTGAAAGCAGCCGCTAGGCTGTCAAATCGAAGGAGAAAAAACATGGCGGCCAATCGGCAATTCGAAAACGACGCTGCACTCATCACGGTAACGGTGGCAGCTCTCGGCCAGACATTATTTCAGGGTAAGATTGAAACCATCGTCTCCAAGCTGCATTTTCTCATGCTGCATCCCGTGATGCAGTGGTGGCCGCTGCTGTTGATCGTGGCGGGCGTGGTTTTACTCGTGAAGGACCGGCTTGGCACAACGCACGCTCATGAAACAACGCGGCGGGAAGTTACAAATGAACGACGAGGTGACCAATGAATCCCGATTCCGATCTCAACACCAAGCGAGAGGCAGCGATCGAAGAGGGCCTAGCCGAAGCTCGCAAAGGAGCCGTTGTTGCCGCTCTCATCATCATCTGCATTGGTGTAGTCCTGCTACTGAATCAGTTAGGCGTGCTTCCACCCGGGTTGCTGTTTATCTTTTGGCCTTCGCTCCTGATCGTTTTCGGTTTAGGACAAATGCTGGTCAGCCAAGGTTGGCAACGCGCGTCAGGGGGAGCTCTGGTTTTGATTGGCGCGCTCATCCAGTTGCGCAAACTCGGTATTATTCGTTTTGGCTTGCACGATTTGTGGCCACTCTTCATCATTGCCGCGGGCGCGGCTCTATTGTGGAATACGTTGAGAGAAAAACCGCCGGGTTCGACACCCCGGTCGGCGTTCTTCCCTGAATTCAACTCGACGTATATTTTTTCTGGCACTGACCGGAAAGTGGACACAAAGAATTTTCGCGGCGGAAAAATTGCTGCGGTCTTTGGCGGATTCAAAATTGACCTGACCCGCTCTGATCTGGAGGGCAGCGAAGCAGTGCTGCAAGTCGACGCCGTCTTTGGCGGCGGTGAAATCGTCGTCCCCGATACCTGGCGGATTGTTGTAGAAGGCGCTGGGGTTTTCGGGGCGTTTGAAGACCAGACCCGCCTTCCTGCTGAAGCAACAAAGACCTTGTTTGTTAGAGGTGCCGCCGTATTTGGAGGAGTTGTAGTCAGGAACCCACATTAATCCATGCATCCGATTCTTGGTCAGTTCCGGCGGCTGGCGCTGTATCTTCTCGCTTGGGTACCACTGGGAGGAATCCTTCTCCTTTTGGCGGCTCCAACCGGGCTGAGTTGGCCCAAGGCGCTGATTCTGATCGTGCCCTTGTGTCTGATATATGCCTTCATTTGCCTTTCGGCATGGTACCCCTGCCGGGCCACGCCACTCGCAACCGCCGGCTTTCCGCGCCTGGTTCTAACTCATCTTACGGCAGCCATGTTGGTGAGCCTGCTTTGGCTATTGATGGCTAAGGCGCTGGTGCTGGCCTTCTCTACTCTCGAAACATTTCGCGGACTCGATCATCAGGTGGCGCCAGGATACCCACTCCTGTTTGGGAGCGGAGTGCTGCTCTACCTTTTGTCGGTCGGGCTGCACTATGTTCTGATCTCGACAGAAGCGTTCCGAGAAGCCGAGCAACGTGAGTTACAGGCCCGCATCCTGGCCCGCGACTCGGAGCTGCGGGCCCTTAAGGCGCAGGTCAATCCTCATTTTCTCTTCAACAGCCTGCACTCGATCAGCGCGCTTACCACCATCGATGCAGGCAAAGCTCGAGCAATGTGTATCGCGCTAGCCGACTTTCTCAGGGCAACGCTGGGTATGGGAGAGAAGACGCTGATTCCTCTGCGCGAGGAGCTGGTTCTTGTGCACTCTTTCCTGGCGGTCGAGAAGATTCGTTTCGGAGCACGTCTGAACGTGGAAGAAAAGATAGAACCTCATGCTCTGGATTGCTTACTACCTCCCTTGCTGCTCCAGCCGCTGGTGGAAAATGCTATTGCGCACGGCATTTCGAATCTGACCGAAGGAGGATGGATCAGGATCACAATTTCCTCCAAGGACGGACCGGGTGACCTTTCTATCCGCGTGGAAAATAACTTCGATCCGGAGACGCCGCCCCGCCGCGGTACCGGCACTGGACTACGAAACGTCCGCCAGCGCCTGGATACCCGCTATGCGAATCAAGCTACTTTCGCGAGCCGACCCGAGGGAGATTGTTTTCGAGTTGAACTCAATTTGCCGGCAGAAAGATCAAACCCATGAACGCAGAGAACGAAAAGAAAATTCGCACTGTGATCGTCGAAGATGAAGAACTTGCCCGGCAGATTCTACGGGAAATGCTGAAGCCCCATCCTGAGATTGAGATCGTCGGTGAGTGCGCCAATGGATTTGAAGCAGTGAAGGCGATTCCTGAATTGAAACCAGAGCTGCTCTTCCTCGACATCCAGATGCCCAAGCTCGATGGTTTTGAAGTCCTGGAGCTGATCAGCACAGACATGGCCATTATCTTCACTACTGCTTACGATCAGCACGCGCTGCGAGCCTTTGAAGTCCATGCGGTTGATTATCTGCTTAAGCCCTTCGCCGCCGAGCGTTTCGAGGCTGCTCTCGATCGGGCCAAGCGCCGGTTAGGACAAAAGAAATTGCCTGGGCCAAGTGAATTTGCAGCCTCAGCGCGTGAGCCTGGACATTACGTCGAACGCATTGTGGTAAAGGATGGAACGCGAGTACAGATTATTCCAGTCGCCAAACTCGACTACGCCGAAGCTCAAGACGACTATGTTGCTCTTGCCAGCCAGGGCAAGAAATACCTGAAGCAGCAGACCATCTCCAGCCTGGAGACCAGCCTCGACCCCAAAAACTTTCTGAGAATTCACCGCTCCTGCATCGTAAATCTCGAGCGAGTGGCCAGGCTGGAACCTTACGGCAAAGATAGTCACATCGCCATCCTCTCCGATGGAACCCGGCTGCCCGTCAGCCGCGCTGGATATGCGCGACTGCGGGCTGTTCTCGATCAGCAACGATAGCGCCACCCAATCCCGCGCCGACTGATTGCGAAGCGTTTAGAATAGGGCGGATGAAAAAAGTCGTCGAACGTGAGCGAAACAAGAACTATTACCGGGTACTGCACGTTCCCATCTGGATCTGGGCTTTTTGGGTACTGCCCGGAAACCTGACTGCTGATTTATACGCTCACGGTCCTGATGGCCGCCATTGGATTTGGCTGGCCATCGTTACAGCCGCCTGTGCATGGCGAGGAGTTTCTGGGCGGCTGCCGGGAGCAGAGCCTCGCCCCTACATCACGCACTACGGCGAAGACAAGCCAAATCTCTGGTACCGGGTCATCTGTTACACCACGGCCTGGATTGCTCTGCTCGTGCCGTTCACGATCAACCTGGTTGGTCTCGTGATCAATTTCTTTACCGGCAAATGGATGATCCATGATCTCTTCTCTAAGCTCTACTATGTGCTGGCTGGGATGATTGTGATTGCTACCATTCTCGACATTACTCCGCGCGCACGGCGTTCCACGCGAGGGGAGGGCGCAGAGAAGGCCTGGTTTTATGTGACCGTGTGGATGGTGGTGCCCACCCAGCTTGCCGGTTGGGCCATGTGGCGTATGGGACGCCTGATGAAATTATCAAACCCAAGTTTGGATCATCTGCGGCTGGCTACATTCCTCGTTGTGGCGGGAGCGTTTCTGGCTTTCGGATTGTTGGGCAAGCTCCCGCGCACCCAGCGGTATTACATTCCTAAAGGCGTGATTTCCGACATGCCGGTTTCTGCGGGAGTTTAGGTGGCTGATCGCAAATATGACGTTGTGCTGTATGGAGCGAGTGGCTTCACCGGCAGGCAGACAATACAGTACTTTGCCGGACATGTGCATGCTTCGGAAGTTCGTTGGGCGATTGCCGGACGCAATCAACAAGCGCTCGAAGCCGCCAAAGCACACGCGGGCGCAGATGCCAGGGCGATCGACATATTGATAGCCGATGCCCATGATCAGGCTGCCCTCGACAAAATTGCTTCTCAGACGCGCATTGTGCTGAGCACGGCCGGCCCATTTGCACTCTACGGCAATCAGTTAGTAGATTCTTGCGTTCGGTTCGGCGTTCACTACGTGGATATCACCGGCGAAACGCCCTGGGTCAAAGACCTCATCGACCGGCATCATGAGAAAGCTGCTTCCAGTGGCACACGTATTGTCCCGTGCTGTGGATTCGATTCGGTACCCTCCGACCTGGGAGCTTATCTGATGGCCCGGCATATACAGAAAAACCTGGGGACGCAGTGCCAACAGGTCAACGCCTATTTCAAATTTGCAGGAGGCGTAAATGGCGGGACGCTGGCCACTGGATTCAACTTATACGAATCCGGCCAGGCTGCTCGCGCGCGTGATCCGTTCCTGCTGAACCCTGCAGGAGAACACTCGTCCGACGAGATCAAGCTGAATCTGGATTCCAAGACCGCGACGTATGATGCTGATGTTGATGCCTGGATCGCTCCCTTCATCATGGCGGTAACCAATGAACGCATCGCCCGCCGCAGTGCGGCGTTGTTCGAGCAATGGCAGACGCCTTACGGGCCAGGCTTTCACTACCATGAATTTCAGAAATTCAATGCGCGGTCTCGGTTCAAAGCGAAGACTGCTTCCAGGATGCTTGGCGCTTTCGAAGGCATGATGACGCGCCCATTCACTCGCAGGATGTTGAAATCACTCGTTCCCAAACCGGGGAGCGGCCCCTCGGAAAAAACCATGAACAATGGCTGGTTGTCGTTGCGAATTGGTGGGAACTTCGGTCGATGGCCGCAAGCTACGAGGCATAATCAGCGACCAAGGTGATCCCGGAAATCGCGCCACCGTAAAATTCGTTTGCGAAGCCGCGTTGTGCCTGGCACTGAACTCCAGTGAATTGCCCGGAGGCCCTCAACGGGGAGGTGTGTTGACCCCCGCTACTGCGTTTGGTGAAGTGCTGGCGGAGCGGCTGCGCCGGGCCGGAATGAAGATTGAAATAGGGTAGTGGGTTACTTTTTGGCGAAGGAGAACCACGCGTGTATCAGCGTCTAACGATTCGCTTGCGAAGCCGAAGGATTCATCGCGATAGGCGATGAATTTTGGTCTTCGGGAATGGATATTTCAGACAAAAAACTAGCCACTACCGAAATGGAAGCTATCTCTGCTTGAAGCTATTGCGGAAGGCCTGAAGCACAGGGCCTAATTTGCTGTCCTTTGCCAAGTCATGATTTTCCAACGGGTCACTGCGCCAGTCGTAGAGTTCCTCTCCCAATTTCTCATTGCGAATGTAATGAAATTGCGGACCCACCATGGAGCGCATGGCCCCAAAATAGTTCGGCGCCTTGGGATTCCACGGTAGTTGGGCCAGGTCGCTTTCCGGGAAAGGCCACTCTGAATCTCTCGATCGATTCCATAGCTGAGCCAGAGAGACGACCGGGAAAACCGGCTGCTGATTATTTTCAGCCAGCTCCAAAACAGTTGCGGCGACTGCCGCGTTGGAAACCGGACGGGCGATGCGTAATCCTGTAGGAATTCTTGTGGGCCAGTAAAACACCAGCGGCACCCTGATCTGCCCGCGATAAAGACTATTGCCATGAATGAACAAGCCGTGGTTGCCAAAGGACTCTCCATGGTCCGACGTGATAACGATCAGCGTGTTGTCGGCAATATGGCGCTTCTCCAATTCTCTAAGCAGTTGGCCGATCTGGTCGTCGGTAAATGCAATGGCCCCGTCGTAAGCATCGATCTCGCCCTGCAACTCCTCTGGCGTAGCGGGCATGGCGTGTGAGGCAAGGGATTCGTCGATGATCCCACCAGGATTCCTCAGTTTAGAGAACATGGTGCGATAGGGTTGCGGCGGAATGTATGGATCGTGCACGTCGAAATAATTCAGCACGGCGAAGAATGGCGCATGGGGCTTGGAATCAACCCATTGCAGAAATGAAGCGTTGACTTCGGGTGCGGTGCGGCGTACGGGCAGGTTTCCGAACCTGAGGCGATTCAGCAAAGCCTCTAAAGCTCTGCCATAGCAGGTACGCACTGCGGCTTGAACCAGCGAGCCTGAGTAGTCGTCGAAATGGATAAAGCCGCGTGCCAGGCCCAAGCGCCGGCAAAAGAAAAAGGAGTTACCGGAAAATGCACCGGTGCGATAGCCGCGACTGCGAAATATCTCCCCTACGGTAGGGTAGCGCTCGTCCAGAGGTCCCTTTTCAGCGCCATGCTCTGAAGGATAGCGGCCTGTCATGAGAGAAGCGTGAGAGGGCAGGCTCCATGAGGCTCCTGCATAAGTCTCTTCAAAAAGCACTCCCATCCCGGCGACATGGTCGAGGTTTGGACTCGTTTGACGCGAGTAACCATATCCAGAAAGATGATCGGCGCGTAAGGTATCCACTACGATGACGAGTACGTTGGGTAATCTGTCTGAAACCGTGTGCCGTTCAGCACGCGCTTCCTGCAGCCAACTCCAACCCTGGACGCTTGTCACTAGAAAAACGGTTGCCAGCGCCACCCCAATCCAGGTCCGCTCGCTCAACCGGACCGCCATTGCTGGGTGCTTTACAAACCAACGTGTCAGCAAAAGCGCGGATCCAATCGCCACCAACGCCAGCACAGATTCGATGAGATATTTTCCTCTCGCATGTCCGCTCAGCATGAGCCAATCGAAGACCATGAAGAACGCGCATAAGAAGACCAACAATCGCATGACTGGTCGCCGCGAAAAAAATTGAACGCCTAGCAACACCAAGGCCAGCGCCGAGAACAACAGAAGATCTACGACCGGGATGATCCAGAAAATTTCAGGAGAGACAGCCCTCAATACTCTCCAACTCAGCCAGCCTAATTTGTAGAACACAAGCACGAACATGCCTTCGCTGATTGCGGTGATAAGGCCGAACCATGTTGCTACGAGTAATATTGAGGCTGCGCTGGAGCGGGACTCGGGGCCACGAGATCCGAAACCAACGGCGATCATTGAGTGTAGCTTGGAAAGTCTTTGGCTGCGCGATCGGAATATCATTGCCACTCCCACATTCATTGCTTCGATGGGTTTATTCTTCGGTACTTCGAAGTCCAATAGCTGGAAATCACTAGGGTTAGGTCTTTCCAAACAACCCCAAAAGCAACAATTGGTTGCGCTCTTCATCAGAAAACTGCGCTGGTCGTACCCAAATGAGTGGACATTAAAATCCACTTGGTCTTTTAGAACAGCCATGACTTTTCAAACTCCCATTTCTTGTTTCACAAAGCAAAACAACCGGTTTGACAGGCAAACCATATATTCCAGGATTCGCCCTAGTGCGTGAATCTGAAATGTGGGAGATAATGCGCTCACAAGACAGTTTGCTCCCCTAGGAGTCACGCCCAATCTCCTTAATCCGACCAGAGCCTGATTGGGCTGATTCGTTACCTTCCGGCGAGCATTACCGGGGAAAATGAAGTTGATTCGGCGGATCCAAGGGGTGCAAAGGTCAGCAGGGGACGGGAGATGCTAAGTACGCTTCGTAAAAACCATTTCCCCTGAAATATAGAAAATTTAGATGAAAAAGATATGAAAAACAGAAGACATCTCCGGTTCTTGGCAGGTTTGGTTCTTGGAAATTTATCTTGCGAAATTTCGCTGAATTTGCATTCATTCTCATGTATATTGTCACCGCCCATGATTTAGCTTGGCCAAAAACATCATAAGCGGCTTGGCAGCAGGATCTTCTGAGGGCCATCATTAAATATATTTCTTCGGGACTCTTCATTTTCGGTAGGAGGCACAATGGAAGGAACTAAGAAGTTAAGTACTCTGTGTTTGGCGTTCGTCGTCCTGCTCGCAGCCGTGCCGGCCTTCGCGCAGGTCGACTACTCGACCGCCACACTGAAAGGCATAGTGACGGATCCGACCGGGGCAGTAATTTCCGGCGCGACTGTCACTGTTGCTAACCCCGCCACTGGAACTACCAAGACCACCAAAACCAATTCTGAGGGAAGTTATCAGATTCCTGCGCTTCCGCCGGGCAGTTACCAACTCACGATCGAAGCGTCCGGGTTCAGCCGTGAAGTGGTGAAAAACCTCGAACTATCTGTTGGGCAAAGCGCGGCTTTCGATGTTCACCTCAAAGTGGGCACCATCAGCGACATTATCGAAGTTAGCGGCGACAGTATCCCGCTGATCCAGACGGAGCAAACGCAGCAGGCCAACCTGATCGACCAGCGGCAGATGGAAGAACTCCCAAACCTCGGGCGCAACATCACCCAGCAGGTCTACACTCTGCCCGGCGTTGCCAACTCCGAAGCGCCTCGCAGCCAGACGCCTGGTTTCACCGGATTTCATACCACTGGATTTTCGATCGGTGGCAGTAACGGTCGCAACAACCTCTCTACCATTGATGGCGGCGAGAATGAGTACGGCACCGGCCAGTACCGCACCAGCGTTCCGGTCGATATCATTCAGGAATACCAGGTAAACCGCAACGCTTTTGCGGCGGAATTCGGCTTTACCGATGGGAGCGCCATCAACATTGTTACGAAGAGCGGCACCAGCGCATACCACGGCGATGCTTTTGGCTTCTTCCGCAACAACAGCACCGAAGCCACGAATTTCTTCAATGGGCTTGCCGGGTTCCCGCACGCATTCGATCAAAGCTTATATACTGGCGGAACGTTCGGTGGGCCAATTGTGAAGGACAAACTGTTCTTCGTTCTTTCCCACGAATACCAGAGACTGGATTCCCCCTCATTCAATTTCCCGCTCACCTCCTCGACCGTGCAGGGCCCCAACGCTGCCCAAGTGGGCTACGTTAATTCTCTTAAAACCTCTGGAGATCCATTCCTTGTTGGTTTCGCCAATGGGATAACGCCTGGATTGAGCCCTCTCAACAACCCGGCCCTCAACACCATTCTCCATCGCGACAACGGCATTTTCGATAACCCGATTCGGCATAACAGCAGCATTGCCAAATTCGATTGGAACCCCAACAGCAACAACAATGTAACCCTTCGCTTGACTTATCGGCATGACGACGATGCCACGCGCTTTCCCGATGGCAGCGGGCTCTTCACTCGCGACTTTGCGATTCTGGGCAACTGGACCAAAACCATCAGCCCCACACTCGTCAATCAAGTCCTGGTCCAGATTGTTCCGCGCAATGTCGCTAACAACATTCCGAACCCCTTCACCGGAACCAACTTCAGTCTCGGCAACCTGAATATTGGCGGCTTGGGCGGCACATCTTCTTTCGGAAGTCCGTCGCTGGTGCCCTATCTGGCCCATCAGCAGCGCTATCAGTTTGAAGACGACATAACCTGGACCCATAGCGCCCACACCATCAAGATGGGCGTATCTTATCGTCCGGCCAACTACCATGTAGAAGACGATCTCTGGTTCAACAACCAGTTCGACTTCAGGGATGGTGTTATTCCGTTGATCTCGCTGGCTCCCGCAGCCGTCCAGGGACACCTGGTTGGTTTCAACTTGGCCCATGGGCTGCCGGCTACGGGTCCCCTCAGTACCAACCTCAGTGCTCCGCAGTCCGTTGGTTTTGGACTACCGGTTGACGTCCTGGCAGGATTCAACAATCCCAAGTGGCAGGGATGGGGCCATTACTTCGGCAGCTATGCGCAGGATTCCTGGAAGCTCAATTCCCGGTTCACACTGAACGCCGGAGTGCGCTTCGATGTTGATGGCGAACCCTCGCCGCTAGGAACGAGCTTCTATGCCTCACCCCGTCTGGGGTTTGCCTGGGATCCTTGGGGTGACCACAAGACCGTGGTGCGCGCCGGAGCAGGCATCTACTACGCTCCCATTGATGTGCTCATTCCTTCTTACGGCTCTCTGCTGGATGGAAGTGGACGATACATCAACGAAGTGCTATCCGTTTTGAGCCCAACCAACAACACCGTCGCCAAGCTATGGGGACTCGGAGTTGCGAAAGGTGAGCTCCCCTTCGGGCATCTCACCGCGGCTGATTTCGCTGCCGTAGGCATCAATACCACATCACCAGGTGCCACGGTAGGTTATAGCGTCAACCCCAACTACAAAAACCCCTATACCTTCCAATCCAGCTTGAGCGTTGCCAGGGAGCTAGCCAAGAACATGTCGCTGGAACTCGGATACCTTATGTATCATGGCGTGCACCTGCAGATGCCCCTGGAAACGGCGTATCAGCAGATTAATCCTGGAAATCCGCTTTGTCCGACCCCGGCTTGCACTGATATCACCGGAGGACCGCTCTACTCGCCGACAACAGGACAGCTCCAGCACACATCCTATGAGTCGATTGGAAGCTCCGTTTATCACGCGTTCACGGCTTCGCTCACCAAACGCTACAGCAGCGGCTTGCAGTTCCAGGCCAACTATACCTGGAGCAAGGCCATTGACAACGTTATCGATTTCGCCAGCTTCCAGAACTGGTTCAGGCCGAGCCGGCTTGATCTGTTCCGGGCCGTTTCTGTCTTTGATATACCGCACACCTTCGTCGCCAACGCGGTCTATACCACTCCGTTCAAGACCAGCGATGGTAATTTCCTCTTCAAGGCGCTTGCGGACATCTCTGTTGCCCCAGT
>DASZFK010000155.1:0-2787 GCA_035939855.1 Candidatus Angelobacter sp.
ATAAACCATTGGATCGAGCAAAGCGGCAGAATTCGATGATGGCTTGAGTCGGGTGGGTTGGGGCAGGGGCAAGCATAGGGGTTTTTTCGGGCACGGCAAGTCATCGTTGACCAAAATGCACTCTCAGAAGAGTCTGTCATCCTGTCAACTACAGCGGAGCAGTTCCTTCGCTTCGCTCAGGATGACAGACTTGTCGTCAACGGACTTCACCAAACATCCCAACGTCTCTTCGGCCACTTCAACGTCGAGCTGCTTCCGACCCAGTGTCATCAAGGCCTGCGCCCAATCCAGGGTTTCGGCTATGCCTGGAGGCTTGGAGAGTTTCAGTTCGCGAACTGCCTGAACGAAACGCACCAACTGACTACCTAGCTGCTCTTCAATGCCGGGCAGTTTGGCGCGCACGATCTTTATTTCCTTTTCCAGGCTTGGATAGTCAATCCAGTGATAAAGACATCTCCTCTTGAGCGCATCGCTCAGTTCCCGGCTGCGATTCGAGGTAAGAATCACATAGGGAATGTGCCTGGCCTTGATGGTGCCCATTTCGGGGATGGTGATCTGAAAATCTGAGAGCAATTCGAGCAAGAATGCGTCAAAGGCTTCATCAGCTCGGTCTACCTCATCGACCAGTAGGACGGGCGAGGCATCCTCTGCCAAGACGGATTTGAGAAGCGGGCGCTCCAGCAGGAAGTCACGCCCAAAAATATGTCTTTCCTTTTCTTCGACCGTCTTGTTTGTGGCCTCCTGGATTTTGATGCCGAGCAGTTGCTTCTGATAGTTCCACTCATACACAGCGGAGTTGACGTCGAGGCCTTCGTAGCACTGCAAACGGATGAGGCGGGCGCCCAGGAAAGCGGCCAGCACCTTGGCCACCTCGGTCTTGCCCAGGCCGGTGTGTCCCTCCAGCAGGAGAGGCTTGCCCAACTTGGTCACGAGATAAATCGAGGTCGCAAGGGCTTTATCGGCGATATAGCCGAGATCCTCGAAGCCGGAAAGAATCGAGTTTATATCTTCGACATACTTGCCATGAGGAATTGGTGAAGACGTGGCCATCAAGATTTCATTTCTTGTGGCGGGTGATGGCCGCCTTCAGCGCCGACATCGCAACCGAGACGCCGCTGATCGGCTCAGGAGCAGCCGTTTCGGCGGACACTTCACTGGCCCCGTTTTCCGGAGTTTCGAGCTGTTGCCGGAAATTGCTCGTGAACTTTTCGAACATGATATTGGAAACCTCGGTGATCACCCGGGCGCCCATTTGGGCCAAAATGCCGACTACATTAAGCTCGGAAATACTGATAACGTCGGTGCCTCCCTCTTCCAATGCGCGCAGCTTGCCCGTCATCTTCATCGACGCGCTTCCTTTGCCGCGCACATCTTGTCCTTTGCCAAGAATCTCTATTTCATGAGCTTGCTCGTCGAGGTGGACAATCTGGATCGCGCCTTTATAGTCAGTGACGCTTGGGCCAACCTTAACGCTGATCGACCCTTTGTAGTTGCTATCGTCGATCTGCTCGGTGATCTGCGCGCCCGGTACGCAGGTCACCACCTTCCGGGGATCGCTCAGCAACAACCATACTTTTTCAATTGGCTCTTTTACCTGAAAGTTTTTTTCAATCTTGATCGCCATGGGTTACGCTCAAACGCCGCGAGAACGGCTCACGCCGTGATTCCTTTTTCTTTCAAGATATTCCAGACCTTCCACGGAGTAATGGGCATGTCAATGTGCTTCACGCCGAGATGCGAAAGCGCATCCACGACGGCATTGACAAAGGCTGCTGGAGAGCCGACGTTGGGCGACTCCCCTATCCCCTTCGCTCCAAAAGGATGATGCGGTGAGGGTGTGCAGGTCTTGTCGGTTTCCCAATTTGGAGTCTCAACCGCGGTAGGCAGAAGGTAATCCATGAAGCTGCCACCCTGCACGTTGCCGTTTTCATCGTAATCGATCAATTGCATGAATGCGATTGCCAGTCCTTCGGTTAATCCGCCGTGTATTTGCCCCTCGACAATCATAGGATTGATGATGTTGCCGCAATCGTCCACGGCCACAAATCGCCGGACTTTGATCTCGCCCGTTCCCTTATCGATATCGACGACGCAAATGTAAGTGCCAAAGGGAAAGGTGAGGTTTGGTGGATCGTAATAGTTTACGGCTTCCAATCCGGCTTCCAGGCCCGGTGGAACATTGGTGTAGGCCGCAAAGGCAATCTCCTGGATGGTTTTGGCTTTGGAGGGAACACCTTTTACGAAGAATTTACCGGGCTCCCATTCCAGGTCTTCTTCGCTGGCTTCCAGAAGGAAAGCAGCGATCTTTCTCGCCTTATCGCGAATCTTCTTCGCCGCGATCGCGGTAGCCGCCCCTGATGTAGGCGTGCTGCGGCTGGCGTAGGTTCCAAGACCATAAGGAGCAGTATCGGTATCGCCTTCTTCCACCATCACATCTTTTGCTGGTATTCCCAATTCCTGGGCGACGATCTGGGCGTAAGTGGTTTCGTGTCCTTGTCCCTGGCTCTTGGTACCCATGCGACAGATCGCCTTTCCAGTCGGATGAATACGAATCTCGCAACTATCGAACATCTTGATTCCGGCAATGTCGAAAGTGTGAGCAGGCCCGGCTCCGACAGCTTCGGTGAAGCTGGAGATGCCGATGCCCATCAACTCGCCCTTTTTTCGCTTTTCTAACTGTTCCTTGCGCAATTCATCATAGCTGACCATCTTCAATGCCTTGTTCATGGCCGCTTCGTAGTCGCCGCTGTCGTAGGTCCAGCCTAAGGCGGATTTGTAAGGGAACTG
>DASZFK010000156.1:0-4162 GCA_035939855.1 Candidatus Angelobacter sp.
CATCGGCAGCGGCAACCTAGTCCACAATCTCCATGCGTATGCTTGGGGTAGGCACATGCCCGACCCTTACGATTGGGCTGTTCGTTTCGAACGCGATGCAAAGGAGATGATGGTAGCCGGAGAGTACAAACCGCTTATTGAGTACGAGAATCTGGGACCAGAAGCATTGCTTTCGATTCCCACACCGGATCATTACTTGCCCATGCTGTATGTGATTGCGACTAGGCAGCAAGGCGAAATCATCACTTTCCCCATCGAAGGTGTCGATGGCGGATCGATATCGATGCTAACTGTGCAGGTGGGTTAGTCCATTCGGTTCTGCTGGTACCGAGCAGGAGGAGTGGGCAATGAAGGTGGCACTATTACTTGAATCCGTCGTGAATTTAGCTGTTTTCGTTCAAAAGTGGGCGAAAATCCAACATTTCTCTTGAAAATGTTTGCATCAGTCGTTTGATTTTCACAAAAGTAGCTTCAGTCCTCCAGGGGTTTTAGCCTGTGAATCCGATGAAGTATCTCATCGGCTCGCTTTTTGATGAGGGGTGGATTTGCGAATCGAAGAATAGGTCGATTCCGCGGCCGAGTAAGTTCACCAGGCAGCCAGAACAGCCTGTGGCGTAGTTTGCTCAAGGTCAGGCTTTGCCATTGTTCAGTGAGGCAGGTCCGCTGAAAGGCTGTGACTAGGTTGTAGGCCAGCCGAACTACTTCCAGATACAGGGCGTTAGCCGCAAAAGCACGAGTAGGAATCTTCCTCAGCGCATAATCCTCACGCAGCTCTCGGATGCGTGGCTCCATTCCGGCGCGACCATCGTAGAAATGCCAAACACCAGCCGGCGTTAGCGGCAGGTTCGTGTGCCAGACACGATAGGCGTAACGCTCCAAGGTAAACAAAGTTGGCTCCGGATCGGTCTCCTCGATCCTCTTTCCGCGCCACAATGCAACGCCGTGCGTGAGGCCAACCGTGGACATGGTGCTCAAACTCCGCGATCTCCCAGCGGGTATTCATCGGCTCATAGCGTAAGCCTCTGAGCACATGCTTCAAGGAAGGGACCATGCGCGCGACCACTGCGTATTGGGCGAAACGCGCTTCCAGCATCTCCAGCACCGGCCCGTAGCCGAAGCCGGCATCGGCTCGCACGCGGAGTTCTCGTATGTCGGCAGGGGTGGACAGAAAACAGGAGGCCAAAAGTTCTTCACTGCCAGCCCAGGTTCCCGCATCACCGCGGCGCAGTTCCACGTCCCAGAGAAATGAGGAGTTCGCTTCCAAGCAGAGCAGCGGGTCATAGGATCGCTTGCCGCGATACCGCGGGTTGTAGCCAACCGCCGCCCCTTCTTGGTGGCCGAACACGGTAATGATGGTGCTATCCAGATCCAGAATTAATCGCGAGCGGTGATCCGGCCGGTGAATGAAATGTTGCAACATGTAGTCATTGACCCGGTGGAGTTGTTCTCGAAAATCGGATGTAGCCTGCAACAAAAATCGCCGCAAGCTTGGTGGACTCGGGTAACTCGGAAGGCCGGTCAAATACTGAAAGGTGCCATTGGAACGTAACAGCGATGCCGTCTCCAAACGATCCAAACCCAGGATGATCGGGTAGACCAAGGACAGAATCATTTGGGAAAGCTGGTAGTCTTGGTTGCGCCGCGGATAGCGCAAATGCCGAGTTAGGAAGCGGCGCAATTGCAGCATTCGAATGAATTCACCGAAAAACAGGACTCCGCCATAGTGAGTCAAACCCGCATGGCCAAAGGCGATTTCTATATTTCTAGGTGAATAACGCATGCTGACTAAATCCTAACAGAGTGTTAGGAATTAGTCAGACAGCCGAACGTTAAGAAACACTGCGTAAAATAGGGCGAAAAATCACATTCACCCTACGTTTTCACGACGGATTCAGGGATTACAGCACCACCGAAATCGAGCGTTACTCGAAATCCCGCTTTATCCCAGCCGCCAATAAAATCTCGGCTGGGGTTTTGGCAAGCTTGAAGTCATTTGTCAGAACCAGATGTGGGGCGGCCCTTTTACTTAAAGAACGGTTCCCACTCGGTTCCTCGCTTCACGGACACGAACTCTGAAATCGGCTCTCGCGTTCGCCCCGCGACGCTTACGCAGGGATAAAAATGGATCGAACTAACGTGGGTTTAAACCGGCCCCGCGACGATGTAAAAAAACGAGGAGACAACGGCCGCAATTGAGCACCTCGGATGTATACTCACTCTAAAATGTGTTCCCAGGTGTTACGAGCGAGGCCTCCGTTATGATTCTCCGGCGGGTAGCACGGTTTACGGTCAATGAATTGCGCTTCCGCCGCCTACGCCGCAAGTACAGCAAGCACACAATGATTCCCGAAACATTGTACTCCGGTAATTTGCACGTGGCCGCCAGAGTTGCAGCGATTCCGGGAAGTATCGTCGAGTGCGGCACATGGCGAGGTGGAATGATAGCGGGGATTGCCGACGTGTTGGGGAGCAGGCGGCACTACTATCTTTGCGATAGTTTCCAGGGGCTCCCGCCAGCCAAAGAGATTGACGGCCCCGACGCCCTTGCTTGGCAGGCTAACCCTTCCGGCCACACCTACAACAACAATTGCACAGCGTCGGTCGACGAAGCGCGATCTGCAATGGCCATGTCACCCGCGAAGGATTACACGATTCTCGAGGGTTGGTTTGAAGAAACCTTACCGACATTTCCGCCGGGACCGATTGCCCTGCTTCGGATAGACGCCGATTGGTACGACTCAACTAAGTGTGTCCTCGAAAACCTTGCCATGCGCGTGGTTCCGCGCGGCTTCATCGTCATCGACGATTACTACGACTGGGAGGGCTGCACACTTGCTGTAAATGAATTTGCTGCGCGATATAAATGGAAGATCCGCCAGAATCACCACGGAGTGTGCTACGTGGCCATGTGACTCGACTCCGAGCGACGTCAGTGTAGGTGAATGATTATTTTCCATCTCTTGCGCAGGCGCCTTCCTAGACTGGCTTATTGAAATCCGTATCAGCGCCAAGACCGTCAGGTAAACCCACCGGGAGATAACAGGATGAAAATTGAGGGTGTTGTAATTTCCTGCTACCGCTTCGATTTGCACCTCACGCGCCTCTGTGTGGCCAGCGTCAGGTTTTGGTATCCAGAAATCCCCATTTGGCTCCTGAAAGACCGCCAGTACGGTGATTTCAGTACACGTGAAATTGAGATGTACTGGAATGTTCGGGTTTATCCCAGCCGCCAGAAAACCCAAGGCTGGGGTTTTGGCAAGCTTGAGGTTATGACCCAATTGCCCGCGCGGCGGCTACTACTCCTTGATTCCGACATCGTCTTTGCCGGACGGGTGATTGACCACCTCGAAAACTTCGAGGAAGACTTGGTTGTCGACAAGGAAGATTTTGATGCTGCCGCCGTCGAAGTCCAGTTTTTTTCTCTGGATAAACTCCGTCAATTCGATCCCCGCTTTGAATACCCAGGTTACGGCTTTAACGGTGGCCAAATCGTTGCCACCACGGGCCGCATCACCAGAGATGATTTCGATGGGCTTCTGGATTGGCAGTCGCGCACCGTGAATCACCCCGATATTTTCAGGAAGGGAGACCAAGGCTTGTCCAATTATGTGGTTCTTCGCAAGGTGCAGCGCGGCCAGTTGTCTATCCACCGCGAGCCATTCATGGTCTGGCCGGGCGAAGCCGCACGCGCGGAGCACATCCACCTGGAGGACTTGACTTCCGAAGGCCGGCAACAGCAAGTTATTCATTGGGCCGGGCTGGGTTGGGGCAAGACCCTCAAAGAAATGCCAAGGTCGGAAATCCTTTTGCATTTTGAGGGCATATATTACAGCCGAGTTCCGCTTGGGGCTTGGCTCAGGCAATGGCGGCGTCTACGATTTTGGCTTCGGCAAAGATTCATCGCTCCGCTCAAAATTGTCGCCAAGAAAATCGTGCAAAGGCTGGAATCGCACGGGGCTCAACCCGAAGATAACAAGCGGATTAGTTTTTTCTGACAGAAGCTTCTGTCGCCCCCTCTCTAGCAGAAGCGGCTCACCGGTTTGGCGCTCCGCGCGACCATGGATACAAATTCGCGGAATCTGACGCATAATATTGATAGCCTGCCCAACTTCGATGGGGAGCAGCAAACCTTTCAAATGAAGCCAAACACAGTTTTAGTTAC
>DASZFK010000157.1:0-5534 GCA_035939855.1 Candidatus Angelobacter sp.
ATTCATACATCAGGTCGAAGCTTTCTGCTAAAGGTCCATAACGCTTCCTCAGGTGGGCATCGCCTTCCAGGATGGCGTTGACATCCGTGTAGGTCATGCGTTCCGCGGATCGGATTACCCCTTCAGAAAGCTCATAACTGACAATCTCTCCGCGCGGATCGATTTCCATCACGCAGGAATTCACCAGGCGATCGACATTAGGCCGCAGGCTGCATATATCCGTGGAGAGTTCAAGCGGCAGCATGGGCACGGCGCGATCGGGGAAGTAAACCGATGTGCCACGGTTCCGGGCCTCCTCATCGATGAAGGATCCATCTTCCACATAATGGGCCACATCGGCGATGTGGACCTGGAGTTCGTAATTCCCTTTCTCAACGCGGCGGACAAGCACGGCATCATCAAAATCACGGGCTGTCTCGCCATCGATAGTCACAATCGGCAGGTCACGATAGTCAACGCGGCGGGCTATCTCGCGTGCCGGGATCACGGGGCTGATCTGCTGCGCTTCCTCCAGGACCTCGGAAGGAAAAACATGCGGGATGTGGTGCTTGCGGATAACCATCTCCACGTCTACGCCAAAATCGTCTTCATAGCCCAGAATCTCCACTACCCGGCCCCTCGGACTCTGGCTGCCCGAAGGCCATTGCACGATTTCAACCTCGACCACAACGTTTTCCAGATCATCCCAACGATCACGCTTTACCTCCTCGCCTAACACGCGGTGTGGCGTATGGTGTGGACGAACGGGACGTTCATCGTCATCTTCGGTCTCTTCAGTCGGATATTCCATGCCATGCGGGATAACGATCTCGGTCGCGACTTTGGCGTCGATTGGTCTGACAAAGTTGTCGCGGGAGCCGTAGTGAAAGATTCCGACTACCGTTTCCTGTTCGCGTTCAGTTACCCGGAGGACCCGCCCCTCGGCCCTTCCATCGTGGCGGATGTTGCCCAGTTCCACCAATACCCGGTCGCCATGCATGGCGTTGCCGAGGTCGGCTGGCGGGATAAAGATGTCTCCATGGAGCTTCCCCTGGGCGCGGGCGGGGAGCGAGTCGGGGTCAGGCGTGACAAACCCGTATCCATCCCGATGAGTATGAATACGCCCCACAACCAAGTTTTGGGCGGACGCACTGGTAGGCAGGCTCCATCGGTCTTTGCCAATGGCGACGATCTTGCGGCGGCGAGTCATCTCCTTCAATAGCATTTGGAGCTCTCGCCGCGCTCTGCCCTTGAGTCCCAGGTCATGAATGAATTGCTTGAACCCCGCGGTGTGCTTGGGCTGCTTTGCGATGTACCGGAGTATCTCTTGTTCCCCTAACATGATTCCTTTACTCTAACCCTATCCTAAGCGCGAATGATTTTCTCCGTTAGGTATCTCACCCGATATAAGAAATGCCAGTCCAAGAGGAATAATTACATCCAAGCTCCCAACTTGAAAGGTCGGCATCACGGCCTGACAAATTGTGAAACCAGCGCCAATTCAGCAGTTCGGGAATTTCGTGGGCCGTCCGGCAGTTTGGTTACTTACGTGCCATTGATTCGGCTGTCCCCCAAGGTTTCAAATGCAATTAGAGCAGGCGGCGAAGGCCGGCTGTTGCGCTGCGGTAAATCAGAAACTTGAGATGAGATGAAAGGATGTAAGCAATGTGGAAGCAGGCCAATCCCCCTACACCGAACGTTAAACCCAGCACGGAACCGGAGAAACCAGTTATGACCACCACCAATACCATGCCCAGCGATCCCGCACCGGTTGCAGCTCCCCGCAACGCCGTACTCAACAACCAGGAACAGGCCACCATCGGTAAGTCGTTGGTTGTAAAGGGCGAAGTCACCGGCTCGGAGTCACTTTATATTGACGGTCGCGTAGAAGGAGCGATCAACTTACCCGGCAATCGGGTCACGGTCGGCCGCAATGGCCAAGTCCAGGCCAATGTCAATGCTCGCGAAGTTGTTGTTCTGGGCAAGGTCAAGGGCAATATCAACGCCAGCGACCGCGTCGATATCCGCAACGAAGGCTCACTCACCGGCGACGTGGTTTGCCAGCGGATCAGCATTGAAGATGGCGCCTATTTTAAGGGCGGGATCGATATCCGTAAGCCCGGCGTCAAAGAAGCCAATGGCCAAGCGAAGCTGGACTCCCCGTTGACGCCTGAGCCAGCCAGAATGGCAACGGCCTGAAAGTTTTGATTCCCTAAAGTTTCCAGTTTTAGGGACGATAAGGAGAATACCTCCTTGTAGCAAACTTCAAGGGTGTTCTAACGGGACACCCTGTCTTTTCCGCTCGGTTCGAGTGATTGGTCATGGTAAACAAGATTCTCCAGCTCCTTTCTATCCGTTGCTCCCACAAGAAGATTTCGCAGCCCTTTGCTGCTTCGTCCTCGGTTCGCCGAGCGATGAACTCTGACTGGGATGTGCCTGCTCCCGCTGGTTATCATTACGTAGTCTGCCTGGACTGCGGCAAGAAATTCCAATATGACTGGAACAACATGCGGATCGTGGGCGAGTAGTAGTTCCTGACAGGGAAATACATTCACAACGCCTAATGGAAATCTGGTATGCTCTGCACAGATTTCTTTCTTCTCGCTGCTTTTCCCTTTTTGATACTGCATTAGAAGATTTTATTGATCGAGAAAAGGGATTCGAACAAGATTTCCGTCTTTACTCTATAGGCAGTATCTCGCCGGATTTCCATTACGGCTAAGGCCGGTCGTACGGAGCAGTGAGCAGAGTAAATGAGGTTTGCCATGAGTCGAACGCATAAAATACTTTCCGGAACCGAGCGCATTCCGTTGCCAGGGGCGCGTGTACTAGGATCAGTGAGTCCCGATGAGCGGATCGAAGTAACGATCAAGCTAAAGCGCAAAGAAACGCTGCCCGAGCTTGAGGGACGCCCTAAAAAGCCAATGTCTTATGACCAACTTATCAAGACCTATGGCTGTGAGCAGGAGAACATACAGAAGGTCACCGAAGTGATGGGCGAATTTGGCCTGGAGGTGGTGGAATCGAATCCGAAGACCCGGACGGTCAAAGTTGCCGGTCCTGCGAGCGCCATGGAAAAAGCATTCATGGTCAAGTTGGTGAGCTACGGCCACAAACTGGGCAACTACCGGGGCCGCGTCGGCTCTCTGCATGTTCCCAACAAGCTGGAAAAAGTGGTGGAAGGCGTTTTTGGACTTGATAACCGGCGTGTAACAAAACGCAGGGCTGTGGCGGCGCCTCGCATGAAAGCCGCCAGCGCCGCCACAAACGCCAAATCTCGTTCGTGGTTCTTTCCCGGCGAGCTCGCCAAGATTTACCGTTTCCCAGAGGGAGATGGAGAGGGACAATCGATTGCAGTGCTCGAATTTGGAGGTGGTTATTTCCCCAACGACCTCGCAGCCTTCTGCAAAGCAGCACATGTGCCGGTTCCCAAGGTCATACCCATCAGCATCGATCACGCTGCGACTGATCAGCATGATGGACAGGAAGGCGAGGTCATGCTCGATATCGAGGTCATTGCCGGGATATGCCCCAAAGCCAGCATTCCTGTCTATTTCAGCCACTTTACGGAAAGAGGCTGGGTTGATGCGCTGGATGCTGCGATTCATGACAGGAACAACCAATCCTCGGTGATATCGATCAGTTGGGGTAACGCCGAAGACAATCCCAGTACGTGGACCCGTCAGGCCATCAACCAGATCAGCGAAGCCCTCAAGGAAGCTGCCCTGCTGGGAATCACAGTTTGCGTGGCTTCCGGGGATGATGGTTCGGACGATCAGGTTGGCGATGGACATGCCCATGCCGACTTCCCTGGCTCCAGCCCTTACGCCCTCGGAGTGGGTGGTACTGCATTGCGTAAACGGGGCGATAGCTACGATGAGACGACGTGGAAGGATGGCAACGGACTTCGCGACGATGGCGGTGGAAGCACCGGCGGAGGTGTCAGCAAGATTTTTGACCGGCCGAAATGGCAGAACATAAATATTGCGAACGTCAATCCTGGTGCCAAGGATGGCCGCATCACTCCCGACGTTGCCGCCAATGCCAGCGGCAAGACCGGGTACACGACCGTAGTGGATGGGCGGACAAGCATCACTGGCGGAACCAGCGCAGCCGCGCCGCTCTGGGCGGCACTGATCGCGCGCATCAACCAAAATCTCCCCAAAGGTAAGCGTGTTGGATACCTGACACCGGTCTTGTATCAATCGAGCGGCAACTCCACGGTCGGGACTGTGGTGTGTCGGGACATCGTTAGCGGTGACAATAATACAGCTGCCGTGGGCGGTTACTCTGCCGGGGCCGGCTTCGATGCTGTAACCGGTTGGGGAACCCCGCTGGGAGATAAACTTCTGGAGGAACTCAAGAAGATTGTTTAAGGGGCATTTATTTCATTAACTCCAGATGGCTGCGGGCGGCCCTGGCAATCGACTCGTTGGCACTATCTTTCAACCGAAGAAAGAGCGGTTTGGCGTCGTCGAGCCTGTTTTGCAAGGAATACAGCTCGGCCAGATTGAGTGAATTGGTTTCATTGCCTGGATCGAGTTTCAATGCCCTTTGATAGGCTGCAATTGCCTCGACGCTTTTGTGCTGGCTCATCAGGGCAAATCCCAGCAAGCTGTATCCGGGAGCAAACTCCGGGTTCAATTCGGTCACCCGTAAGGCCGATTTTTCCATCTTTTCAGTAGCTTCGTTGTCGTGTTTCTGACTAAGGACCATCGCCTGATAATAGTGGACCTGCCAATCGTCAGGATTCTTTTGTGCGGCTTGATCTAAGTGAGGCATAGCGGCGTCGAAATCGTGACGGTTGAAATAGGCGTACCCCAGCCCGCGATGCGCAGCAGCATTCCCTGGGTCTTCCTTGAGAATTCTCTGGAGTTGGCTGATGCCTTGCTCTTCGTGGCCAGGCTCGTGCAAATGAATCTCCGCCAGCACAACCGAGGCCTCGGTCTGCGGGACCGGCCTGACAGTTAGCAATGCCTTTTCGTTCCCTGCCGACAGAGGAAGTCGCGAATCTCTTGTTCCCTCGCGCAGATATTTTTCAATGGCCTTATCAAATGCCGCAGGCGTCATCTTGAATGCCTGTTGAATAGCTTCTGCCGCGCTGGCATTATGCTGGACCAGATCTAGGTATCGCAGCAGTTGCTCCTGCAGATGGTTGTTCCACAAATAGTGAACTACCAGCCACGATTCTGCATAAAAGAGCGAACGTTGCCGGCCTTCATCGTTATAAAGAGGAGACTCATGTGTTGCTGTGAACAGAGTAGTAACAGGGAGCAGTTTTTCATCCTTGAGAATCTCGGCAAAGCCATCTGGCGGCCTTCCCGCGATAGCTACGTTTTTGAAGATCCCGATGGTGGAGTAATATCCCGCGAAACCTTCGCTGAGCCACGCAGGAGGATCGCGGAAACGGCTTAGCATCACGTGACCGTACTCGTGCGCCACGATCTGCCATCGATTCGCCGCCAAGAGATCGAACAGGACGGCATTTCCATCAGGGCCGGTTTGGCAAAGCCCCGCCGATTTTACCGGCTTGCCCTTATAGAGCGGCGCAAAGT
>DASZFK010000158.1:0-4775 GCA_035939855.1 Candidatus Angelobacter sp.
TCGCAAGGAAACCGCTTTGGAACAGAAGTGGAAGCCAGTCACTGATTTGCTGGAAGACATCCACGATGGCGACTCTGCCTTGAGAAAAGATTGGCCCCTGAGTTATTGGGGATTGGAATCCTTGGACAAGAGCCGCGAGAATTGGGTTTACCGTTACGCCGCGGTCTTTCAAATCGGTGAAGGGGCAACGCCAGAGCGCCAACATTCCCATACAGGAAACGAGCAACGCGCCGGATCTATTTCGCCTAGCTCTCCGCTGGTGGTTGGACAATAGGAGTGAGTCTAAGTTTTCTTCGCAACGCGTTCGTGATTCATACCGAGAATAAACAGATATCGAGGACCCGGAGAGACCGTAGCAGTATGGAACAAATAAAAAGTAACTCAACTCGCCCCAAGATCTGTTTTTTCGGAATTTTCGGGTCTGGCAACTTGGGCAACGAGGCGACATTTTTCGCGATTCTATCCGGTCTTCGAAGGCTCGCGCCAAACACTGAGGTCGCTTGCATCTGTTCGGGCCCGCAAGCGGCCGCTGCGGAGTACAACATCTCCGCGTTTCCGATGAAAGCGAGCCCGCTCTCTCCGGTGAAGAACCGGCTAGTGAGAGCCCTCAGGCGTATTTTCGTTGGAATACCGATGGAGTTTTACCGGTGGTATAGAGCAATCTTGATCTTGAAGGATGCCACCATGCTTGTCATGACAGGGACTGGCATGCTCGGAGATTTCGGCATTCTTCCTACCAGTTTGCATTATGAAATTGTGAAGTGGTCCCTGATTGCGAAACTCTGCCGGTGCAAGCTTCTTTTTGTGAGTGTAGGAGTCGGCCCGATTCGCCATCGGCTTAGCCGCGTTCTGGTTAAGACCGCGTTGAGGTTGGCCGACTACAGGTCATATCGCGATGACTTTTCCAAGGATTATCTGGGAACCATACACTTTGATACCAAAAACGACTTCGTGTGTCCGGACTTGGCGTTCAGTTTGCCAAAAACCATGATTCCCTCAGATCCTGCCAAAGAACGCGGTGCAGCGGTGGTCGGCGTCGGCATCATGACGTATCACAGTAAGAGCAATACCGAGGAAGCCGACGGCAGCGTTTATCAGACTTATATATCGAAACTGTCGTCGCTCGTGTCTTGGTTGCTCAGTCAGGGATATGTCGTTCGCTTGCTCATTGGCGATGCCGTTCATGACGAACCCATCCGGAAAGACCTAAGGCTTTCCCTTGAGGGCAAAGGAATAAAGTATGAGCAGTCAAAAATAATCGACACCCCTGCCTCTTCCGTAAGCGATGTGTTGTCGCAACTGGCCGCTACGGACACTGTGATTGCCAGTCGGTTCCACAATGTCTTGTTAGCCTTGATGCTTGGCAAGCCAGTGGTTGCGATTTCCTACCATGAGAAGGTGGATGCGCTCATGGCGGGTTTGGGCCTGGCGGATTTTTGTCAGGATATCGAAAACATAGATCTCGACAAGTTAGTCGAGCAATTTACGACCCTCGAGCAATGCGCCGGAATTCTTAAGCCGCAAATTGCCCAAAAAGCCGAAGCCTATCGGGGAGCTCTTGAAGAGCAGTACGATCGCATCTTTGCGGGTATTCCGAAGTGAATGCCCTTCCCACCCTTTGGACTTGACAATTTCCGTACAAAATTCAATTCACAAGAGATCATCAACATGAAAAATAAGATCCTGATTATCGTGGAAAACCTGCCCGTTCCCTTCGATACTCGCGTGTGGAAAGAAGCCCTCTCCTTGCGCGAGAACGGCTACGAGGTCACGGTATTGTGTCCCCGCGGCAAGGGTTATACGAAGGGGCACGAAGTTCTCAACGACGTAAATGTTTACCGGCATCCGATGCCCAAAGAAGGGAACAGCCCCATCGGCTATCTTGTCGAATTTGGCTGCGCTCTGTTCTGGGAGTTCTTCTATACCTTGTGGATCTATTTTCGGCACGGATTTCAGGTCATTCAAGGCTGTAATCCTCCGGACGATATTTTCCTGGTCGCCCTGCCCTTCAAACTCCTGGGCATCAAATACATTTTTGATCATCACGATGCGAACCCGGAACTCTATCTCTCCAAGTATGAAAGAAGGGACTTCCTTTACAAGGCCCAGGTTTGGCTCGAGAACCAAACCTACCGCTTCTCTGACATCGTCATGGCCACCAATGGCAGCTACCGCGACCTCGCTATATCCCGGGGAGGCAAGGATCCTCGCGACGTTTTCATTGTTCGAAACGGACCCGATCTGAAGACTTTCAAACCTGTGCCTCCGAAACCCGATCTCAAATTCGGCAAACCCTACCTCGTCGGCTACGTCGGCACTATCAGCGTTCAGGAAGGTTTGGACATCCTCTTGGACGTTGCGCTGTACCTCAAAAATATGGGGCGTCGCGACATTCATTTCACCTGCGTTGGTGGTGGCCCGGGACTGGCCGGACTGAGGAAGATGCTGGAGGAGAAACAGCTTGGCGATATCTTTAATTTCACAGGCAGGATCTCAGATGAACAGCTCTTGGAGATTCTCTCGACAGCCGACATTTGCGTCAATCCGGACAAACCCTGTGAAATGAATGATATTTCCACAATGATTAAAATCATGGAATACATGGCGCTGGGTAAGCCCATTGTCCAATTCTCATTGAAGGAAGGCCGCTTCAGTGCCCAGGAAGCCGCGGTGTACAGCGATAATCAGAATCAGGTGCCGGATTTCGCTGCCAAGATCCTTTGGCTGGTCGAACACCCCGAAGAGCGCGAAAAGATGGGCAGATTTGGACGCAAACGCGTCTTGGAAGAGCTCGCATGGGAGTATTCCGTGCCCAATCTCCTGGCGGCTTACCGAAGGGCGTTCGACAAGCGAGAGCCGAAGTCATCCTACACGCAATCCGCTGATCTCGAGGCTGGGTCAAGTCTTCGCCAGTAAGTTATTGAATCTAATGCACTTCAATAAGACTTGGGATAGCCCAGAGTGGCCCCCGTAGGATGGCAATGGCGTCAGAAGCTGCCGGCACGGCCCCGGCGCTCAATCAGAGGACTTCAAATTGAAAAGCGCCGTTAGGCGAATCATTTTTTGGACTTCCATCCTTTTCGTCGCTGGCGTCGTGGGGACGACGGCGGTTGCTGTCGTGTATTGGAAATCCCTTTCGGAACCGGGTTACGTGCCCAGTGGGAAGGCAACTGAGAAGATAATGTGGCGCGTGGCGATCTTTGGACGGAAAGCGGCCGGTGGCATTCCCGATCTATCCTGGGGGGAGCTTTGGCAGATGATGTCGCACCAGGGTGGCTTTGGCATGGAAAAGACGGCTCATGAAGAGGTCCGTTTGGATGCGAGCCTCTCGAACGGTTACGACACGCACGAAGACCACGAGGCGGCCTCGCTCCTCTTCCGCGCGAAGTGTGCGAACTGTCACGGAGACCATGGGGTAGGTGGGCAGTCTGGTCCGCCGTTAAACCAGCCCATCCTCAAATACGACGACAGCGATCTGGCCATTTACAAGATCCTGCGGGACGGCATCCCCAACACTGCAATGGCTGCTCCTTCGCTCTCCCTAAAACAGCGCTGGCAACTCGTAGGTTTCCTAAGGCAAGTGCAGACTCATGAGATAGGGCTAGGTGCCAATAAAACCCCGCTAAACATCCAAGTAAACAGCGAATCCTTGCTCAAGAACGAAACCAAGCCGGACGAGTGGTTAACGTACTCAGGCACTTTGGATGGGCATCGCTACACCCCGCTAAGGCAAATTACCTCGGCGAATGTCTCCAGCCTTCGGCTTCTATGGGTTCACAAGTTCGAAAATGCGGCAGCGGCCGTTGCGGCCACTCCGATTGTCAGTGGCGGCGTCATTTTGCAATCAGTGCCGCCCTCCAATGTAGTCGCCATGGATGCGAAGACCGGACGTACTATTTGGAGATATGACCGTCCGATTTCTGCAGAAATCCTAAACTGCTGCCGCCAGGTCAGCCAAGGGCTTGCGGCTCTCGACAACGACGTCTTTCTTACTACCCCCGATGACTTTTTGGTGTGCATCAATGCGAACAACGGGAGAGTCGTCTGGCAAACCCAAGTTGCAAGGCCCTCCCAAGGTTACTCGATGACACCTGCTCCTCTTATCGCAAATCGATCCGTCGTGGTAGAGGCTTCAAGACGCGACGGAACTCGCGGATTCGTCGCGGCATTTCAGGCGGAAACGGGCCAACTCCTTTGGCAGTTTAATACGGCTCACGGCCCAGAAGAATCCGGCCATAAGACTTGGAAAGATAAGTCGAAAAGTGGCGGAGACTCAGCCTGGGTCACCGGCAGCTACGACCCATTGCTTGACCTGATCTATTGGGCTGTTGGCGGTCCTTTGGCGGATCTTTCCCTGACCACTCATCCTGGCGATGACCTACACGCGGATAGCGCCATTGCGCTAGCAGCAAGCACGGGAAAGCTGGCCTGGTACTTTCAATTCACTCCGCATGACGAACATCGCTGGGATTCCGTTCAAACTCCCATCCTCGCGGACCTCCGGATGGGCGGCTCTACTCGGAAGGTTGTTTGCTGGGTCAGCCGAAACGGCTTCTATTATGTGTTGGATCGAGGCACTGGAAAGTTTCTAGCCGGTGCGCCCTTTGTCGATCTGAACTGGGCCAAGGGACTTGATTCCAATGGACGGCCTATCCTGGCGGCTAAGGAAAAGAGTCCGACCGCCGGAGGACCTCCAACCAAATCAGGAATCGGAGACGCCACGACCACCGCAAACGCCGCGTTTGACCCGGAAAGGGGATCAGTATTCGTGGCTG
>DASZFK010000159.1:0-8523 GCA_035939855.1 Candidatus Angelobacter sp.
AGACACGAACCATCCCTTTACCGGCACCCTGCTTCTCGACGACTGTCACATCACCACCCGCCTGCGCGGCGTCCTCACTGCCGGTTTCCACTGGACCGGTACGCAAATCGTTGCTTGCAAGGATCGCGATGGCAAGCGCACCTTCGAACAACGCCCCGCCTTCTTCCCCAAAGCTTTTGTCAGCATCGGCTGCCTTCATGACCCTCTGAAAGATGTCTCCATTCCCATCTCCTTGGAGCCGAAACCACGAGGTAGCCCTTGCCGCCGCTTTAGTTACGACAACGAAACCTCCGAGTTTTGTCGCACGTTGAGGCGAAGCCTTTATCGCTGGAGTCAGGAAAATTCCCAACGCCTCGCTGATAGGGCGTCCTACGAAGAGACCCAGTTTCCACCGGAATTTTCTAGCCGCCAGCAAGACCTGGCCGAGCCTCTACTTCAAGTCGCCGGCCTCATCGGTGGCGATTGGCCCCAGCGCGCCCGCAATGCTCTGATCAGCATCTTCGCCATGAGCGCTTTCGCAGACTTCTATAGCTCCCGCCAAGTCCTCTTCGACCTCCGTGAAGCCTTTCTTACCAAAGACGATCCCCAATGGATCTCCACCGCTGATCTGCTCGAATTCCTTAACACCATGGACGACCGCACCTGGGACGAATGGAACAAAGGCAAATCCATGAACCCCAAAGACCTCGCCACCCTGCTGAAACCCTTCGGAATCCGCCCCACAAACCAGCGCATGGAATCCGGGAAAGTAATCAAAGGCTACAAAAAAGAACTTCTGGATCGAGTCTGGGTCCGCCAACTCCAACTGGAAACGTGGAGCACAACCGTTCCCACTTGCGGCGAAGATATCCTCAATAGAAACAACCTCGTAGCGGCAAATCCGCAAAATTCATCAACCAACATCCCCGCCCAGCAGCTAACCCCTGGCGCTGTAGCGGAACAATCAGCAAAATTCACAACCAGTCAGGTCACGGTGAACGGGCAACACTATTCAATCCCCGGCTTTGGCTAGAAGCTAAGTAGCCAGGAGCCAGGAGCCCAGAAGCCGAAAAAACTAGACATTTTCGTTACGCCGCACTAACATCGCACCGTATCGAAATTTTACATTCCTTAGCACTGTTTGCCGTACGCAGTCCAAAAAGACAACCAACTCAGATCGAAAGATTCTTATAGGAGACGCTTTATGGGCTTATCCAGAAGAGAGTTCTTCAAGGTGGGAACGGGCGGCGCAGCCGCTGCTTTTCTCCTGGGATTCGACGCCGCGCCGGTCATGGCGCAGTCGCGGGAACTCAAGATCGCACGCACCACGGAGACCCGCTCCATCTGTCCTTATTGCTCGGTAAGCTGCGGGGTCATCATTCATACTTTGGGTGATAAAGCCAAGAACGTGACCGCCCAGGTGGTGCACGTTGAAGGCAATCCTGATGATCCCATCAATCGCGGCACGCTCTGCCCCAAGGGAGCTTCTCTCTTCCACGAGATTTTGAATGATCGGAGGCTGCTGAAACCGCAGGTGCGTCGACCGGGCGGCGCCCACTGGGAAGACATTACGTGGGACCAGGCCTATACGGAAATTGCCCGCAAGATCAAAGATACCCGCGATCAGACCTTTGTCGAGAAAGACGATAAAGGCAACACCGTCAACCGGTGCGAAGGGATCGCATGGAACGGCGGCTGTACCGACACGAACGAGCTTAACTGGTTGGTGGTAAAGACCATGCGCAGCCTGGGGGTCTGCTACCTGGAAAACCAGGCCCGTGTTTGACACGGCCCCACGGTCTCAAGTTTGGGACCATCATTCGGGCGCGGCGCAATGACCAATGGCTGGATCGACATCAAGAACACTGACGTGATGTTGATCATGGGCGGGAATCCGGCGGAGAACCATCCCTGTGGCTTTAAATGGGCCATCGAAGCCAAGAAAAACCGTAATGCCAAGATCATCTCGGTCGATCCACGGTTTACTCGCACCTCTTCGGTTGCCGACCACTACGTGCAGATCCGCGCTGGCTCGGATATTGCTTTCCTGGGCGGCATCATCAACTACATCGTAAACAACGGCCGCATTAACAAAGAATACGTGGTGAACTACACCAACGCGGCGTTGATCATCAAGGAGGGCTTCAAGCTCCCTGATGACGGAATTTTCTCGGGCTATGACCCCCAAGGAATGAAGTACGACGTCTCTTCGTGGAATTACGAGGAGGGTGGAGATCTTACGCCCAAGGACGCTACGGCATTTGCTGCGACCGCCTCGGTCCTGGTTAAGCCTCCGGCTCCGCCAGCGGCGAAAGGCGCAGCGGTCCACGCTGCTCCGGCTGCCAAGCCGCCCAAGGTTGCTCCCAAGCCCGCTGCGGGTGCTGCGCCTCCGGCGATTGTGGCTACGCTGCCACCCAATGTTGCTTATGACCGTTCTCTTCAGCATGAGCGGTGTGTATATCAGTTGCTGAAAAAGCAGTATTCGAAATACACACCGGAGATGGTCTCCAAGATCACCGGCGCCGACCCGGAAAAGTTCCTGAAGGCCGCTGAGATCTTTACCTCGATCCGCGACAAGGGTGACACCAAGAAGGTTGGCACCATCATCTACTCGGTAGGCTGGACCCAGCATACCTACGGAGCGCAGATTATCCGCACCGCGGCCATGATCCAGTTGCTTATGGGCAACGTCGGACGCACGGGCGGCGGAGTCAACGCGCTGCGCGGTCATTCCAACATCCAGGGCGCGACCGATATGGCCGGTATCTTCGACAACCTTCCCGGCTATCTCAAGGTGCCGACTCCTGCCGATAAGGATTTTGGGTCTTATACCAAGCGGATCACGCCTACCTCGGCCAAACCCAAAGAGTGGGATTCGTTCAATTACTGGAGCAACACGCCCAAGTTTGCTGTATCGCTGATGAAGGCGCTCTATGGGGATGCAGCCAAGAAAGAGAACGATTGGGCCTTCGACTACCTGCCCAAGATCGACCGCAAGTACTCATGGGTTGAGATCTGGGACGGCATGTACCGAGGCAAGGTCAAAGGCCTGATGGCCTGGGGCATGAACGGCGTCGCCATTGGTCCCAACTCTCAAAAGAATATTGACGCCCTCAAGAAGGCCGATTGGCTGGTTGTGTGCGACATCTATCCCGAAGAAACCAGTTCCTTCTGGCAGTCGCCCGGCATTACCGAAGACGAGCAAAAGAAGATCAACACAACTGTTTACCGGCTGCCCGGCGCTGGTTTTGCCGAGAAAGACGGCACCTTCGTCAACTCGGCGCGCTGGCTCAAATGGAAAGACAAGGCGCTCGATCCTCCAGGAGACGCCAAGCTCGATCACGAAATACTGGCCAGCATCTTCTTGAAGGTGAAGCAGCTCTATCAGCAGGAAAAGGACAAACCGGGAACCAAGTTCCCCGATGCGATCCTGAACTTAACCTGGCAGTACGTGAATCCCAAGGTTCCCACTTTCACGGAGATGGCCAAGGAGCTTAACGGCAAGGCCTTGGCTGATCTGAAAGACGACAAGACCGGACAGGAGATCAAAGCCGGCCAGCAACTGCCTGGCTTTGCCTGGCTCAAGGACGATGGAACCACCATGTGCGGCAATTGGCTGTATTCCGGCTCCTGGACCGAAGCCGGAGCGCAGACCCAGCGCCGTGGACAGGAAGATCCATCGGGACTGGGAATCTATCCTAACTATGCGTGGTCGTGGCCTGCGAATCGTCGCGTGCTCTACAATCGCGCCTCCTGCGATATCAACGGCAAGCCCTGGGATGCCGACCGCATGCAGGTCAGGTGGAATGATGGCCAACAGAAGTGGGTCGGCAACGATGTCCCCGACTTCAAAGTGGACTCCCATCCGAAAGATCACATGGGACCATTCATCATGACCCCCGAAGGCACAGGACGCCTCTTCGTTCCGCTGGCCGGAATGGCCGATGGCCCTTTCCCTGAGCACTATGAGCCCATGGAAAGCCCAGTGGATAACCTGTTCCATCCCAAGCAGAACAACAATCCGGTGGTCAAGAAATACACCACCGACAGGGACAAGTACGGTACTCCCAAGGACGGCTTCGACGTGGTGTGCACCACCTATCGCCTGACCGAGCACTATCACTACTGGACCAAAAACAACCCGGTCAACTCCCAGCTCGTGCCCGAGCCATTCATCGAGATTTCCGAGGACATGGCAAAAGAGAAGGGGATCAACGGCGGCGACAAACTCAAAGTCACAAGCGCTCGAGGCGAATACTACGGAAAGGCCATGGTCACCAAGCGAATCAAGGCGCTAACCATCGCCGATAAAAAAATCTATCCCATCGGCATTCCCATCCACTGGGCCTATCGCGGCATCCGCGAGGACCGCGAGAGGAAGGCGGGCAATACGACTTACCTCAATCCGATCAACATGCTGTCACCGACAGCCATTGATCCCAACGCTTACACACCAGAGTTCAAAGGTTTCCTGGTGAAAGTCGAGAAGGCCTAAGGAGCGCAAAGCCATGAGCAACGGACCACTGGAAATAAAAGCGATCTCCGGCCACTCCGGGCCGGTTCCGGGGCAGGGCGTCTCTCGCGATTACGATGTTTGTAAGCTCGTGGACACCACCACCTGCATCGGCTGCAAGGCCTGTGAGGTGGCCTGCCTGGAATGGAACGGTTACGAATTCCGGGAAACCACTTTCGATAACACCTACCAGACCATGCCCGATACGGCCTGGAACTTCTGGAACCTGATCCGCTTCAACGAGCATGAGAATAGTGATGGCACGATCAGTTGGTTGATGCGCAAAGACCAGTGCATGCACTGCGAAGATCCCGGATGCCTCGCCGCCTGTCCCGCCGAAGGCGCGATCGTGCAGTACCAGAATGGCATCGTGGACTTCAACCAGGCGAACTGCATCGGTTGCCAGTACTGCGTCACCGGATGTCCTTTTGATATTCCAAAATTCAACTCGGTCACCAAGAAAGTTTATAAATGCACGTTGTGCTCGGACCGCGTTGGCGCTGGTCTGGAGCCGGCCTGCATCAAGGCCTGTCCTACGGGCTGCCTGCACTTCGGCAGCAAAGACGACATGAAGGCTCTGGCCAACAAGCGCGTAGATCAATTGAAAGCCAACACCTCTTATAAAGACGCCGGCGTTTACGATCCCGATGGAGTGGGTGGTACGCACGTCATCTATGTGCTGCACGACGCCAAGAACCCTGAAAAATATGGCGGGCTTCCCGCCGATCCTCGCGTGCCTTTGATGGTGCGCCTGTGGAAAGGACCGCTCAAATGGCTGGGTGGAATGGGCATGATTTTCGGCGTGCTGGGAGTCTTCATGCATCGCGTGAAGTATGGCCCCAAACACGTTGATCGAGTTGAGGAGAAGAGACCATGAGCGGAGGAGCCGTAGTACGTCCGAGCGTTGCCGTTCCTGAGGAACAGGTTATCCGCTATACCTTTCCGGAACGTGTCGGCCATTGGATCAATGGCATTGCTTACACCTACCTGCTGGCCACCGGACTGGCGCTCTTCACGCCGCACATGTATTGGCTGGCGGCGGTACTGGGTGGCGGGCCAACCATCCGCTTCTGGCATCCCTGGATGGGTGTGCTCTATATGATCACCATCTTCTGGATGCACTCCACATGGAAGAAGGACATGGTCACCACCGCGGAAGACCGTGAGTGGCAGAAGCACATGAAGGACTACGTTGAGAACCGCGACGACAAGATGCCGCCCCAGCATCGCTTCAACGCCGGTCAAAAGCAGTTCTGGTGGGTCATGTTCTATGCGTCCCTCATTTTACTGCTCACCGGAATCGTTATGTGGTTTCCCGAGGAGGTCCCTCCGGGTGTTCATTGGGTACTTCCGATTGTCGTCTTTATTCACTCCGCGACTGCGCTCATCACCATTGCCGGCTTCCTGATTCACGTTTACATGAGCGTCTTTGTGACTCCGGGCAGTATGAAGGGGATGTTGGATGGCCAAGTCTCTGCCGACTGGGCGCGGACCCATCACCGGTTGTGGTACGAAAAGATTACGGGACGCAGGAAATAGGATTTCATGGCGGCATTCAGCTTCGACCGCCGCATTGCGCGCGCGGGTGAACTGGCACGGAAACATTCGTCCGTGTCCCAGTTGCTTCGCTTTTATCAGGAATTATCGCGTTTTCAAAAGAGCGTCTGCGAAGCCCTCTCTAAGTCTGGAGATCACTCGGTCAACGGGCTTCTTCCACATTTATCAGCGCTGCTCTCCGTGGTGAGACAAGCCGGTTCTCCCGCGCTCAAGCAGGCTGCCCAGGAACTTGGAGACTTAAGTCGTGAAGAATGGCTGGAGCTGCTCTCCGGTGGATGGCAACCCGAACAACAGGAGCAGGAACTTTCGCCGGAATATGCATTCTTCGTTCACGCGCTGCTGCAACCCCAGGCAGAATATCTTGCCGGCCGAACGATTACGCCTTCAGATTCCAGCCCGCCACTTTGTCCGTTTTGCAATTCCAAGCCGCAGGTCGGGGTGTTGCGTCCGGAAGGTGATGGCGCCAGGCGCTCCCTGATCTGCTCGCTCTGCTCCACCGAGTGGAATTTTCGCCGGGTCGTCTGCCCCAGTTGTGGCGAAGAGAATAAAGATCTGTTGCCGGTTTTCATCGCCAGCGAGTTCGACTACGTTCGCGTGGAAGCTTGCGACACCTGCCACAGTTACATTAAATCCATCGACCTCACCAAGAACGGACATGCCGTGCCGGTCGTCGATGAACTGGCCACCGTCTCGCTCAATTTGTGGGCCCAGGAAAACAAGTATTCCAAGCTAAGCCCGAATCTATTTGGGGTTTGAAAAATCTCCCAAGTGCGGCTGTACCACGCCGCGTTTTTTAGAAACAAGTCCGCTCAAGCCAAGCAGTTTCACCTGAAGGCTGGCAAGCAACACATACACTGCATTTTCTTGAGACACCGCAATGCCAATTGGCGCTGCCTCAAATCTGAATGTCTTCAAGATCAGGTCTGACGTTGTATCGACGATGGAAATCTGGTCGCCATTCCCCACCAGGACATACTCTTCATCAGGGGTAAGAACTGCGAGGTTTACGCTCGTCAGCAATGCATACCGTTTCAACTCACGGTGGCTGGCTAGATCGACAATGGAAAATGGCGATCCGCTTGCGCCCGATGGTTCAGAGTAGGGAAAATTCCCTCGCGCCACGTAGAGTTTTTGGTGTTTGGAAGAGACGGCCACCGCCACGCCGACAGCCATCTGCTCAATCGTCTCATCTTCAAGAACCCTGTCGTCGATGGTATCAATGACGAACACCGGATCTTCGCCGTAGCCGCTTTGCGAAGCAACGTAAACCCGATGATTTACAGGATCAATCGCTAACCCTTCCGGCGTGTTTACGCCCTTGATTGTGCCGATGACGCGGTGCCTGCGGGCATCGATGACGCTGATGCTGCCCTGAGGGATCGGGCCTTCGTTGCTTACATAAGCCTTATCGCCGTTAGGGGTAAACACGATGGATCGCGGCAGCCTGCCAACAGGAATCCGAGTTTCAATGGCATTGTCGTGGCCACGGTCAATTACGACAATTTCATCCGAAAGCGGATCCGTCACATAGAGGATGTTCGTATCCGGGTTAAGGGCGAGGCGCTGCGGATGGGCTGCCGAGCCGGACCGGTTCAGGTCAATCATGCCCTTGGTCTTCAATCCACCGCCCGCGTGCGGCATGTTTTCGATGACCACGATGCTTCCATGCTCCTCGTCGGCGCAATAGATTTCCCTCGCATCGGGCGTGATCAGGATTGCTGAAGCGGACGGAGCATGGAAGAATTGCGCCGGTAATGTTGAAGGAATAGTCGCACCCAGTTCATGAGCGCGTTGCTGCAAAGTACGCAGCAGTTTTTCATAGCCTCGGTCTTCGAACAGGCTTACCCAGTGCCATCGACGCAACCGGTCAGGAACTTCGCATTCTTCCAGTTTGACCGGAATGATAAAGATCGTTCCTTCGGGCTTCTCGTCCGCTATGTCGAGGGCCAGCTTGATTTCTTTGTTCGCAAAGCCGGCTCGCCCCACGGAAATACGTGAGAGGCAGACCAGGACAATATCAGTTGCCCGCACGGCCTTCTTCACTTCATATTCCCAATCCTGACCCGGAAGAATCGCCTCTTCATCGAGCCGGGGATCGAAGCTATCAGCTTTCAGGCGTCGATAAAATTTGCGGACGGCCGGTTTGTCAACCGAAGAATGACATAGGAAAAGCCGAAGTCGGCGGGCTGCCCCTTTTGGAGTTTCTTGCATAGGTCGAGTCTATATCGTCTCGTTTGGCAATTGGCTGTTGATCAATGCAATCTTATCGCTTTCGTTAATCAGCGTCATCAATGTCCTTCAGGTGGTAAAGTTTCATCATGATCTCCGGTCTTCACGCTATCCTCTACGCCCCAAATGCCGATAAAGTTCGTGCCTTCCTGCGCGATGTGCTCGGCCTCAAGTCCGTCGACGCCGGGCACGGTTGGCTGATCTTTGCCGCACCGCCCGCGGAGCTTGCCGCTCATCCCGTCGAT
>DASZFK010000160.1:0-3490 GCA_035939855.1 Candidatus Angelobacter sp.
CGGCAGATCGATCCTGGCTCGATTTGCGTTCTTCTCATATCTTGAAATTGCGATTTGTATCATTGCGCTTTCCTTTTTTCTGGTGACCCGGCGCGCCTCTCCTTTTTTGGCAGCAATTCTCTTTACCGGCGGTGCTTTCTCACTGGCTTTGGGGGTCTTCCTGCTACCCCTCACGATTCCAGGGGTGTTCGTGCTAGTCGGTCTGCTGGGGTTTACGCCCTTTTTTACGAGCTATGTTTTCATGCGCAACGCACGCCGTTGCTGGTCTCAATCTTTCCGAGACCGCTTACCCGCTGCCATTCTTGCCGCCACCCTCACTTTTCTCGTACCAGCAGGCATTCAGTTTGAAATGCTAAGAATCACCAACCGGGCTGTGGCAATGCTGCAATCGGGAACCGACCAAGAGGCCACTCGCGCGAGCCACATGCTTAAGCTGGTTCATGTAGCCATCAACACCGATAAGATCGCGCTTGCCTATGAACGTACTCAGGACCAAAAGCAACGTGAACGCCTGGCACGCGCTTTTCAGGAAATTACCGGCGAGAAAATTGAAGACAGGATGATCGAATTGGGTGATTAGGTCGATCCACCCATGCAGCAGAGTGATAAATCCAAAAAATAGTAGTTTCGAATTTTAGGCGGAAGGTCTTGTGGGCGTTGTTGCTTCTATGAGGCTGCCTGTGTAGGTCAAGCTTTTTCTCCTATTTCTTTTGCTCCGAATAATTCGTTGCCGTTTGGCATACTGATCCTGCCGAGGAAGCGGAAGCGAGCTCTGCTGGAGAGCAACTCGCCAGGAATATTCGGCCCGACTCATCACACCGATGTGTCACCCCAAGGTGGGAACGACAGGTTTTCTGTTGTTTCCGCCTTTTTTGCCTTTGGTCTTCCAGTGACCATCGGGCGATAGATCGGCATGCCTAAAAAAACTCATGTTTGCTCCTTCTTTGCTGGTCGCCGTCCTGTGCCTCGCTTCTATCCGCACTCTGGTTCGAGCCCTTTCGTTGGCTCGGGTGCATGTAGGAGTTCTACGTTCAGGGGGTGCTGCTATCTACAGCGCGATCTCAGCCAGATCAGTTGTCACTTTCTCTGTCTGGATCGGGCAATTTTCCGCAGTCACCCGCAACACGGCTTCAGCTCATAGCTTCCGTTCCTTTCAGCAAACCATACCAAGCTCTTGTTTCAGACGGTGGGCAGCGGTTCTGTCCCGTACAACGGTTCATACACTTCGCCCGTTACCCACAACTTGTGCAGCAGCACCGCCAGTTTCCTGGCTACGGCAATCACCGCCCGTTTCTTGCTATTCTTCCCACCTCTTTTGGCCAACTCCAGGCCCCAGCGTCGTAAGCGGCTGTCCGGGGCCAGAGGACCGAGAATGTACTGCGATCCTTGCACTAAGAGTCGTCGCAAGTAGCCGTTGCCGGCTTTGCTGATGCCCAGTTGTGGCGCACTGGCCCCCGACTCGCTTTGCTTGGGCTGCAGCCCCAGATAGCTGCCCACCATGCGGCTCTTGCGGAAACGCGCTGGATCCTCCAAGGTGAGCACATAGGCTAAGGAAATCAGCGGCCCTACTCCTTTGACTTGCCGTAACAGCTTGGTCTCCGGGTATTTCTTCTCCGCCAATTCTTCCACCCGTTGTTCACAGCGATGAATCTGCTCACTCAGATGCTGAATGCTCTCCAGCAGGGGAGCCAAGGCGGACTTCAGAGGAGCCGGAATCAAGGGCGTTACTTTAGCGGCAAAAGCGGCCGTGGTGCTGGCAGGCAATCGTTCTCCCGTCGACTTCACCACCCCGCGTACCGCGTTGATGAGCTGGGTGCGGGCGGCAACCAGCGCATCCCGGCCGCGCACCACCATCAGGTCGGTTTGTGCTTCGGCGCTGCGATGTTGTATCGGTGCCAGTAAACTCACGTCCACACGTCCCAGTTTAGCTAGCATGCGCGCATCCACCCGGTCATTCTTGCGGTCGCTTTCGTAGATCAGCCGCACCTTGCGGGCGTTGGCCACGATCACTTGATGTCCCAGCTTCTCCAGTAGTCGACTCACCCAGGGCGAGTGGGTTCCAGCTTCGATGATGATGCGGGTCGATGGGATAGGCCCGAAGCACTCCTCCAGGGCTGCGACCGTGCTACGCACACGGTCTTCCTTGGCGATCGCTCCTGTTTGATCCACAATGCAGTAGCGGCTCCAGCGGTCGCCCAGATCTATGCCGATAGTGCTGTTGATGGTGGATATAGCCACAAGCTGTTGTTCTGACTTTAAGTTGCTCTTCATGCCGGTCCTCCCTCATTAAGGTGGGTTCTTCTTCAGCGAGCCTACTCGTTGCTCGCCGGGAATCCGGCAGCCTCATTTCTATCTACACCGCTAAGGGCGGCAGACCAGAAATCAGTTGTAAGTGGTTGAAAAAAATGGTCGGCCCTAGCGGACAATCTTAGAACTTGCGATTTAATGGCGATTTAAGGCCACGACTTGCTCCGAGTGTCCTTGGCTGATCCACCGGCCTCACGGCGCTTTATGGAAATTTATGACTTAAACAATCAGCGCGGCCTCAGGCGCGCGCTTGCCACGGCGACAAACAGTCCGAACATGGTGAATCCCAATGCCGCTTCAACCATCGCCAGCCCTCTTCCAAGAGGATTGTCGGGCGTAATGTCTCCATATCCAAGAGTGACAAAAGTGACAACACTGAAGTAGATGGCTGTGATTATGTTGTGGAAGCGATTAGCCACATAGGGCCACTTCGTGAAATGGACGGAGAAGAGACGATCTACGGAACATGTTGCCAGTCCCGCCGGATGATACAAATAGGCAAAGAAGACTACAATCAGCAGGCACCATCCAAAGAGGCGAAACGGGCGGTTGCCGTAATCGCAGCCCAGGTGCAGGAGCCAGTATGCCAATTTTCCGCGCAATCGCAGCCTCCGCTGGCGAATCTGACATGAGCGCGCTTCCAGTTCATGCGCAGCTGTCGGGTGCTCTTTCTTCTGAAGCTGCGCCGAAAGATCGGCGAGCTGCTTTTCGACTTTGAGCAAGGCTTCGGGCGATCGTTTTAAGCACCGCCCCGCCTTGGCGACCTGACGCCTCAAGACATCGTGCCAGATATGCTCCGAATAACCCCGCTTTCTTTTTCTGTATTTGGCAGGCACCAGGAAGCGCATCCAATGCATCAGGTGAACGCGGATGACCCCCTTTTGGTCGCCATGAAGTCTTAAAGCAACGCGGTAGCCGGGATCGCCTGGATTGCCCATAGGCTCCGCATCCGCTTCCACGTTGAACTTCATCGCCTTGATCAGAGAAAGAAGAGAATCCACGGGCTGCCGGGTCCATGTTACCTCGGCACGCAACATATAGAACCAGCCGCTGTCGCGATATCCTGCGCCCCAATCCTGTGCCTCCGCCGACTTCTCGCCGGAATCGGGGGCGCCGAATTGCCTCTTTGATTCAAGTACGCTCTGTACCCGTTGGTACCATTCATTCAAGCGATGAAGCACTT
>DASZFK010000161.1:0-3945 GCA_035939855.1 Candidatus Angelobacter sp.
TATGCGGCTCTTGGCGGTAACAGCCGTGGTGTTCACCGTGTAAGTCGTGGTGGTAGTGGGAACGACAAATGCTCCTGCCGGGGCTGCCACGCAGGCTGCTGGCGATACGCTGTTCACCGAGCAATTTGTTAGCGTAGCATACGCCGCCATATTCAAGACTTTGTTGTCAATACCGCAGACTTGCCCTTGCGCGCAAAGCGACGAGAATGCAGCTAGATTGTTCACGATCTCATAGATTTCATTGTCGGACTTCGTGCCAGAGGCGAACTTCATTACAACGGGGCTGAAGAACTCTGTTGTGTGAGTTGAATTAACCCCTCCACGAAAAGACAATCCCGCGTGTGATGGGGCGGTATAAATCTTGCAGAAACCGGCTACCCAAGACCATTGATCGTTTTGACTTGAAACTGGAGGCCACACAGGCCCGCTAGTTGGCGTGCAAGTATCCCCTCCACCATAACCGTTTGCGTTTAGCTCAAAGACTACAGGAACGGCACCACCCCACCCACTTGCGGTTTGCGAGCGTGCCCAAACTCCGTAGACATAGACATCACCAACGGTGATTGGGGCGTCGTTAGCAATGCCGTAAAAATAAACGCTTCCAGTTCCAGTAATTCTTCCCGCACCTGCTCCTCCCGATGGATCGGCAATACTGCTTGTCAAACGTGGGCCAAGGAGCGTCCAAGATGCGGGAATGGTGTTTGCAAGGTTGGCGGAAGGAACAGAAATAAGCGCAAACAGTCTGCGGCCCTGGTCTATCCCACCTCCGGTTATCCTGCCGCTATTTGCAAACCCGAATTGTCCAATTTTACCGTTTAATTCTCCCGATCCGCCCAATGTCAGGCCAGGACCGGCTATGCCCGCGTCAATGCGTGAAAATACACCAGCACCAGAAGTATTGTTGTCAAAGCGCACGCCACTCACCGGCACCTGACTATCCGCTATCTCCACGTTTTCTACGTGCAGATTTGTGATGGTATTCCCAATCGCCAGAACGCCCGGCATGCCGGGAGAGCTTTCGATCGTGCCGTTTGTGACATAGAGGCCACCGCCGTTTACTCCTCCCCTAACCCTTACGCCACCCTGGTTGAAAAGGAATCGATCAACAAATATAAGCCCTGACCCGTCTCCAGTTGCACCGGGGTCAATGTTGATCGCCGCAGCAGAATAGGTGATAACCTGTCCGTTGCCGCTAGTGGCATCTGGGCCAGCCTGAGTATAGGTAAATTGCGTGCTGGAATTTACGGCCGCCACCGTGAAGCTGCCATTAAAGCTGGGATCGGAAGCATTCTGAATCGTTACTATTGAACCATCGCCAGTAGCCGTTACATTGCTTGCTGCGGTGGTGTTGACCGTGACCACACCCGAGGCACGACTTAGGCCGGTGGCTGGAGCGGCAATTGTGGCATTACCAAATGCGCAACCGCTTCCGAGTACGTTGCTAATCCAAATCCAGAAGGAATTTGAACCGATATCTATTCCGGGACCACCGCCAAGGTTGCATGAGCCGTGATTCCAGCCAATACCATCGAGAGATACAGAGGACACTGCGCCAGTGCCGCTCCGATTATTGTTTGAGTCAATACCCAGCTTGATGTAGGTGTTTCGGTAGTTCTGTAGCGAAATCCCCTTCATCCTGAATCCCTGCGCATAAGCAGAAAGCCAAACTGCGGGATGCACTAGATCAGCCTGTCCGCCACCGTTCATTACGCATGTAGCGCCGTTATTGGTCCCGCCGTTCGCGTTGACACACTCAATGTTGATTGGCGAATAGGTGTTCATTTTTAGCCAGCCGGAAGGAGGACTGGCAAAATTGGGGTCGCTCTGTCCCATGAGCCACATGCCCTGATTGGCTACAGGACCACCGTAATTAACAGTTCCGCTGAGAAGAACCGTTCCAGTTCCAGCAAAGGTACTGGAGCCACCAGGAAGGGCTTGCAGGGCATTATAGACATGCATCTTTGCCGACGCCCAACTGAGGCCGTCGTTGGCATCGTTTCCGTTTGGAGACACCATCTGCACGGGATCACCTGGACGTGTCGGTTTAGTTGGCGACCCTCGAGGACCTGGTGCCCCTGCCGGACCTACCGTACCGGGGCACGAGCCATTGCCACCATCCAGGCGGCAATATGTGGAATCTCCTGTCGGGGCGGCCACTATCGGGCTGGTGGTTAGCGGCGTGACATTGCTGATGTCCAGTGTGGTGTTATTCTTGGCATGGATGGGGATTTCCGGGCCACCTTTGCCGCCTACAAAAAATTGCATCCCGTACCAGACTGCCGTCTTTGAGCCTCCGCACTCAATCTCTCCAGCAAGAAGCCCAGTAGAATCGCGGGTTGAATAGATGGTCCCGGTCACATAGCCTGAAACATTGGCTACAAGGTCAAAGAAGAAAACACCTCCGGAGGAAGACGCAATTACCGCCGTACCGTTTACCCTTGGCTGATTGCCGGAGCAACCGCGGAGCCAGAAACGCACAAAAGCATTCTGGCCAACTGGAATTGTGCCTAAATTCTGGAGCGCGCCGCTAACCGTGGTTGTGGCCCAAGCGGAAGCGGGCAAGAGCAGCAAGATAAGAGCAAGGAATCGCTTCATCAGAAGAGCCCTCTTAAAAACTGACTGTTGGGGTTAATCTGCTGAGCACCGTAGAGATTCTGGGGACGCCCGCCAATTCTGCCTCCAGCACCAACCCCTCCGGAAGGCTGACCGGTGCCGTAAATCACCAGAATCAAGGGAATTTCCCATATCCATTCCCATCCACTCTCAAACGCTGCCGTAATCATAGCTTGACCTTCCTTCCCCCTCAGAGGCACACAATGAGTGTCAGGAGCACGCCCAGGAGCATACCTAACCCACAAGCGTTTTCAAGGGAATGCCAAACACTGAAGATCCTTTGCGCTTCTTCTTTTTCGCCGACGTCACCGCGTCCAAACCCGCATAAATACAGATGACGATCGACATCCAAAGGTTCGTTTGGTGGAGTTCAAATTGGAAATCTGGGTTAAGTATTCTGTCCAAAAAACATAGGCGCGCTCGAAGCAAGAGACTCAGCGATGAAACGACTCTTAATGCGTCCGCAATGCGATCTTACTGCATCCAACGGCGCCGAGGTTGGGCCGGGGCGTTAGCCGCAAATTGTGCCGAGAGTGCAAGGGTCGGAAGCCGGAACAACACTCCAAGCAAGAGCCAAAGATACGCATTTAACAGGAAATCTTCGTAAGGCTGCATGCCGCCAAAGGTGGCAGGGAAAAGCAGAAATAAAGCGTACCAAAAAATGACGAAGCCCAGTGGAAACCAGGGAGAGCCTTTCAGCTTTTTGACTACCCTCCAGGCGGAGACCGTAATCGCCAGGCTCATAACGATCCAGAGGAGCAGGCCGCCGATTCCCATCTCGACCACGAGGGTTCCAAATCCACTTTCAACTCCAACGCCTACTGGCTTCACTTTAAAAAAACGGGCGACGTATTGCCCGCCGAGTGAAGCGGTCCCGATGCCATAGCCGTAGGGCCAGCGGTCGTAGTCAAAGGCGCCGAGAAAGTTCCGTACGGGATAATCCCAGCTACGATGCGTCAATTCACTCGTTGGGCTGTTAGGCATAAGCGTTTCTTCATAGATATCCAACCGCGTAAGGAGTGCATCAGGATAAGCATAGAAGAGCAAAACAATGCCCAGCCCAATACCTAGCGCGGCTCGCTGAATGGCGCGAAAGACGCGCAACGCCTCGCCCTGTCGCCAGGGGGCACCCCAGATAAAGGCAACGCTGGTTGCCAACGCATTGATCATTCCCAACATGAACGAGCCCCTGGATGCAGTTAAGAATGCTCCGGCGGCGGTCACTGCGATGGCTATAAAGGCGAGTGCTCTCCCTCGCCTTTGGCGGAGGAGAAGGTAGCCGCTGAATCCCAGGACCAGCAGCCAGGCCACCATTATGAAATTCGCGTAGCG
>DASZFK010000162.1:0-13834 GCA_035939855.1 Candidatus Angelobacter sp.
GTATTCAACGCGAGAGATTGAGTAAGTCTTAAACAAGTCTGGAAAAAATCCACAGAGCAGGTAGTTGAAAAACTTAACAGCATGTTGTCCATCCTGATCTTTCTGGGGAGGCAGCCCCACTGCAAACGAAAACCTGGTCACCCCAGACGTGGACTTTGACGAGGGCACACAAGGATCCTTCACTCCCCGGCACACCATCTTGACTTGGGCAGGATCATTCACCTGGTATTCAAGAATGTGGTTGCTCGGCATCTGACCGGTGCGGTGAGCTCCAGCAGGAAAGGCAAACACCACAACATCCGGCTGGCCGTAAAAAGAGATTGTTTTAGGACTGGGGAGCTCGATAGTGACAAAATTCTCCGCCAGCCGCCAACGCTCTGTCTCCGCGGTGAAGTCGCGGAAGCCGATGTCAATGATGGGTCTCGGAGTAGTGTCCAACCCTTGAGGCAGTAACTCAAAATGATAATTTCCCGGAGGTTGCTGCTTCCCATTGAAGCTAAACGCATGCGATTCGATTGGAAAAAGGTTCTTTGGGCAATCCGTGTCTTTGGGCGGCTGCGTTGGCGAGGCTGGCGAGAACGCCGTTACGCGATATTGTCCCGACGGCTGCCGGCGCAGCACCACCGCAAATGCTCCTTCCAGGGTTACTTGCAGTGTATGGCACTTGCGGTCGGGCGCCGGTTTCTGGGTTTCTTCAGCGCACCCCAATGCGCCTGCAATGGGCAAAACTCCAAGTCCTTTTAACAACTGGCGTCGGTTCATGAATCTCTCCTGAAATTGTTAGACGGAATAACGCCTATTTCACCTTCAACCCGCTTATGGCTGTTGTAGAAATTTTGTCATTCGACCACGCACACGAATCACGTTCATGACACTGGACGCCTTTAGCCGATGATGCTTCTCGGGCTAAGTGCTGATTGCTGAGAGCTAATTCGCCCTGCCTGACAGGTTAAAGCTGGCCCAATAATAAGGATGTTTCTGGGTCATCAACATCTCTTTCCGGGCTTCCGAAATAGACTTGGCCACAGTCTCCCTTTTTTCCAGATGCCGGTAAAAGCTGCTCATGAGTTTAGCAGTATTTTCAGAATCAACGTTCCAGCGACTGGCAATCACACTTGGCACCCCTCCGGAAAGAAAAGAATGGACCAAGTTGTTAGTGTCCAGTAAACCATTCTCTCCACCAACTCCGGTCGAACATGCTGATAGAACCGCTAACCGTGAATCCTTTATAAGTTCAGGACGAAAGTCCTTTGCTCGCAGCGATTCTCTCTTGTTCAGCACCAGGTACGAGCCAGCTCCATCCGGCATTCCATGTCCTATAAAATGAAAAATGTGACTCTGTGACAGTTCTCCTGCCAACTGGGCCCAATTGGCATGGTCCGCGTCCATGATTTTCGAATTCGGAAAAACCTGGGAAATCGTCATTCGCTCCAATTCTTCTCCTGGCAAATAGCTCCCGCTCCCAGTTCGGGAGGCGTCCACAAGCAGTAACGGTTCCTGCTTATCGATGATCATAGGTGTGCGAAGCTTTTTTTCTATAAAAATCCCGGGTGAGTAAATGATCGAATATCTTGCTCCAAAGTACCCGCCGTCAGCACTAAGGAGCGCTTCTATCGGTAGCGCGTTTGTGGCTCGATCGAGTTCAACAACGACGATTTGCGACCCTGGCAATTGCAGGATTACCGGCTCCAGCAGCAAAGAAAACAGCTTGCGTCCCTGGACTTCTATCTCCTTGAGATCGGACTGTGAAGTGGCACATTTCTCCACAAACTCGCGTACGTCACGTACCAGATCTTCCTGTTTGATCCTGATCCACCTGCCCTGAACTCCTTGAGCGTTCACAATCCAGATTTGCAGGCCGTCGTCGAAAACGGCGTAGACTAACCTCGTCGCTGGGGACAAAGGAATGAGTACCTTATCTGCCTTCGGTGGAATTCTTCCATAGGCATCCGCGACCACTTCAAAGCCCGGTAAACTGTAATCCTGAACGAGAGAAATACCTTTGTATCTCTCCCAAAATTGCAGCGCTTCGTTATCCTGGTGCTCCAAAAGCAGCACGCGCACCATCCCTCGATAACTCTCATCAACGGCTTTTATCCACTGCAGGCGTTTGCTGCTGTCTCTCAGTAAGTCTAGAGTACTTTCTCCCATCTGAATCGCAGTTCGATAAGCCAGGGATGAGTCGTTGAACCTTTGTAGTCGTAGGTACGTCGAGCCAAGAACTTGAAAGTAATTCAGTGTAATAAAGCTATCCTGAGCAGTTTTGACTAATTCGCCCACAGGTTTGAGAGTCGAAAGTGCAAACTCGGCGTCACCTTGATCTAGCCGAAGATCGGCTTGGTCGATTCGAGCGACTAAGTTGTAATTCGCTGGATACGTGGTAAGGCCTTTCTCCAGCGAATCTGCCTTGAGGCTCTCGTCCTTTGCTAAATCAGTCTCTTTAAGGACGGTCAAAATATTTGCGAGCCGCGAATAGAGATGTACTTCCAGCGGCCGGTTTTTCCTAATGCCTGTACTTGGCTCGTTCCGCATTTCGATCGTATGGCGGAGCAATGATTCAGCGGTATATAACCAGTCAGAATCCCGAGCGCATTGCCACATTACTGCATAGAGCTGCTCAAGCCGCTCAGCGGGATAGGTTCCCTGCCAATAGCGCTCAAGTCCCGATGCGGCCTCTCGCCAAGCTTCATCATATTTATGTTGTCGCCTCTTGATGCCAGCAGAAATTGCAGTATTGCGCAGGATAAGCACCGGAAAATGGGAAGCGTCTGCAATCCGCAAACTGCGCGCCAGGTTTGCCGTGGCTGCCTGCAATTCACCTTGTGAATTCTGACATGAGGCCTTCTCCAGAGCGAGCTGCGCCTGAAGCCAACGATAATGAGTATGGGACAGTCTGGAATCAACGACCGCCGCGTACGTAAGGCAATCCGATGCCCGGAGAGACCGCTGTTGGGCATACACTGCCTCCATCTCGGCTCGCAACTCTCCAGCATAGTTTCGATGCTGCGCAAACATACGAGCTGCAGTCTTCGCCTGTGACAAAGCCTGATCGTGAAGCTCTTCTTCGTTGGCCAAAACAGCCGCGCTTAGCGCTTGCGCAGCAGCCAAATCGCTCGGCCCAAGCGCGGCGATCAGGTCTTTCAACCATGGATCGGAATGTTGTTCCAACAAGTTCGACAACGCCACAACTGCTTTGTAGGAATCGCTGTTTGTATCTTCAACCGCTCTGGGAAGCCATAATTCCAAGGCGATGTTTTGATATTCTTCAGCTTCTGCCGGAAGCGAATTTGTCGCAACGTGACTCAAAAAAAAAGCAGGATGGTCATAGCCCTGTGCCCTGGGAGGGCGGAGTTTTGATTTCGCCTCTTTCAGGTGCGCCTCTGCTTCCTTGGCCCAAGGGGTGGAACTGTCCAGTTGCAAATATTGCTCCCAAATAGGCACAGCCATATCCCAGGCTTGCGTCTTTTCATAAGCAATCGCCAGATCGAACAGAGCCACCAACCGCTCCTCGTTGCTCAGTTCTGGCCGACGAAGGACCTGGTTGAGCAGATTGATCGTTCTTTGCAGATTCGGGGGTTTTGTCTTGCTGTCATTTTCAAAATAGGCTGCAGCGAGATCAATTTCGACACGGGGATTATCTGTCGCTTTGGAATGCGCTTTTTCTAATGCCGACTGAGCATCGGCCAAGCTACGCGATGTGCCCTGTAACAACGAAACGCGGCCCTCAACTTGCAGCCAGGATTCATCCAGCTTCCCTGACTTCAGCTTTCTTCCTACAAAAGCATTTGCATCCGATAATGCTGGACGATCATACGCCAACTGCTGATTGTCCTCGTCTCCACGCTCAACTGGCAGAGCATCGTAGCGAGCGTAGGGCAGGTCGGTCAGCCGCATCTCAATCGTGCGGCGCTCCGCGTAGGCAGCAGCTACCAACCGGTCTGCTCTATGGAGTTCGAATCTGGTCCAAAGGCCAGGTCCCGCCGTAACCGCCAAGATGGCCGCAGCCACGGCGCCGGCCAGAGCCATCTTGGGCCACCAATTTCCTTGCCAAATGATCGAGAACAACGACCGTTTCTTCGGCTGCTCGCGAGTTCCCAGCTCCTGTTCGCGCACAAAGCGCTCTTGCCACTCCGGCTTTCCGCTCGCCAATTGATTCAAGATCGCATGGTCTTCAGGCAGCAATTCTTCAGAAAACTCCTCGAGGTACCGGTTTAGTAAAGGCCCGCAGTGGTCGCATTGAGCCGTGTGGGGGAGTGCTGATGCAGCCACTTCACGCGAGCAGATGCCGGCAGCAAGCTCTTGCAGCACTTGCTCTTCCGGGCAATTTTGATATGGTGCGCGGTTCACAGGGTCAGCCTCCAGGAGCCCAAAGTAAACACGCTGAGCCTTCAACACCCGGTCAAGGCACTCTCCGCAATTCGAAAGATGGGCTTCAATGCTCGCATCCTCAGTCTCGAATGCGGTCCCAGGTCCCTGTCGTGCATATCGATCTACCAGAGCATCGGTAAGATGACCGAGTGGCGGATTCATCGTGATTGCTCTCCCTTAACCCTAAAGACGCAAAAAATAATGTGAAACCTTTTTGCCCTCTGCGTCACCGCATTTTTGGCGCTTCATTCAATTTTGACCTGAGCAGGCGCGCCAGCCGCAAAAGCGTGCTCTCCACGCCCTTTACGGTAAGCTCGACCGTCGGCAATTCGGATATCTCCTTTGCCGTAAGTCCCTGTCGGTGAAAAAGCCAGAATATGGCGTAATCCCGCTCGAAATTGGGCTCAGCCGCAAAGGTCTTCAGGCATTCGTCAATCTGGCCCAATTGGTCTCGTTTTTCAAGCTTCTCGGAAAACGAACTGTCCGAAACGGCGCTTACGTGGGCGAGTTCAAGGTCTTCTTCTCCCTTGCCACTTCCCCGTTTCTGGCTCAAGAATTTTCGGTAATGGTCCTGTACGATATTGGAAGCGACCACCTTGATGAAGCCAAAAACAGCATTTTCGTAGTTGCTCTGTATCTCCCGAAGGGCGCGAAAGTTATGGGCGCACAGTTTCAGAAAGGTCTCTTGAACAAGGTCGTCAACCAGGGCAGCATCGGGCTGTCCCCACCGGCGAAGGGTCTTGACGATCACACTGGCAATCATGGGCTGAAACGCGCGCATGAACTCGTTCCACAGGGACTCGCCTCCCGTGGTCAAACAAGCGCGCAATAATTCCTGAGCTGAAAGTTTTTGGTCGCCCATGGCAGATTGCCGTGCGCAGAATTCTAAACCAGGGGCATTTCATTTATGGAGTTTCTGATTTTCTTAAAGTCGCTGGCCCGGATTGTATATAAAAGCAAGGAACAACTCGTCTACCTATGAAATGCCATAGCCGCGAGGTGATTTTTGGGCCTATTGTAAACCCAATCAGGCCCATGGAGGTAAATCTAGTATTAATTTTCTTAGCGCAACATACAAAGAAGCAGTTACAATTCTTAACTGTGTTTTTGCAATAGATGTTTCTCCTGGAGGAGCTTTTTTATGCGTCGTTCGCCCGTTTTTTGTTGTCTCGTTGTCTGTTTTTGTTTGGTCTCGGCGTTGATGGGATACTGCCAGAGCGCCTCAACGGCAACGCTTCGAGGAAGGATTGTTGATCCTCAGGATGCAGTGGTTCCCAACGCAACAGTGATCGCAACCAATACCGCCACTGGCGTAAGCCGCTCCGTCGGTACAACATCGGCAGGCGACTACGTGATCCCTAACCTGCCCCCGGGAACCTACAACATCTCAGTCCAAGCCAAGGGTTTTGCCGCCAATGAATCCAAAGGGTTGTTACTCAACGTCGGCGATCAACGAGACCTCAATATCAAGCTTAGCATTTCAGGCACAAGCTCAACCGTGGAAGTAACCACGGCTGCGCCGCTGATTGAAACCACCAAGACAGATGTTTCCACGACGGTGAATGATCTGGATATGAAGCGGCTCCCGGTTTTTGCCGGTGCCGGTGGCGTAGCCAACGACTATGCTCAACTGGCCTTGAGCGCTCCCGGAGTAAAGCTTGACACCAGCACCGTGAGTGGCCCGGCTGGCCAGGGTGATCTGATTGGTCCCGGCTCAATCAATGATCGTGGCAATCTCTACAATGTCGACGGGGCGAATATTACCGACCAGTTAGTTTCCGGGCGCGCCGGTGGCATTGGCGCTTCGGTGGACGAAATCCAGGAATTTCAAGTTCTCACCAACAATTACAACGCCGAATATGGACAGGCCGGCGGCTTGGTAATCAATGCTGTTACTAAATCCGGAACCAACGGCATCCATGGCGACGGCCACATGTACTTCCGTGGAAGGAACCTGACAGCTTCGAACCCCTTCTACAACCTCGGTCTGCTCGGCACAGCAATACCTGCTGGTACCGTAGGGCCAGCGGGCACGCCTCACTGTCCGGCAAGCGATTTTGTCGGGGGCACGCTGGTGAAGCAGGATGGCTGTGATCGAGCTCCATTCCATCGCAAGGAAGGCGGGTTCACGCTCGGCGGTCCTTTCATCAAAGACAAGCTGTTTTGGTTTGCCAGCTATGAGCTTAGCCGCCAATCAGCTCCGCTCATACTCACCCCTCCTACCGGCGCGATTACGCTGCAGCAGCCGGTCAACGATCTGCTTTACTCTGGCAAGATCGACTGGAAGGTGAGCAATAACCATAATCTGAGTGTTCGTTACAATGTCGACCGACAGCTCTTGGACAACTTGGTTGTCCAGACCTCTAATAACATCACCCCCGATGATCTCACGGTCAATAACATCCATAGCGCCGGCCTGAACGTTGGTTTCGTATCCTCGATAACACCAACCCTGGTGAATGAAGCCCGCTTCTTCTTCTATCGCACAGTCAATACTTTGCCCGATAAGACGACGCTGCCCGGTCAGCTGCACGCCAGTTTTTCAAGTGGCGCAAATTTCTGCTGCCCCCAGGGGGGATTGAACAAACGTTATCAATATATGGATAACCTCACCTGGACCCATGGCTCCCATACCTTCAAGACGGGATTTAACATCAGCTACTATCCGTGGTTCTCGCTCTTTCAGCAATTCCATTTCGGCCAATATGCAGACTTCGTCGGCGCTAACCCCACGACCTTTACCGTTGGCTTCGGCCCCGGTCAGGTTACATCGAAAGACAATATCTATGGCTTCTACTTCCAGGACACCTGGAAATTGACCCGCAACTTCACGTTGAATGCCGGCATTCGTTACGATGTGGAAGCGGGCGCTTTCAAAGGTGGAACGATCAAGGGGCCGAACGGCACATGTTTCGAGGGCAACGGCATCATTCCAGCGTGCTCTTCGGATCACAACAACTTCCAGCCGCGCTTAGGTTTCACTTGGTCGCCTTGGGGAGAAAAAACGTTGTTTAAGGCCTCTTTCGCTGAAACAACGATGCTGGCCTTCAACAACGTCGTGCTGGATTCTTTGAATTTTGATGGACATACTTTGAACACGGTAACGATAACCAAAACTGGACCTGCCGGAGATCCGTTTGCAGCCCAAAGGGCGGCGATCTTTGCAGCCTTTCCGAACACTCCGCCACAAGCCGCACTGGCAGTGTTTGCTCCTAGCGGCTTACCACCGTTTGGACGCGTTCGCCCTATTTCGCCAAACTTGAAGAATCCTGAAATTCGTAGCTTCAATGCAGCTATTCAGCACGAATTCACCAAAACACTGGTCTTCGAAGCCCAATATATCGGGCAGTTCGGATTTGGTTTGTTCGGAGAGCGCGACAGGAATTCCCCTGTAATCCTTGCTGATCCAGCTCATCCTGGGTTCTTCTTCTTCGGCAATCGCCCCGACAATCGGTTCACAGCCGTCAGGACCAACGAAAACACTCGCACCTCGCATTACAACGGCCTGCTCGTCAGCGCCACCAAGCGTTTCTCCAACCACGTCCAGTTCATTACCAGCTACACCTGGTCGCATGCTCTCACCTCCAGCGAAGACTTCTTCGGGCTCTCCGAGCCGGGCGATCCCCGCAACATCCGCCCGGAACTGGGACCCGCATTCAACGATATTCGCCATGCGGCGAATTTCAACGTCGTCCTGGAGTCTGGGAAGGTTACGGACATGCCATTCGCTCGCGTCTTCACCAATGGCCTGACCCTGAGCTTCCTCGGTCAGCTTCAGTCCGGTCGTCCCTACCCCGTCTCCACGGGCACAGCCGGTTTTGCCAATGGACGCTTCTTTGGCGCTGGCAGCGAAACCCAACAACGGCCCAACGTGCTGCCCGATGGCACCTTGTCAACGGCCGGCATCGCCTCCTTTACCGGCTCCAATGCGCTGTTTGGTCCGGGCGCAGTGGGCAATTGCATCGCTGCTGGATTCTCGGCTGCTCAGTGTGCTGGAATCCAGAACACCTTCTTGGCTCCTCCGGGCGCAAGCGGCCTCGGCGCAGTTGACGCCCTGACGGGAGATATCGTGGACTTCCAGTTGCTCAATGGCAACGTGGGAAGAGATGCTGGTCGCGGCTCACCGTTCTACAAGCTCGATGCTTCCTTGCATAAGGATTTCAAGATTCCAAGGACCGAGCGTGTAAGCGTAGAGCTGCGCGCCGATGCATTCAACATCCTGAACCACGCCAATTTCCAGAGCTACAACAGCAACGACGTATTGAATGCTCTGAGCTTCTCGGCAAACGGTGCAGGCATACCCAATTCCAACTTTTTCACTTGCACAAGTTGCGTGCGTCCCAATGGCACCTTGGTGGGCGGCAATGGGCAGGTGCTGCACCTGGCCGATTTACAGCACGGACGAGTTAGCCCGAATCTGTTGAGTCCACTCTTCGGCGGTCTCGGCGATCCGGCCACGGCTGACATCCCGCGCACCTTCCAGTTGTCGTTCCACGTGCGCTTCTAGTTACATCAAAAGTCAGTTAGCTTCTTGAGAGCGGGTCTTCGGACCCGCTTTCTTTATCTCACCAATAGTGGGGGGCGCACTTAGGATTGTGAAAGGCCAGCTACCTATGCTGCGGTTGACAAACAAACGTCTACAGTTGGCTCTTTTCGGAGCAGGAATGACGATCCTTACGTGGCTAGGTTTTAGAGTGGCGGCTCGAGTCCTGCCCTACAGCGATACCAAAAACTTCATCATGGACGCAGCCTTCCTGCCTGGGGCTTGTGTTGCGACGATATTTTTCCAGCAAGGCATCCATACGGGAAACGGAACCGTGATGTGGTGGTACATTGCTGCTGGAACAAACTGTATCCTGTACTTCCTGTTTTGGTACATGCTCGGTCTTCTGTGCCGGAATATTCTTTCTAGAACAAGATTTCCACATAGAAATAAAATGACCCGGTAGCAGCAATGAAGGTACTAATTGTTTTTCTGACTCGCGTTTACTCGTGTGTATTCGCGGCTAAAAGGGTTGTGACACAGCATCCACGCCCACTATGCTGCTGCCCTTCAGCCGATAAAGCCGAGCGGGCTGAGTGCTCTCCACTAACTGCAAAGATAAGGTGTTTAAAATCAATGACTGTTCCAAAACCGATCACCCGATCTCCCGATCACGCGCGATCACCCGATTGCATGTCCGTTGAGAAACTCGCCAGGAAGTTAGCCTTTCAATGGGCCACGCCCTCGGTGTGGTTACGCGGGCTGAATGCTAGTTTTCCACATGCGCAGTGAAGGCGCCGGTTTCGACTTGTCCGGCGCGTTTTACTTGCACATAGATGTGGTAGTCGCCGGGTTGCGAGAAGCCGTAAGGAAATGAGACCTCAGCCGAGGGCGCGCTGTGGTTCATTGCCATGCTCATTGCTGCTGCATTCGCGTTGGAGTTATGCGCCTGCGCCTTTTCGGCAGCCGCCATGGGCACCGACCCTGATGGGTGCACGTGCGCAAACACTGTGCCATCATCACGAATGAAAGCGGCGTGTCCAGCCATTCCCATGTAGTTCTCAAGGCCGGTTGCGGGATTGCCGCTTTTGTCTTCAATTCGGAACCGGAACCACAGTGGCTGCTTGGTCTTCAACGCTGCAGAGTCACGCTCCCAAACCATTCGGTAGCCATCGGAAAGCTCGGACACTTTTTCGCCGGCTGAAATCGGTGCTCCTCCGGCGTCGTCTCCGCTCAAACCTCCATTCGCAATGGGGGATGCGGGCTTTTGATGATCCTGAATGCAAAGCGAGTGATCTTCAGGGGATTTATTTGCAAGGTTGGGTGAGGGTTTTTGGTAATCGTGAGCGCAAAGCGATTCATCGCGAGGGCTCTTATTCGCGATTGCCGGCAGATCAATCTCGCCCACTTCGGTTTCCGGGAAGCCGGTTTCGTGCACGATGTCGGCAAATATCCGGTAGTGTCCTGCGGGCATATTGGGCAGCTCTTCGCTGAAGTCCGCAATCTGGTTCTGGTGGGGATGCAAGTGCCAGAAGCTCTTCATGTCATTGCTGACCAGAAACAAATGCATCAAGTGGCCATGATCGGGAACGAGATCGTCGAGCCGGAGACGGTCGGCGCGTTCGGTGCCGAATTGGGTGAAACCGGCAGCTTCGTTCGGATTTTCCAGGTGTAGCCGCAAAGTACTCGCCTGCAACGAAGCCTCGAGATGAGGAAGCCGGTACGACAGCTTTGCATTGGCGCTGGCCTCCGACCCCCACCAGCGATTGCCAAAGAGCAGCACAAGAACCATGAGCGCGGTTGCGAACCCCATGCCAACGAGTCCACGACGCCGGTGTGTTGGAGTTACATCTTGCTCCGGGTCGAGTTTGGCTTCACGATTGGCCGCCCCCACAATACCGATAAATCCTGCCACCAACAATAACCCTAAAACCGCGAGTAAGCCGCCCAGAGTCTTTTTCATGGTCGCGGAGTTCATCGAAACAGCAGGAACCGGAACCGCCATCTGGGATTTGCCATGTTGCCCGTCGACGTTGACCTGGATTCTCCAGGAGCCGCGATCCATCAACCACAGGTGGCCGCTGAAGAGTTGTGAATCGGCAGAGGAACGCTCGGCCACATCGGGCTTGGGAGCAAGATCGGCCCCGGGGCCCACCATGCGCAAGGGGAGAATTTCCAACTGGTTCACATCATTGGACGCGCTGCGAATCTGAATTTCCGCGACTCCGGGAATTACGCTCGGCGGACGGATCGTAACCAGCAGATGATATGGCCCGGCGTAGCCGTCGTAATAAATGTCCGGGCTGCCTACATGGGCGAAACTGGCCACCGGCAGCAGCAGAAGAACAATGAGCAAGAGTCGTTTACGGATCGCCATGTTACCGGCGCACCTCGCGCATCCAGTTACCCCATGCAATTCCCAGACGCGTGCTGAGAATAGCGGCGACTAAGGCAACGCCCATCGTTCTGATAAAAACCAAGGCTGTTTCCGTAGGGAAAAATGCGTGCCTGGCCTCCAGTGCTGTGGGCGGCATCGCGTAATACATATAATTTGTCCCGAAGATCCAATTACGAGAAGCCGGGGACATCAGGAAGCTGGCAAACGGCCACTGCACCGCCATCAGCACCGCTACAAAAACCACGCCCACCAGGGCCGACTGCTCCCACTTACCCAAGCTCTTGATCTTCGGCCAAAGCAGATCGAGCGCGATTGCAGGAACGATGATCAAGAGCGGGAAATACAACGGCAGCATGTGCGTGACCCGCTGATATACAGGACCCAGCTTGGGCTCACCTGGGAACAGTGGGACAATCCAAACCAGCGACATAAAGATTCCGGTATAGACGGCGGCCATCGTGGTCCTGGCAAAGCGCCGTCCTGAGGCGCGTGCAATGGCTTCCATCCACAGCGGCAGCCCGATAGCAATGACCGCATACGCGTATGCGGAGTGCATGAGCACTCGGCTGGTGTCGTGCAGCTTCAAGATCATGTCGAGCATGACCAGGAATCCACCGGAGATCAGCAGCATCCTTTCGAGATGCTTGCGCAACGATCCCTCGGCACGGTTCATCTCGCCCAGGATCAGGATCGCGCCACCCCATAAAATACCGGCGATTCCCAACGCCAGGATCATGTGCGGCGGGCTGATGATCTTTACGTCGAGACCATAAGCGTCGTGCCACCAATTGTCGAAAGGCGCCGAGATCAGCATGGCGGCCCCGCCCCAGGCGCTGATGAAGGCACCAAGCGGCCCGCGGAATCCCAAAACATTGACTGAGGCCCGCTTGGCAGCTTCATCGCGTCCAAACGTCGTGCCGAAGATCAGCAGGGACGACGATGCAGCCGTGAGGATTGCGCCAAATTGAATCAGCAGGTGGGCAGGCGTCCAGAAAGTATCGCGGCCAATGGTCTGGTGCCAGGAAATGTCCCAATACAAACCGCCCATAATGCAGGCTGAGGCCGTGAGGCAAGACCAGAGATACCAGGGAATGGACTCGGATTTCGCCAGGGTCAATCCGGATGTCCGTGCAGGCGCGTGCGTGGTAATGACGGTGCTGCTCATGTACAACTCCTCAAACGAGTTTGGGGCTTAAAGATTGCTGAAAGGACCGTCACGGCGCAGCCGCAGACCAATCCTCACTGTTGACAAGATCGATTATATGAGCAAAGCTCGTATTCTGTTACTCGGATTTCGGAAAGGAGGCCAGACATGCCTCGTCCAGCCCAGACCGTTGATTTGACAAGGCGAAAACCCCGGCAGGTGCGCGCGCTCGATACGGTTGAGGTCATCCTGGAAGCTACGGCTCGGATTTTGCAGCAGGAAGGACCAGCGGCGCTCAACACCAATTACATTGCCGACCGCGCCGGCATCAGCGTGGGCACGCTCTACCAGTATTTTTCCAACAAGGAAGCCATCCTTGTGGCGATGGCACGCCGCGAGGTCGCCACTGACGAAGCCGCCGTAATCAAGGCCATTTCCGAAGCAGCACACGGAAGCGATATCGATCCAGTGCGGCTGGCCCTGCGGGCGTTGATCAACGCATTTGCAAAACGCAGGGTCGCCCGCCGCGTCGCCTTTGAAGCTCTATTTGGCCAAGGACTGGGAAATGAACTGGCCAGCTCCGTGCGAAAAGTGGCGCAACTGGTAGGCGAGCGAAGCGACCGCCTGCTGCCGGCCCGCACGCGACCCGTTACACCCACCAACCTTTTCATCATTACCCGTGCCATAAGCGGCATCATGCGCGCCGCATCACAGGAGGAGTCTCCCCTGCTGGGCACATCGGAGTTTGAGGATGAGTTGGTGCATCTGGTGCAGGCATATTTTGCGGGGCAATGAGGGCGGTGTGTACCGCGGAAAAAAACTCACCGGCAGAGGCCGCAGAGAAATTCCAAAACCTTCTTAGCCACGAATACACGCGAATGAACACGAATAAAAAAATAAAATCGAAATCAAAAAATGGTCTTACTACTCCTGCTACTCCTGTAGTTGCGTATCCTTCTCTTTATATTGTTTGATCTTGATTCGTGTTAATTCGCGTTTATTCGCGGCTAAAAAGGTTTTGGTGTTTGATTGAGCCTACAAGAATTTGCGAGTAATCAGCAATCCGATCACCCGATTCTTCAAGGAAGCCCTGCTCCTGGAACTTGCACGCGCACGACTTCGATCCTGCCGGAGCGTAGAGCGCGAGTGCGTTCCGGCAGGTAGTGGCGGGCTGTGCAGATATAGAGATCGCAACGATCGGGACCGCCCAGCATACAGGCGTATGCATTGCGATCGGGTAAGGAAATACTGTTGGTGATCTTTCCGCCCGGGGCTACGCGTATGATTTTGTTGCCGCCGGCTGAGGCCACCCATACTGCGGACTCGTCATCGAGGCAGATTCCATCCGGAAATGTTCCCTCGAGTTGCGCGAAAAGACGCCGGTTGTTCAGAGAACCATCGGAGGCAATATCGAAAGCAGTCAGGCGGCTCCCAAAGGTCT
>DASZFK010000163.1:0-1570 GCA_035939855.1 Candidatus Angelobacter sp.
GTGGGTGATCGAAACACAATGTCCCGGCCGCCCAACCCGGCGTCGACGCCGTGCCACCGTCTTAGCTCTGTCCCAAGTTCCCGCATCGGCGCCTCACGTCTTGCTACCAGGACGAGGTTGATGTGTCTTGCCGCAAGTCCCTTTGCAAGTCCCACTCCGAGCCCACTCGATGCTCCTGTTACCACAGCCCACTGCAATTCTGATTGAGCCATAAGGCCTCCATGGGACACAGGTCATTCCAGGCGCATTTCACGCAATATAAAAAGGCGCCCACGTTTGCGGTAGGTTGAGATTGTTCGCATCGCCAGCCTAACGAAAGGGAGCGCCTTTATGAGTCAAGAAAAGTATATCGGCATGGATGTTCATCAGGCCACTATTTCCGCTGCCGTGATGGATGCTCATGGCAAGCGGCTCATGGAATGCCTGCTGGAGACCAAGGCGTCCACGATAGTTGACTTCATCCAAGGATTGCACGGAACTCTGTCCCTGACCTTCGAGGAGGAACCTCAGCTGCCTGGTTACACGATCTCCTGAAACCCCATGTCAGCCGGCTCGTAGTCTGCGATCCGCGAAAAGCGGCTCTGTTGAAAGAAGGCAACAAGAGTGACCGGATCGACGCCCGCAAGCTGGCGGAGTTGTTACGCACCAACCAACTCAAGCCGGTCTATCACGAAAAGCATGGCATACGCGGCTTAAAAGAGTTGGGGCGGAGCTATCTGACCATCACCAAAGATGTGACCCGCGTGATGAATCGGATCAAAGCCCTGTACCGCAGCTGGGGCATTCCCTGCAGTGGCGCCGGCGTCTATGCTCCCCGTCATCGCGCCGAGTGGCTGGCCAAGCTGGTGGAACCAGGAGTCCGGGTTCGAGCCGAGCATTTATACCAGCAACTCGATAGTCTGCAACCGCTGCGTCTGGAAGCGCGAGGCGAACTGCTGCGAGAGAGTTACCGGCATCCGGCGGTGAAGTTACTTCGTCAGATTCCTTCCATCGGTCCGATTCGCTCGGCTTTGCTAGTGGCATTGCTGCAGACACCCCATCGTTTCCGCAGCAAGCGCCAGCTCTGGGCCTACAGCGGTTTCGCCGTGGAGACTCATGACAGCGGGGAGTACCGCTACGTCCGAGGCAAACTGCAACGCCACCGCGAGCGCATCACGGTACGCGGCCTGAATAACAATCACAATAAAGATCTGAAGAAGCTTTTCAAAAGTGCCGCTATCTCTGCCAGCACCCGTCCTGGCCCCCTGCGCGACTTCTATGTAGCCCGGGTGGAAAAGGGGATGCGGCCGACGATGGCCCGTCTGACCCTGGCACGCAAGATCGCCACCATCACTTTAACGATGTGGAAGAAAGGAGTGGGTTTCGATCCCCAAAACTTGCATCAGCAAGCAGCTTGAACATCTCCGGGGAAGCAGGCTTTCCATCTAGGGGAGTTCTCTCCGGTGGTGGTCGGTCGGGTTCTGAAGATGCTCGGTTCGAGAGGAGTATCAGTCAATGAGATCGGCCCCGTGTGCTTTGGCACCGAGTCACCCATTACACGTTATGCCCTCTCGGATAACCAGAAATAGCC